>DATNLT010000026.1:0-2163 GCA_035602725.1 Candidatus Acidiferrales bacterium
TTTGTAGAGGTAATAGTTCAAGCCGTCGGCGAACGCACTCATCAGCGTTTGCAGCCACGCGGGACTCGATGCGTATTGCGTCTTCAGCGCGGCGGGGTCGATGAAGAGTTTCATGCGCAGGTCCTGATAGATTTTGGCCTCGCCCTCGGTTTCGGCCAGGCGTCCCATCGCGTTGATGTAGTTCGTTTCGACGCGATTGAAGTCGTCCTCGGCTTGCGCGTACTCCATCCCGAAGACGGCGTCTGCGTCGGTTTTGCCGTGGACGTGCGCGATGCCCCAATCGTCGCGCACGATGGTGACGTCGCGGGCCTCTTGCTCCCAGCGCGCAACCTCGGCATTTGTCGGTGATTGTGCGGCGAAGGTGCTGGAAGCGGCGAAAACAATAATGAGGACAAACAGCCTTTTCATGAGTGAGCCTCGAAAGCGAAGTATGCCAGCAGATCGCCCGCGACAAAGCGCACGTGCGAAACCGCCAGCCTAACATACCTCAAATTTGGGAGGGCCCGCACTTTCAAACAAATCGGCAGCCATCTTTTGTATTTCTCGATACACTGATCTTCCATGGCACGGATTTATGCAGGTACCTCGGGCTGGGCGTATCCCACTTGGAAGCCCGATTTTTATCCGGCAAAGCTCGCTTCGGCAAAATTTCTCGCGTTCTATGCCACACGTCTGAATACAGTCGAAGTGAACTACACGTTTCGCCGTTTTCCCACCGATAAATTGCTCGAAGGTTGGATCGCGGCGACCCCGGCGGGCTTTCAGTTTGCCATCAAAGCGCACCAGACGATCACGCACATCAAACGGCTGCGTGACGCCACCCAGTTCACGCTCGATTTCCTCGCAGCGTTGCGGCCCTTGCAGGAGGCGCAAAAACTTGGGCCGGTGCTCTTTCAATTGCCGCCGTTCCTGAAAGGGGACGTTTCCTTGCTGAAGGAGTTCCTCGCTGCGCTGCCGCGAAACCTGCGCGCGGCCTTCGAATTCCGGCACGATTCGTGGTTTTCGGAAGAAATCTTCGTGGCTCTGCGCGAGGCGAATGCCGCGCTGTGCGAAGCGGAAAGCGAGAAGCTGGAGACGCCAGAAGCACAGACCGCCGATTTCTCGTATTTCCGCTTGCGCAAGGAAGAATATTCCTCCGAGGATCGCAAGGCGATTGCAACCGAGACCGCCGAGCGCGTGAGACGTGGGGACGTATACGTTTTCTTCAAGCATGAAGACACACCCGAGGGCGCGCTCCATGCCGAGAAGTTGCTCGAAGCTGTGAAAGCTCCGTGAAGCAACGCTTGTCAAACGGGCCAGCATCAAGAGGTTTCTGAGGTGATCCATGAAAGACGCAAAAAGCGGGGCACGGGAACAAATTGACCAGTTGCGTGCGTCGCTCGCGGCGCTGAGCCATCGCATACACGCGCACCCGGAACTGGGGTTTGAAGAGGAGCGTGCCTCGCTTTGGCTCGAGGAGATGCTCGGCAGCGCGGGAATGCGCGTGGAAGCAAAGGCTTACGATTTGCCCACGGCGTTCGTGGCGCGCGCGGGAAACGGCCCGCTACACATCGCGATCTGCGCTGAATATGACGCGCTACCCGCTGTCGGCCACGCCTGCGGACACAATATCATCGCGGCCATGTCCGCCGGAGCAGGCATGGCGCTGGCGCGGGTGGCTGACGAGATAGGGCTCACGGTCAGCGTCATCGGCACCCCTGCCGAAGAAGTGGGCGATGCCAGCGGCAAGATTCTTCTGCTCGAACGCGGCGCCTTCCGCGGCGTCCATGCGGCGATGATGGTGCATCCCGCGCCGATCGACGCGCCCACGATGAAAATTATCGCGGCCTCGATGTTTGAAGTGAAATACACGGGTAAGGAAGCGCATGCCTCGGCCTTCCCGGAACTGGGTATCAACGCAGCTGACGCGCTTACGGTTGCACAGGTCTCGCTGGGCTTGCTGCGCCAGCACATTCGGCAAACGGATCGCATCCACGGATTCACCACGCACGGGGGAGATGCGCCCAACGTGATTCCCGCGCACACTTCTGCGAAATACATCATTCGGAGTGAAACCGTCGGTGACCTAGGCGATCTGCGGAAGAAAGCGCACCGCTGTTTCGAAGCGGGCGCCATCGCAACGGGTTCGAAACTCGAAATTATCGGCGGCGAGAAACCCTACAC
>DATNLT010000050.1:0-15792 GCA_035602725.1 Candidatus Acidiferrales bacterium
GGTTATTCGGAAAGCGATATTCGCAAGATTCTGGGTGGAAATCTGTTGCGCGTGATGGAAGAATCCGAGCGCGTGAGCCGCGAGTTGCAGGCATCGGAGCAGGCGGCGACGCATTAAACGCCGGAGTCACAAGGCGACAGACCTTCTGTTGTTCTGAGATTTTGCCGCGGCTGCATGAGGCCAGCGAGGGAGAAAACCGATGAAGAAGTTGCGACCGGCAGTTTTGGTGTTGGGGTTTATTTTTGCTGGAGTGGCTACCGCCCAAACGCCACCGGCTCAGAAACCCGGTACGGCGACAAGCCACCCAGCGGCTCGACCGGCAGGCTCTACGTATGACCGGGCATTGCTGAACCCCGCGCTGCTCAAGCAACAGGCGCCGGCGGAATACGACGTAAAGTTCGTGACGACGAAAGGTGACTTCACGGTGCACGTCACGCGCGATTGGGCGCCGATCGGTGCGGACCGCTTCTACAATCTGGCCAAGCACCACTACTACGACGGGGTTGCGTTCTTCCGTGTGATACCAGGATTTATGGCGCAATTTGGCGTCAGTCCATACCCGGTAGTGGCCAAGGCCTGGGACAACGCCGCCATCAAAGACGATCCGGTGAAGCACGGCAACACGCGAGGAGCCATTACGTTTGCCGCAGAGTCCGCGCCAAATACGCGGACGACTCAGGTTTTCATCAATTTCAAAAACAACGCCTTCCTCGATTCGCAAAGATTCGCGGCGTTCGGGGAAGTAACGCAAGGAATGGATGTAGTGGACCAGCTCTACGGCGGCTACGGAGACGCCGGGGCGCCAGATCAGGAAAAGATGACGAAGGAAGGGCGAGCGTACACGGAGAAGGGCTTTCCGAAATTGGATACGGTTAAGACCGCGACCCTCGTTCCGCCCGCGGGAACGGTCGCGCCAAAGACGCCTGCCCATCGCTAAGCGCCGATACAGACCTGTGAATACGCCTGCCGGGGAGTAAGCAACTCGGAGATACGGATGCGTCCCACCGAGACCATTCTTCAGTTTCTCGATCGCATCAATCAGCGAGACGTGAACAAGCTGGCTGAATTGATGAGCGAGGATCACCGATTTGTGGACTCGCTAGGTCAGACGGTTCAAGGCCGTGACAAAATGCGCGCCGGCTGGCAAGGCTATTTCACGTTTTGCCCGGATTATTGGGTTTCGCACGAAGAGATTTTTGAAGACGGCAACCGTGTGGCTGTATTTGGATCTGCCGGCGGTACGATTGCTGTCAGCGGGAACCTTCTGCCAGAAAATAAATGGCGCGCGAACACCGCATGGCTTGCGGTTGTAGAGAATGGTTTGGTGAAGGAGTGGCGCGTCTACGCGGACAACAAGCCCGTGTATGACATCCTGGCGCGATCCAAGGCCGTGCCACAAGCATAGATGTGCGTATCCGCGTGTTATTGGGCTAATTTGAAGCTCTAAACGCCGAGAACCCCAACCAATTCACGCACGGAAGCGGAAGACTTATCGAGCGCCGCTTTCTCCTCGGCCGTCAGCTTGATCTGAATGATTTCTTCGATTCCTTTGGCCCCCAACTTTACCGGGACGCCTACGTAGAGGCCGTTCACACCATATTCGCCTTCGAGATAGGCGGCGCAGGGAAGAATCTTTTTCTTGTCCTTAAGGATCGCTTCCACCATTTCGACCACAGCCGCCGACGGCGCATAGTAAGCCGATCCTGTTTTTAACAAGTTCACGATTTCCGCGCCGCCTTTGCGCGTGCGCTGCACGATGGCCTCAATGCGATCGGCAGGGAGCAAATCCGGCAGCGGAATGCCTGCGACGGTGGAATAGCGCGGCAGCGGCACCATGTCGTCGCCATGCCCGCCGAGCACAAAGGAATGGACGTTTTCAATTGAAACGCCCAGTTCCATCGAGACGAATGTGCTCATGCGGGCGGAATCGAGCACTCCGGCCATGCCGATCACGCGGTACTTCGGGAATTTGCTGATCCGGTAGCAGGCCTGCGCCATGGCGTCGAGCGGGTTGGTGACGACGATAATGATCGCATTGGGCGAGTGCTTGACGATTTGCTCGACCACGGCCTTGATTACGTCGTAATTGGCGCGCAAGAGATCGTCGCGGCTCATGCCCGGTTTGCGCGGGAAACCGGCGGTGATGACGACGATGTCGCTATTCGCGGTCTCGCGGTAATCGCCGGACGCAGTCGAGATGCCGCTGACATGCGCATCAGAACGTGTGATGGGAGTGGATTCAAGCATGTCCAGGCCTTTGCCGGTGGGTACGCCATCGAGGATGTCCGTCAGCACCACGTCCGCGAGTTCGTTATCCACAATCCGCTGGGCTGTGGTGGCTCCCACAAATCCGCCGCCAACGACCGTCACCTTCCTCCGCATTTCGATCTCCTTGAATGAATATTTATTGTGATTAGGACAGAAACCAATCTACGCCGGCCATGATCCTCAACTAGCGAAGCGCCGCGGTCTGGCTCATATTCTCAATGATTGCAGACGCAAATTCGGATGTGCCGAGCTTGGTGGCTCCTGACATCAGGCGCTCGAGGTCATAGGTCACGCGTTTCTGCTCGATGGTGCGGCCCAGACCGCTTTCGATCAGGCTGGCCACTTCATTCCAGCCAATAAATTCAAACATCATGGCTCCGGAGAGCAACACCGAGCCGGGATTGATCACGTCTTTATCGGCATACTTCGGAGCGGTGCCGTGCGTGGCCTCAAAGCAGCCGAAGCCGTCGCCGACGTTTGAGCCCGGCGCCATGCCGAGACCGCCGACCTGTGCAGCGCAGGCGTCCGAGAGGTAATCGCCGTTCAGGTTGGGCGTGGCGAGCACCTGGTATTCATCGGCGCGCATCAGCACTTGCTGAAATACGGAGTCCGCGATCCGGTCATTGATCATCAGCTTCTGTTTCCACTGGCCGTGGCCGTGGGTGGCATAGATCGCATCGAGCACGCCACTGACCTCGGCGTAAAGACTCTTGCGGAATGCGTCGGTGGCCTGTTCGAGGCCCGGTTCGATCAGCGCGGCATTTTGCGCGACGGTGAGTTGTGGATTGCGGTCGAGATTATCCACGATCCAGCTTTCGCGCTCGGTAATTACATATGGCCGAAATTCTTGTGTCGCTAGCTCATAGCCCCATTCGCGAAACGCGCCTTCCGTGAATTTCTGAATGTTGCCTTTGTGAACGAGGGTCACGACGTGCTTCTTACGATCGAGCGCGTACTGAATGGCGCGGCGCACCAAGCGCTTGGTTCCTGTGGGCGACATCGGCTTGATCCCCACGCCGGAGTCCCAGCGGATTTGCTTGGGTCCGCCTTTTAGCATTTCATTGTTGAGAAATTCGAGCAGCTTCTTCGCTTCAGGCGTGCCGGACTTCCATTCGATGCCGGCGTAAACATCTTCCGTATTTTCGCGGAAGATCATCACGTCCATCTTCTCAGGGTGGCACACCGGGGAGGGAACGCCCTTGAAATAGCGCACCGGCCGGACGCACGCATACAAATCAAGAATTTGGCGGAGCGCGACATTGAGCGAGCGAATGCCGCCGCCCACGGGAGTGGTTAATGGCCCCTTGATGGCCACACGAAAATCGCGAATGGCATCCACGGTATCCTGGGGCAGCCATTCCTTAAAGGTGTTGAAGGCTTTCTCGCCCGCGAAGACCTCGTACCAAACCACGCGACGCTTGCCGCCGTAGGCCTGCTCGACGGCAGCATCGAAGACGCGCCGCGAAGCTTTCCAGATATCGCGCCCGGTGCCGTCGCCTTCGATAAACGGAACGATCGGCCGGTCCGGGACCTGGAATTTCCCGTTCGCGTACTCGATCGGCTTTCCCTCGGCGGGGACCGTCGCGCCGTTATAAGAAGTCTTCATCTCCTAGGGCTCCCAGCCAAAATTGCAAAGAACTTCTCGTGCGGTCCATCTTTGCGCGAGATAAAAGCTTAAAAACGATAACACAAAGACTATCGGCCTGCATGCGCCGCCCGGCCGCTAGCCGCGCTTTATTTCAGATTCTGATCGAACCACGCCGTTACACGCTCGACACGATCTCTCAAATGTTCCGGCTGCTTGAAGTCATGCCCTTCGTGCGGATAGATCACAAATTCAGTTTTGACCCCCAACGTCTTCAGCGCGTGCCAGTACTCGTAGGATTGTGGCGGCGGACATTCGCCATCACTATCGCCAACCAGGATCAGCGTGGGCGTCTTCACATTCTTGACGTAGTTGATCGGCGAACTCTTCGCGTAGACCGCCGGATCGTCATACACGGAGGCTCCGAAGTAGGGAATCATCCACTGATCGATTTTGTTTTCGCCATAGTAGCTCTGCCAGTTCGCGAGTCCGGCGCCCGCCATAGCAGCGTGGAAACGATCCGTTTGCGTCAACGCCCACATGGTCATGAAGCCGCCATAGCTCCACCCGGTGATTCCCAGGCGATTCGGATCAATCGGGGCGGACGCGATCGCCGTGTCGACGCCGGCGAGAATGTCCTTTAGATCACCGTAGCCGAAATCCTTCACATTCGCGCGCGTGAAAGTTTCGCCCTGCCCGTAGCTTCCCCGAGCGTTAGGAAGAAATACGAAATAGCCGGCGCTGGATAGGAACGCGGCATATTCTCCGCTCGAAGGCCAGTGCGCCGAGACGGCCCACGCCGGACCCCCATGAACCGATACGACCATGGGATATTTCTTAGCCGAGTTGGTGGTGTCCGTCTTGGCGCTGTCGAAACGGTTTGGATAAATCAGCCAACCCTGCACCTGAAAGCTGTCGCTGGTCCAGGTGATGCTTTTTGCCTCGCCCCAAGGTGTTTTGAGCGCTGCGTTGAGAGCCGTCACTTGCTTCCAGGAGCCAACCGAGCCGGCCCAAACTTCCGGAGGATGCGCGAACGATTGGCGGACAACGGCGGTGGTGATGCCATCCTGAGCAACTGTGAAACTCATATTGAATTGCGAGATGCCGATGGATTCATCACCTTTCCAAAGTTCGCGTAGGTCGCCGTTGGCGGTGTCCACAACACCGAAACTGACGCCGCCTCCTACGCGAGCCTCAAAGAGAACTTGCTGACTTGCGGGGCGCCAGGCGATCCAGGCCGGGGAAGAGTGAATGCCGGGCGTGACGTCGCGGGCTTCGCCACCTTCTGCTGTAACGGTGTAGATGTCGCCCCCGGTAAGACCCTCATCGCTCATCAATCCGCCAATAAAGGCGATGGTCTTGCCGTCGGGCGACCACCGGGGCGTGGCCATCTCCGTTTGCGCGTCCGGCTTATAGATCGAGTGCATGGCGCCGGTCGCCACGTCAATCGTAAAGAGTTGCGCAATCCACCAGTTGTCGTCGCCCGAGCCTTTGGCCGACGTCGCGACAAGTTGCTTTCCATCGGGAGCCCAATCGTATTCGTAGATGTAGGTGTCCGCCGGCGTGATCTGCCGCACGCGCTCCGAGACAATATCCACCACCGCCAGCCGCTGCTCGTAGGGATGGTCGGTCACCACGCCCTCATCGGGAGTCTCAGCCGCGAGCGGACCGGCCGTGCGTGGCGCGTTTTCTATAAAGAGCAGAGCGATGCTGCGTCCATCCGGCGACCAGGATGGGGAGGCCAGCGCGCCTTTCAGGTGCGTAAGGCAGTGCGCCGCCGCGGTGACGGCGTCGGCGATGCAAAGTTGCTGCTGGCCGGCCTTGGCGGCATCGGAGAGGAACGCGAGGTGTTTGCTGTCGGGCGACCAGGCAACTTCATTTTCGGTGTGCACGCCGCTGTTGGCGGCGGTCACGAAGCGCGGCATGCCAGTCGCGGCGTCAAGATCGCGGACGTAAATTCCAAACTTTCCGGCTCCCGGCAGACTTTCGACGAATGCGACTCGCGCGGCATCCGGAGAAATCACCGCCTGCGAGAAGTGGTGCGTGCGGTCGAGCACCTCCATTACTCGCGCGACTTCGCCATTCGCCGGCGCGGCTTGGGCTCCAGCGGCCGGAATACCAGCCGAAGCGCAAAGCAGAGCGGCAGCCAGGAGCGAAAATCGGGAAGCAAATTTCATCGTTGATCTCCGCATATCAATCGGGCAGACGCGTCCGCGATGCAGAGGGTTCCACACCTAGGCGGACGCGTTCGAGCTTAGTCGTAATATTCCTGCCCCAAGTGAGTAATCAGATCCTCGCCCATCAGCCAACGCAGGGTGTTTTTCAGCTTCATGGACTGGATGAACAGATCATGCTCCGGATAGAGCTGAGGGGCGCACATCGGGGATTTGAAATAGAAGCTGAGCCATTCCTGGATCCCTTGCATCCCAGCGCGCTGCGCGAGATCGAGAAAGAGAACCAAGTCCAGAACAATGGGCGCCGCCAGGATCGAATCGCGGCACAAAAAATTTACCTTGATCTGCATGGGGTAGCCGAGCCAGCCGAAGATATCGATGTTGTCCCAGCCTTCTTTATTGTCTCGGCGTGGCGGGTAATACTCGATGCGGACCTTGTGGTGAATGTCGCTATAGAGATCGGGATAAAGCTTCGGCTGCAAAACGTAATCCAGTACGCTGAGCTTCGATTCCTCTTTAGTTTTGAATGACTCGGGATCGTCAAGCACCTCGCCATCCCGATTGCCGAGGATGTTCGTCGAGAACCAGCCGCTCAACCCTAACTGACGAGCTTTTAGGCCCGGAGCCAAAATCGTCTTCATCAGCGTTTGGCCGGTCTTGAAATCCTTGCCGCAAACCGGCATTTTGTGCCGCGAGGCGAGCGCCTGCATCGCCGGAATGTCCACCGTCAAGTTCGGCGCTCCATTTGCGAAGGGGACGCCGCTGGTGATGGCAGCCCAGGCATACAGCATGGAGGGCGCAATGGCGGGATGATTTTCCTTCATCGCGCGCTCGAGGCGTTCTGGCGTCTTGTGAACTTCGTTCGCCGTGAGATAAGCCTCGGTCGAGCCGCACCACACCATTACCAGGCGATCGGCCTTGGATTTCTTCTTGAAATCGGCGATGTCTTCTTTGATCTGCAGCGCGAGATCGTATTTGGTCTTTGCCTTCTTGATGTTCTTGCCGTCAATATTGCGGACGAAATTGTGATCGAAGGCGGCCTTCATAGGTTTGATGCCGCTTAGGAATTTCTCCACCTTGGACAAGTGCCCCGGTTCGAGCACACCGGCCTTGGCGGCAGCTTCATAGGCGTTGTCAGGGAAGATGTCCCAGCCGCCGAATACCAGATCGTCGAGTTTAGCCAGTGGCACAAACTCGCGGACTAGCGGAGATCGATTTTCGGTGCGCTTACCGAGCCGAATGGTGCCAAGCTGCGTCATCGAGCCGACCGGTTTCGCCGCGCCCTGCCGCACCAACTCGACCCCGGCCATGAAGGTGGTGCTAACGGCGCCCATGCCGGGCGTAAGCACTCCAAGTTTGCCCTTCGGCGCGGCGATACTGGTCGGACGACGCATTTCATTTCCCCCTGGATCGTAAAATTTACGCTCGCGGCACAGGCAGGCAACGAGTAAGGATGCGCGCAGTGAGCACGAAACACAGTACTATGCGCGATCAGCGCAGGTTTTGCAACGCAGACGAGACGGGAAATATGAAGAGAGTGGCACGCCAACTCGACGCGCCGCCCTGCCCTAGATTGATAAGTAGACCCGCTAAAGCTTCTCGATATAAATGGAGCCGTCACCGCTGCGGATAGTAAGCGGCAGGCCGCCACCGCCCAGTTTCCCGCGAATCGTTCCGGAGCTGAGCGAACCGGACATGGTCACGGCAAAGTCGAGATCGATCTTGCCGTCTCCGGTGTGCGCGTCCAAATCAGCGCTGAAGTCATTGGGCAGACGCATGCGCACATGACCATCTCCCGTATGGATGTTCCAAGGTCCTTTCATGCGGGAGCCGTTTTCAGCGGTAAGCTCGATATTGCCATCGCCGGTGCGAGCCGCCATCTCTTCGAAACGTCCGCGGAGGGTGACGCTTCCGTCTCCCGTATCGGCGTCTACATCGCCGTCCAGGCCCGATCCATCGATATGGCCGTCCCCTGTGTGGAAGCGGAGGGTGCCGTGCAAACCATCCACGCGCAACGCGCCATCACCGGTGTCCAAGCGCAGATTGCCGTGGACGTCCCTGGCCGTCAGGTCGCCGTCACCGCTATGAACATCAAGGTCGGATTCGCGGGGAACCGTCAAGTAGACTCGTACGGAACGACTGTTACTCCCAAAGAAAAAGCCATTGTGGCGTGGAACGCGAACTTCGATCTCGACAGCGTCGCCGGTCTGTTGTTCGGAGATCTGCACCTCGGAGGAGCCGATGCGCCAACCGCTGGTTTCCACGCGGACGTCGATTTTGTTGGCGTCAGCCGAAATGATTTCGATTGCGCCATCGTTTGTGGTGAAACGCAGTTGTGCATGGCCGGCAATCGAATAACTTTTGTTCCACTGGTCGGCTTGCACGGCGCCGGAGATCGCCAACATCCCGGCTAGAGCCACAATTAAGGTCAGAATTCTGCGCATGGATTCTCCTGTTGGGTTACACGTTCCCTTGCTAGGAAGGTACGCAGACCGAAGCAAAAGTGTTCCCAAGGGGGGCCGGATTATCGGTGGTGGTTAGGCTCTCTTGCCGGCGGTGCGGCCGCGGGGGTTTGGGGCGTTGGGGGGTTGCGTTTTGGCCAGGGATTCAACCACGGCGTTCGCGGTACCCGGTTTTGTGCGGAGCGCTGCCAGGAACTGATCGAGCGGCAGGGTGTTTAGGACGTCTTTCTTTTCGAGCCAGCCTCGCCGCGCGACCTGCACGCCGTAGCGCATCAGGGGTAGGTGCCGGGTGCTGTGCGAGTCGGTGGAGACCACGACCTTTACGCCGCGTTCGCGTGCCATTTTCAAATGAACGTCGCGCAGATCGAGCCGGTCCGGATAAGCGTTGCACTCCATCGCGACGCCATTTTTGCGGCAAGCATCCAGAATCTTCTCCATGTCGTAATCGAAAGGCTCGCGCCGCAGCAGTAAGCGGCCCGTGGGGTGGGCGATAATCTGCGTATAGGGATTTTCGATGGCGGCGAGCATGCGCTCCGTCATTTCGTCGCGCTCCATGCGCATGTAAGAGTGCACGGACGCGACGACCACATCGAGTTGCGCGAGGACTTCGTTATCGAGATCGAGCTTGCCGCTCTTCAAAATATCCACTTCGATTCCCGCGAGCAGGCGAATGCCTTTCACTCGCTCATTGGCTGCACGAATAGCGGCCGCCTGTTCGAGGGTGCGTTTTTCGTCCATGCCGTTGGCAACGGTCACGGCCTTCGAGTGATCGGTGACCGCAATGTATTCGTAACCGAGAGAGCGCGCTGCCTCGGCCATCTCTTCGATGGTGTTTTTGCCGTCGCTCGCGACCGTATGCATCTGCAGGTCGCCGCGAATGTCGCGGAGTTCGACGAGCGAGGGAAGCGCGTGCATCTCCGCGGCGCCGATTTCTCCCAAGTTTTCGCGCAGCTCGGGCGGAATGAAGTCGAGCTTCAACTTTGCATAGATTTCTTCCTCGGTGGCGCCGGCAATGCGCTTTTCGTCTTTGACGGTCGAAAGCGCATATTCATTGAGCGTATAACCCATTTTCAGGGCGCGGCCGCGCAGCGAGACGTTGTGCTCCTTCGAGCCGGTGAAATAGAGCATGGCCGCTCCGTAGCTCTCCTTTTCAATCATGCGCACGTCCACCTGCAGATCGTTCGTCATGCGGAAGCTGACTTTATTTCCACCGCGCGCAAGCGTCTGGTCAATCGCCGGAAGCGTCAGGATATGTTCGGTGATGGTCTCAATGGCGTCCGGCGGATGATCCTTGGGCAGCAACACGATGAAATCCAGGTCGCCGATCGTTTCGCGGCTCCGGTGGAGCGACCCGGCCGAGGAGACCGACTCGATCTGTTTGCCGAGCTTTTGGATGTGCTCGATCACCTTTTCCGCAGCCGCCTCGGCGGAGTTGATCAAAAATCGCCCGGCCGCTTTGTGAAAGACCGCCGCGGCCTTCACGATATTCTGTTCGCTCTTCTCGCCGAACCCAGGCAAAAGCCGAAGTTTGCCTTCCTCGGCTAGCTTCTGCACCTCAGCGACGGTGCCAGCCTTGTAGGCGCTCCAGATCAAGGCGGCCTTCTTGGGGCCGAGCGATTGCAGTTGAACCACCTGCAGCAACGTGGCGGGAAATTTCTTTAGAAGTTTCTGCCGGACCGCATAGTCACCGGTGCGAAGTATTTCCTGGATGTGCTCGGCCATGCGGTCGCCGATGCCGGGAAGTTCCGTGAGCTTATCCTCGTCGCGGGCGATGTCTTCGATGCGTTCGCTTAGGTTTTCAAGCAACTCGGCGACACGCTCGTAGCTGCGATAGCGGTTGTAAAGTGCCCCATCGATCTCGAGCAACTGGGCGGTTTCCCGTAGAATTCTGGCGACGGCACGGTTTTCCATGCGGGAATTATACGGCGAAAGAGAGGCAGTTTGGGAAGGCCGGGACCGATACCTCGAGAGACTGAAGTGGTCGGGTCAGCGCGACGAGTGCAGAAATCGCGCGTAAAAAAGAATTCCAGCCACGGATTTTGCATCGTGAATCTGATGTTGCCGGATCATTCTGAGCAAAGTCGCCAGTTTGAAGGGCTTCGTGGAGATGCGCTCGTCATCGTCGGGATGAGATTCGCCAGGCACGAGTCCCGTAGCGGCGTAGACCACCATACGCTCCTCGACAAACCCGGGCGTAGGGTAGACGTCCATCATCATCTTCAAATGCTTGGCGCGGTAGCCGGTCTCTTCCTCGAGTTCGCGATTTGCGGCCACGGCCGGTTTTTCGCCGCGTTCCATGCGCCCGGCGGGCAACTCCCAGAGAAAATCACCGACGGTATGCCGATATTGGCGCACGAGCAAGATCCTTCCGCTCAGGACCGGCAAGATCACCACGGAACCGTTATGCGTGACGACGTCGCGCAGCGCATCGACTCCACCGGGCTCGACCACACGGTCCTGCCGGACCCCGAAGACTTTGCCTTGGTAAATCATCTTGCTCGAGACCACTTTTGCTTTTGGCTTCGCCACGCGATCCTCCTGGTATGCGCCGAAATGCGAAACGTGATCTTAACAAGGAACTCAACGAGCGCCGGCGGCAATTCAGACTTCAATTGACATTTGCGCCGCGCGGCAATAGTTTTGCGGCGCTTTCATCTACTGCGTTATGCAATCTGCCAAAAGGCAAGCGGAGGAACTCATGAAGTCCATGCGCACCCTGGTTCTGGTTGGTCTAGCGATTCTGACGCCACTCAGCGCGCTCGCGGCGCCTAAAGTGGTGTACGTGCGCTGCGGCAAGCTGATCTTTGACGCGGAGAAACCGCCCATCGCGAACGCCGGCGTGGTGATCACAGACGGCAAAGTCACCGCCGTCGGCGCGGACGTCACCGCTCCCGCCGGAGCGGAAGAGATCGATCTTTCCTCCTACACCGTGATGCCGGGGTTGATTGACGCGCACACGCACATCTGGAGCGGCGCTTTCGGGTCGACGCCATCTTCGGGGTTGGCGCTGCTCCGCGGCACAAAAGCGGTCAGCTATGCGTTGAGCTCCGGCATTGTGGCGATGCGCGTTCTCGGCACGTCGGATTTCATTGATGTTTCGCTGCATGAGGCGATCGACGAGGGCACGATTCCCGGGCCGCATATGGTCCCGGCGGCTCACGCCATTTCGATTATCGGCGGCCATGGTGACTTCTTCTCGCAGCCGGTGCAATTTCCGCTCACGGACTATTACACGCCCTTGAACGGATTCATCAATTCGCCGGACGATGCCGAGAAAGCGGTTCACCTGCAGATCAAGTATGGTGCGAAAGTGATTAAAGTGCTGGCCTCAGGCGGTGTATTGTCGCCGCTCGATTCGCCCACCGCCGAGCAGGTTTCGCCCGAGGAACTCCGCGTGATCGTGGAGCAAGCACATATGGACCACCTGAAGGTGGCCGCGCACGCGGAAAACCTGATGACGATATTGGCCGCGCTACACGCGGGAGTGGATTCCATCGAGCACGGCTCGGAACTGAATGCAGAAACGATCGATTACATGAAGTCGCACCACGTGACGCTCGTTCCCACTGTCTACATCGTCGACAACCTAATGCAAAACGGCGAGAAAATGCGAATGCCATCCTATGTGTTGAAAAAGGCCAATGAGGTCGGGGTGAAGCAATTGGCTAGCTACAAGTTGGCACTGCAAAGTGGCGTCTACATCGCTGCCGGATCGGACCAGTCTTACGAGCCAGGGCAGGGGACCGGCCGCGACGAAGTGATGAGCGAGGTTAAGTTCGGAATGAGCCCGCAGCAGGCTCTGGTGACCGCCACAAAGCACGGCGCTGAGCTTTTGGGAATAGACGATTTGCTGGGCACGGTTGCCGTAGGCAAGGAAGGCGACCTGGTCGCCGTGGAGGGCGATCCTTACTCCGATATTCGCGTCCTCGAGAATGTGCGCGCAGTGGTGTATCAGGGGCGAACCATTCCGCCTGCGAACCGCAAATAGGTGGTTGTGCTCCGCGGCCCACGTTTGAAGGGCGCAGAGCCGCAGGCCTATACTAGAAGGACCGTGAGCATCAACACGCTGATCGTTGACGACGAGAAACCGGCCCGTGACGAACTCGCCTTCTTGCTCAAAGGCTTTCCGGAAGTAAATATCGTAGCTCAGGGCAAAAATGGCGAGGAAGCCCTCACTCTGATCAAAGAGCACGCTCCGGATGTGGTGTTTCTGGACGTGCAAATGCCGGGATTGAACGGCTTTGGCGTGATCAAGAAGCTAATGGACCGCAAGATCCGCGTCCCGCATATCATCTTCGCTACCGCCTACGATAACTACGCCGTGCACGCCTTCGAAGTGAACGCCGTGGACTATGTGCTCAAACCTTTCGATAAAGGGCGCATCGGGAAAGCTGTGCAGCGCGCCAAAAAGGCCGTCGAGGCAAGCAGCCTGCCCGCTGACCGGCTCGAGCTTTTGGTCAATCAGCTCGAACAGGCGAAGTCACAACCGGCAAAAATCCTCGTGAAATCGCAGCAGAGATTATTGCTTGTGGATGCCGAGGACGTAATTTATGCGTCGATCGCGGATGGCTTAATTACCATCGTGACGCGCGACGTAGAAGGCAGCTCGAATTACCGCACCATTGAGGAACTCCAGGAATCTTTGGATTCGGAGCGCTTCTGGCGTGCACACCGCTCCTATCTGGTGAATATCAACCAGATCAAAGAAGTGGTGCCGTGGTTCAAGTCTAGTTTCATGCTCAAGATGAATGACAAGAGGGGTTCCGATATACCGGTGAGCCGCGCGCAAACGAAGCGGTTGCGCGAATTATTTCGCATGTGAAGACTCAGCCCATTGCCTGCGTTGTGCCACCCGAGGGTACTGTGTACGCTGTATATGCAGCGACATTCCGCTCGCCGCTTTCCACCGGCAACCTCTGAAGCGATAAGCGAATCAAACTCGTGAAGCCACTGGCCGCGATTCGAGTGGCGGAACGGCCCCCAGCCAAGTTCTGCGTCAAAACTCCGATCGTTAATATCGAGGTGCTTTCCCATTGGATGCCCTTGTGCCTTCTGTTCAATTTTGTACAGACGAAGTAGCAGGCCTTGAGTAGAAGATACTCCGCACCTAGCTTACAAAAGGTCTCTCACGTTTTGGTTGGTTTGCCAAGACGAATGCGTGAGGCTCGCGATGATTCGGCAGCGAGGAGGTAGATGAAACCCAGGGGGAACATGCTTCCAGAGCCATCGAATGTCTTTACTACGGTGCTCGCCGCAAAACGGCCGGTCCATTACAAATCTGGCGAAGTGATTTTCTCGCAAGGCGATAGGTGCTCAGACATTTATCACATTCTGGAAGGCCTGGTGAAATTGCCCTTTGTATCCAAGCGAGGGAAGGGAGCGTTGCTGGGAATCTTAGGACAAGGCGATTTCTTTGGCGAAGCGTGCGTAGTAGAGGGTGGAACACACCTGACCTCGGCGATCGCCTTGGTGCCAAGCTCCATTGTGATCTTGAAACGCAAGACCATGCTGCGTCTCCTCGAGGAACAACCTTCGCTCGCATCACATTTTGTGAACTACCTAGTAGCGCGTAACGTCAGGATGGGGCAGGACCTGATCGATCACCTCGTAAATTCGAGCGAAAAGCGGCTGGCGCGGATCCTGCTGATATTGGCGCGATATGATGACGAGAGCAAGAATCCTTCCATCCTGAAACAGATTAGTCAGGACACCCTTGCGGAAATGGTAGGTACGACACGTTCCCGTGTGAATTTCTTCATGAATAACTTCCGGAAGCAGGGGTTGATTCACTACAACGGTGGCGTAAAGGTTCACGAGTCGCTGCGCACCATCCTGCGCGACTGAACGTTCTTTGACCTCTGCAAAAGCCCGAGCCGCACGGCGAGAAGAGTCTCCGACCTAGCCTCGGCTCGTCCCCGTCCGAGCTGCGGCCATTTTCGGTTTTGCTCGGCGCTGTGCTAGCATCGCTTCTATTACGGAAACGATGGATTTTTCTCTCAGCGACGACCAACGGCTCATCCGCGACACCGTCCGCCAGTTCATGGAAGCGGAGGTGCGCCCCAAGATTCGCCAGTATGACCGTGAGGAGCACTTTGCCGAGGCGGAGCTGCGTCGCCTTGGCGAATTAGGTTGCTGTGGCATGCTCGTGCCAGAGGAGTGGGGCGGATCGGGCCTGGATACGGTCGCTTATGTGGTGATGCTTGAGGAAGTCGCTCGGGTGGATGCCGCGATTGCGGTAACGCTGAGCGTCACAAATTCAGTGGCATGCGTTCCTCTCGCCAAGCACGGCACGGACACGCAAAAGCGCAAATACCTCGAGCGGCTAGCGCGCGGTGAAATCCTAGGGGCGTTTTGCCTGACCGAACCGCAAGCCGGGTCGGATTCAGCAAACTTGCAAACCCGCGCGGACCGGCAGGGCGACAAATACATACTCAACGGCACCAAGAGTTGGGTCAGTACTGGCGGGCACGCGGGCGTCTACGTGGCCTTCGCGAAGACTGACCCGAGCGCGGGCGCGCGTGGCGTCACATCTTTTCTGCTCGAGGCGGGTTTCCCTGGGTTTCGCGTCGCTCGTTACGAGGATAAGATGGGTCTGCGCTCTTCCCATACCGCGGAAATCTCGCTTGCGGATTGCGAGGTGCCTGCCGAAAATCGGCTTGGCGAAGAGGGCCAAGGACTAAAAATTGCCCTCGAAGCGCTGGATGGCGGACGCGTCGGAATCGCCGCCCAGGCTGTAGGTATTGCGCAAGGAGCTTTGGAAGCGGCCGCGCGCTACGCAAAGCAAAGACGCGCGTTCGGGAAAAACATCGGGGAGTTTCAGGCGATTCAATGGATGCTGGCGGACATGCAAACCGAGGTAGAGGCTGCCCGGGGACTCGTTTACCAGGCGGCCTGGGTGCGCGACTCCGGCGGCTCGCGGCTGGGTCCCTTGGCGTCCCGCGCGAAACTCTATGCCAGCGAGATGGTGAATCGCGTAGTGTATAAGGCGGTGCAAGTGCACGGCAGCGCCGGATTTTCCCGTGAGAGTGATGTTGAGCGCATGTACCGCGATGCGCGCGTGATTTCCATCTACGAAGGCACCAGCGAAATTCAGCGCATGATCATTGCGCGCGATTTATTGGCGCAGGCGGGCGGAGTTAACCACGCGCAGCGTTCCGCCGGCACGAAGACGGCATGAATGTCGAAGACCAGCATGAGGAACGAGCTGCTTTGACGAACGCATCCGAGGTCAAGAAAAAGCGAGTGCTTAGCGGTATGCGGCCGACTGGGCGTCTGCACATCGGGCACTATTTTGGCGCGCTCG
>DATNLT010000062.1:0-40806 GCA_035602725.1 Candidatus Acidiferrales bacterium
CGTTATGAGCATTCAAGCCGTAAAAGCGGTCGAAATCGGCTCCGGCGTGCGCGCGGCCACTTCCTATGGCTCGGAAGTGCAAGACGAAATCGGCTACGACGCGGGCGCAAAGCATTTCACCAGACCGACCAATCGTGCGGGCGGCCTTGAGGGCGGTATCACAAACGGCGAAAATGTAGTTGTGCGCGGGTATCTAAAGCCAATTTCGACCCTACGCCGGGCATTGGGGACGGCGGATATGGTTACGAAGCAAGAGGTCCGCGCGGCCTACGAGCGGTCCGATGTCTGCGTCGTGCCTGCGGCCGGTGTTGCAGGCGAGGCCATGGTCGGCTTCGTGCTGGCGCGCGCATTCCTGGAAAAATTCGGCGGCGATTCGTTGAACGAGACGCAGCGAAATTACGACGGATATCTGCAGCAACTCCAGAACTTCTAGACCGGGTAGAGAACCTAAGGCCTGAGATCAAAATCAAAACGCAAAGAGGCGCTGCTCAAGCATGAGCCCCAAACCCAAGAAAGACGAAACGAAGGAGATCGAGCCACCCGCCGGCTCGGCTTTGCCGAAAGGCATGAAGATTTATCCGATCGTGAAGTATGGCGATCCAGTGCTCGAACAGCAGACGCGTAACGTCGAAACGTTTGACGACGAAATGCGCCAACTTTGCGCGGACATGTTTATTTCCATGTATGCGGCACAGGGCGTCGGCCTGGCGGCGCCGCAGATCGGCGTCGGCTTGCGCCTCGCCGTGATTGACACCACGGTCGGCAAGAATCCGGACGGAAAGATCGTTATCGCCAATCCCGATATCATTGCCGCAGAGGGCGAGCAGCGCGAAGACGAAGGTTGCCTCTCGCTGCCCGGCTTTCGTGGGAACGTTCCACGCCCCCTATTCGTCACCATCCGCGCGCAGGATGCTTTTGGCAATTCCTTTGAAGTGCGTGGCGAAAACCTGCTTGCGCGCGCTTTTTGCCACGAGATCGATCATCTGAACGGCACTCTTTTCATCCAGCACCTAAGCCTGCTCAAACGTGACCTAATCCGGCGCCGCATTCGCAAATTGCGGAAAACCGGAGAATGGTAAGCGGCCGCAATGGCTCTGCGGCTTGTTTTTTGCGGGACCCCGGATTTTGCCTTGCCGAGCTTGAAGCGGCTTATCGCCGATCCCGCCTTTGATGTGGTCGCGGCCATTACGCAGCCGGACCGGGCGCGTGGCCGGGGTGAAGTGATTTCGGCGTCCCCCGTAAAGCAACTGGCGCTCGCTCGCGGCCTTCAAGTATTTCAGCCCGAAAAAATCACCTCAGAGGCGGCTTTTGAGTTTTTTGAACAGCTCCATCCGGACGCAGTAGTGATCATCGCGTACGGCCAATTTATTCCGCAGCGCATGATTGATCTGCCGCGACTGGGTTGGGTCAACCTGCATGCTTCGCTGCTGCCGAAGTATCGCGGCGCGGCTCCCATCAATTGGGCCATCATCAACGGCGAACGTGAGACCGGGCTAACCACGATGCACGTCAGCGCTGCTATGGATACCGGCCCGATTCTGATGCAGCTGAAAATAAACATCGGCGACGGCGAGCTGGCGTCGCAACTCGCGCAGCGTATGGCGGAGGCTGGCGCTCCGCTGGTTGCGGATACGCTGGCAGCTCTCGAAGGTCGGCAGATCACGCCGCAACCGCAAGACAACACGCAGGCAACGAGGGCGCCACTCCTGAAGAAACAGGATGGCTTGATCGATTGGAACCTTACGGCACAGCAAATCTACAATCGCATTCGTGGGCTTGATCCGTGGCCAGGCGCGTTCACGTATTTCCGGGGCCAGCTTTGCCACTTGTGGGGTATGCCGGTAGACGCACCGTCCGTGGCCGCAAACGGTGGACCCAGCGCGATTGTGAAACACGGGGACAATCTGCTGGTCGCTTGCGGTGAAAATACCTGGATGCGGCTCTCGGAGCTAAAACTCGAGGGCCGCCGGCGTGTGACGTCACGCGAATTCGAGAACGGTGCGCATCTACCGGAAGGCGAGAGCTTCTCCTCTTCGCCCATCTTGTGACCACCGCATGCCGCATCGAGAAATATTGAGGTGTCCGCACGCGGCGTGCTACGCTGCCCGAGGTAGATAAAAATGCCCTTCCGCGAGCGTCTCGAATGGTTCCTGCGTATGGGTTTGCTTGTCTTTATTCTGGCCGCCGCGGCGTTTCTGAGCGCGATCACCACCATCCGGTTTGCCATTCGCGGCCGCGAAGTCAATATGCCGAATCTCGTGGGCATGAAAATGGCGGACGCCGGGAAACTATTGTCGCGACAGGGCCTGGTCCTCAAAGTGGCCGACCGCCTCTATGATGCCGCGCCGTCAGGAAACGTGATCCGTCAAAGCCCTCCGCCGGGATTGAAAGTGAAGGTTTCGCAAGACGCCCATGTCGTTCTAAGCCTAGGCCCATTGCGTACTGCCGTGCCACAACTCGTCGGAGAAACGATCCGCGCAGCGAGAATCTCGTTGCTGCAGTCCGGGCTACAACTGGGCGAAGTTACGGCTCCTTATCTAAGGGGTTCGCTTCCAGATACCGTTGTGGTGCAAAGCCCGGCGCCCGGAGCGCAAGCAGGCAGTTCGCATGTAGATTTGCTCTCTCCCCTGGGCTCACGGCCGGTAGCCGTGATTATGCCGTTTCTCGCCGGCATGCGCGGCACGGAAGCTCAGCGCGAGCTGCTTTCCGCAGGCTTCCCGGACGTGCAAGTCACGTCCGTGCCGGCGCAACAGTGGCCTGTGGGCACCGTAATGGACCAGACTCCGCCGGCTGGATCACGGCTTGGGGCCGGGGCACTCGTTGAACTGAAGGTGGCCTCCGGTGGCGGAGCCGAACCCCACTTCATAAAACCCTAAATTTTCCCGCAAAACCTTTGCAACCCATATGTTAGAATCATGTGGGGGTTTAGTGCGTCCGCAGGTCGAAATTGCTCCTTCCATTCTGGCGGCGAATTTCGCTCGATTAGGCGAAGAGATTGAGGCCGTCACGCGCGCAGGCGTCCGTATCATCCACGTGGATGTGATGGATGGGCATTTTGTGCCCAATATTTCCATAGGCGTGCCCGTCGTAGCGTCCCTCCGCAAGGCAACCCGGCTCCTGCTGGATGTGCATCTCATGATCGAAAACCCCGAACAGTATGTGGAAGCCTTTGCAAAAGCCGGCGCGGATACCTTGTTGATCCACCAGGAAGCAACTTGTCACTTGGATCGCGCCATGACCATCGTTCGTGAACACGGATGCCGCGCAGGCGTGGTGATTAACCCCGCCACACCCGTGGCGGCCCTGGAAGATATTCTTTACAAGGTTGACCAGGTGCTGGTGATGTCCGTAAATCCCGGATTTGGCGGCCAGGAATTCTTGCCGCACTCGCTCGAAAAGATTCGCCAGTTGTACCATTTAAGGTCACGTCACGGATATTCCTACCGCATTGAAGTGGATGGCGGCGTTTCCCCGGAAAATGCCGCCGATCTGGTGCGAGCGGGCGCGGAGATCCTCGTGGCGGGCACCACTATTTTTCACACTCCCAATCCAGCCGAAGCTGTACAGAAACTGCAACACATCGCCACCGAAGCCGTGGCGGAGAAAGTTTGAGGTACTGGAATTGAGAGTTGCAAAAACCCTCGGAATAGCGGCGATGGTGGGCAGCCTGTTTCTCGGTGGCTGTCTCGGTAAGAAGAAAACGACTACGGCCGCGACCCAAACAGGACCAGCCGCGAACGATTCGGTCGCTCCGGATAAGGTGCTCTACGAGCGCTCCGAGCAGGACTTAAGCAAGGGCCACTATGAAGTCGCGCGTCTATCGTTACAAGCGCTGATCAACACTTACCCGGATAGCGAGTATCTTGCGAAAGCGAAATTGGCCATCGCGGATTCCTATTACAAAGAGGGCGGCACGTCGGGCATGACCCAAGCCGTCAACGAATACAAGGATTTCATCACTTTTTTCCCGTTCCTCGATGAAGCTGCCTACGCCCAAATGCAGGTTGGCATGGCGCATTACAAGCGAGTGGAAAAACCGGATCGCGACCGCAGCGAGGCTGAGTCCGCCGAACAGGAATTTCAGATTTTCCTGCAGAAGTATCCGCAGAGCCCGCTCGTTCCGCAGGTGCAACAGCAGCTCCGCAACGTACAGGAAATCCTCGCCGACGGAGACTTCCGCATCGCGCAGTACTACAACACCAAGGGTTCTTATCGCGCGGCCGCGGGACGGTTGCTTGACGTTGTGGCACGGTACCCGCTCTACAGCAAGTCCGACCAGGCGTCTTTCATGCTCGCCAATATTTACCAACGAAACGAAAAGACGCAATTCGCCGGCGCATTCTACGCAAAGATCGTAAGGGACTACCCCCTTTCTCCCTTGGCGCCGCAGGCGAAACAACAACTTCAGAAGCTCGGCGTTCCCGTGCCACAAGCTGATCCGGTCGCGCTCGCGCGCATGCAGCAGGAGCAACAAATGCCGCATCCCCGGGAGGGGTTATTCCATCGCGTCGAGGGTCCACTCGAGGGTAAGCCGGATATGTCCGCGGCGGCCCGCGTAGGGCAGCCGCAGATGGCCCCTCCGGACGAATCATCTGAAATGGAGACTTTGGTCCGCACTGCAAATCTCAGCGTCTCCGGTGGCGTGGCCACGGGCGGTTCAGGCGGCTCGTCTGCAGGTTCTACAGGAACCACCGCCGGATCGGAAACATCAACCAGCACTGGCGAAAGCAGCGGCACAGCCACGAGCACTCCTCCGAACGCCGCAGCCGTGCAACTGATCACGCCCGGAACGCAGCCTACGCCGGGGCCAGCGGCTACTATTTCGCCTGCACCAGGGGCTCCGCCAGCCACTTTGCCTGCGGCACCGCCGGCGACTGGTACCGCGCCGCCAGAATCCAACAGCACGGGAACGTCTGCAACGCCAGCCACCACCGCCGATCCGAATGCGACGCAGAGTCAACCCTGCACACCCACTACCGCCAATAGCGCCACAAGCAGCAGCCAGCAAGGCTCTTCCACCGATGGCAAGACTCCTCCTCCCCCGTGCAAACAGGACACTTCCAAGGAATCCTCGAGCAAGAAAAAGAAGGGCATCAAGAAAATTATTCCCTGGGGATAGCGTTTTACAGGCTTGGAGAGGGCTAATGCCCTCTCTAAGCCCCTGAACGTGTTAGCCACATTGGTCTTTGGTACAGGTTGACTCCCCTCTCCCTGGGTGTTAACTATCGTTTTAAGCCATGTTGCGGCCGGTCCGGCCGACGGGAGACAGTTGTGCCCACCATTTTAGTGGCAGACGATAACAGCAACATTCAAAAGATGGTCTCGCTCGCCTTGAAGGACGAGGGCCTGCAAATCATCGCGGTGGGCAATGGCGAGGCAGCTGTTCGCAAAATGCGCGAATCCGCTCCCGATCTCGTGCTGGCTGATATCTTTATGCCTGTTCGCAATGGCTACGAAGTTTGCGAATATGTGAAGCGTGACCCGAAACTTTCCCACATCCCTGTTGTCCTGCTGACCGGAGCGTTCGATCCGTTTGATGAGCGTGAAGCGCAACGCGTGGGCGCCGACGCCGTCCTGAAAAAACCGTTCGTTCCGCCCGATCCGCTGGTGAACCTTGTCAAGAGCCTGCTTGAGAAAATCGTCGCGGCGCAATTGGTAGCGGCGGGCAATAAGGGCGAATTCGTTTCCAACAAAGTAGCCGACAGCCGGCCAGCGGCGCCCGTAGGAGTGGCGGTGCCGCCTGCCCCGCGCCGAGCGGAAGCTCGCCGGCCGGAAGGCCGTCGTTCCGCGCCGGCACCTGCGGAGTTGCGAGATCCCGAGACACTCCAGCCAGAAGGCCGCCAAGCTGAAACGGCCACGACTTCGCAGTCGGCAGAAACTTCTGTGCAGGACTTCTCGATCGCGGCCGACACACATGAGGCGGAGTTGAAGCCAACGGCGCTGGACCAATTGCTGGCCACCGCGACGGCAGAGCGCGTCAGCAAGGCTCCGGGTACCGTAGGCGGCTTTGCAGCGTGGCCTTCCCTTGTCGCCAATGAGCCCGCAGTTTCCGATGCAAGCATCCAGACCACCCGCAAAGAAGAGCAAACAACGCAGTATTGGCCCCCAAAGACAATCTTCACAGCGAAGACAGTCGAGGAAAAAAAGGCCAACGACGGCACTCTCGAGCCGACTTCGGCTCTGGATCTGGCGAAGGTCGCTGAAGCCTCCGCGCCACAGGCCGCCTCTTTGGAAGGATTTGCACCAGAAGCAAAGAACAGTGCTGCAGCGGTTTTATTTTCGCCTGACCCTGTAGCCGAAAGTGCGCAAGAAAAAACAGGGGCCGCTCCGGCGATGGAAATCCATTCCGAAATCAATGCGCGAGGGCTGGAAACAAAAACTACACGTCCTTCACCGTTTGATTGGCTGGAGGTCTCTTCTGCTGCCGTCGAACCGCCTCCTGCTGAGTTGCGATCGGAACAGAGCCAACGGAGCGATGAAAGCTCGATCGCCTCCCAAAATTCCTGCGATCCTCCTGCTGCCAATAGTGCGTCCGGGGATGCGCAGATCGCCGCCGAGAGCGCTTCCCTATCGTCAGAAGACGTAGCCGTCGGGGACGAAGCTGACTCCAAGGGGCACGACATCGGCGAGTACCTCGAACACGATTTTTCACAACGTGGGGATCACCGTGCCGAGGAATTTGAGGAAGCGGCGGTCGTGGAAGGTTTTGCTGCGGCGGTTCCGGCGGGGTTCGACGAACCAGCGCCGGAGCGGAGCGCTGTAATTTTCCAGGCAGCACCTCTCGTTGAGGAACTAGCGCCTGTGGAAGCGTCGTACAATCGAGCGGACGAAGCGCCGGTCGAGCCGGAAGCACCCGAGTACGGCGAAACGGGCGTAATCGCCAGCGTGGAACGCTCCGAAACGCCGACTTCTGCGAGCGCTTCCGTACCTGAGTGGGCCGTTGAACCCGCTCCGGAACCTGTGCCCTACGAACCCGTATCCTACGCGGAGCCATCAACCACCGAGCTTAAATCGCGCGAGCCACGGACTGAAGAGCAGGCCCAGGGGAGCGACGCGCTTACCCCAGATCGCGCGGCGGAAGCCGTCGAGCCGAATGCGACGGCAGATCCAAAGCCTTTCGGGCTCGCCGAAGCCGTACAAGCCGCGGCAAAAGAAGAACTGAATTCGCCCGCGTCTCACGCAGGAACGAATCACGACGCGGTTCAAATGAGCCCGGAGCTCGTGGAAAATATCACGTCGCGCATCATCGAACGCATGCAGCCCCAATTGCTCGAGATGATTCAACGCGAAGTGCTGCGTCCGGTTGTTGAAGCATTAGTCCAGCGCGAACTCTCCGGCAAGTAACCCCACCCGAAGGGGTCTTCTTTTGCCAACCGCCGTTCGGGCACGCGCGAAGAGATGGATCACTTCCCTGAAATTTCAACGGAAGCGCGTCTTTGCTCCCAATCCATGTACAGAGTGCAGTTGCCGCCGGCGTGATCGAAGCCGATCGTAAAATTCTCCACAGGTCCGTCGATCGCCGACACCTTCATGTCGGTTCTCAGAAGTTCGTCACTTTCCCATTTGTAAGGAATTCCCCACTCGCCCGTCTTCTTGTTCACGATCAGGGTCCACTTATCCGCGTTGGGCACCACGAAAATCGTGTAATTGCCGGCAGGAACATCTTTGCCACCGACGGTCACATCCTTGTTGATCACAAAGGTCGTGGCCTCGTTTGCTCCGGCGCGCCACACTTTGCCATACGGCACCAACCCTGGGTAAATCTTGCGGCCATTCATACGCGGGCTTGAATAATCGACGTGGATCGTTGTGCCATTGGGAAGATTGCAATCTGCATGAGCGGCCGGGCTGGGACGCTTGCTGTTATCCTGTCGTGCTGACACCGTCAGGACCACGAGCGCCACGGTGAGAAAGGCAACGAATGCGATACGTTTGCACATGGAATTCTCCTTGAAGCGATTGTCTACCGGCCGACAGTATAGCCCGAGCCTTGTGCTCGCGCATTGCATTCACTTTTACCGCAGCGTTGACGCGCTGCGAGTGCCGCCCGTATAGTAATTGTTTCACAGCGGCGAGTTGACGCCGCCGTGTGTGCCTATGCCCCGAGAAATCGCCAAAGCCTACGAGCCGCAGCAGATTGAAGAGCGCTGGTCGCGCCAATGGGTGGATTCCGGCCTCTTTCGCGCGGAGGAAAGCGCGGACGGCCCTCCATTCTGCATCGTGATTCCACCCCCCAACGTCACGGGCTACATCCACATCGGCCACATGCTCGAACACACGCAGATTGATGCGCTGACGCGCTGGCATCGCATGCGCGGATTTCGCACGCTCTGGCTGCCGGGCATGGACCATGCGGGGATTTCCACGCAAGTTGTCGTTGAACGTGAATTGGCGAAGGAGAAGGTCACTCGCGCGGAGCTGGGCCGCGAGAAATTTGAACGCCGCGTGTGGGATTGGAAGGCGCACAGCGGCGGCGCGATCTTGAAGCAGATGGTCCGGTTGGGCGATTCTGTCGATTGGTCGCGCGAAAAGTTTACGCTCGATCCTTCTCTCTATCGCGCCGTGCTCGAAGCCTTTCTGCGTCTTTACCACGAAAAGCTGATCTATCGCGGCCGATACATCGTCAATTGGTGCCCGCGCTGCCAGACCGCTCTCAGTGATTTGGAAGCCGTTCATGAAGAACGCGGCGGCCACCTGTGGCATCTGCGCTATCCCGTGGCCGGAAGCGATGTGCGCATCGTGGTGGCCACCACGCGGCCGGAAACGATGCTTGGCGACACGGCCGTCGCGGTACATCCCGCGGACGAACGCTACAAGAGCCTGATCGGCAAGAAAGTACGCCTACCGCTCACCAATCGCGAAATTCCCATCATCGCGGACGAAGCGGTCGACCGGGAGTTTGGCACTGGCGCGGTGAAAGTGACGCCGGCGCACGATCCAAACGACTTCGAGATGGGCCGCCGGCACAGTCTCCCTGAAATCGACGTGATGACGGAAGACGCGCGCATGAACGCGAACGCGGGCGCTTATGCCGGGCTTGACCGCTTTGAAGCCCGCAAGCGCGTGGTGGCCGATCTCGAAGCGCTCGGCTTGCTCGATCGCGTGGAAAACCACACGCATTCGGTGGCGATCTGCGACCGGTGCAAAACGGTGGTCGAGCCGCGCGTCTCCACGCAATGGTTCTGCAAGATGAAGCCGCTCGCGGAAGTCGCTGCCACAGTCGTCGAAAACGGCCAAATCTCGATCGCGCCGGAAAATCAGCGCAAGATTTTCCTCGACTGGATGGCCAATATCCGCGATTGGTGTATTTCACGCCAACTCTGGTGGGGCCACCGCATCCCGGTATGGCATTGCAAGGGTTGCGGTGAAATGACGCCCGCACGTGACTCCCAGGTAGCTATCGTAGACGGGAGCGCGCTGCCAGCCAGCCCACCGGAAAAATGCGCTAAATGCAGCGGGTCGAATCTCGAACAGGATTCCGACGTGCTCGATACCTGGTTCAGCTCTGGCCTCTGGCCGTTGTCTACGCTCGGCTGGCCCGATGACACGGCCGATTTGCGCAGGTTTTACCCGACAAGCTTGCTGATCAGCGGCTACGACATCTTGTTCTTCTGGGACGCCCGCATGGTGATGCTGTGCACGCATCTGGCCTCGGGAAAGAGCGTCGGAGAGCGGATTCCCTTCCGTCAGCTCTACCTGCATTCGCTCGTCCGCGACGCGCAGGGACAAAAAATGTCCAAGATGCGCGGAAACGTGGTGAATCCGCTGGATTGGATGGAAAAATACGGCACGGACGCGCTGCGCTTCACGCTGGCGATCAAGGCGGCGCCAGGAACCGACATCGCGCTGAGTGAAGATGCGGTTCTAGGCTATTGCGCGTTTGCCAACAAGATTTGGAATGCGGCGCGCTTCCTTTTCATAAATCTGGAGAAATATGAGCAAGGTGCTGCCGACTCTTTGGAAGAGTTGGCCTCGCCGCAAGTGCGGGCTGCGGCGCCCTATAAGACCGCTGGACAGGACATTCTGATCGATCGGTGGATCTTTTCACAATTGGCGCGCGTGATCACTGCGTTCAATCAAGCCATGGAGGGGTTCCGCTTTCACGAAGCCGCCCACGAGGTCTATCACTTCTTCTGGGGCGATTTCTGCGACTGGTATATCGAGTGGACAAAGCCGCGCCTTTCCTCAGAGGATCGGGAAGTGGCTCGCGCCGCTTGGCGTAATATCTTTGCGGTGTTCGAAGCGGCTCTTCGCCTGTTGCATCCATTGATGCCCTTTATCACCGAAGAGCTTTGGCATCAATTGCCCCAGGCCGCCGGCGCGCGCTCCATCGCTCTGGCGCAATTCCCCGCTCCGTCTCAAGGCTGGAGAGACGAACTAGCCGAGGAAAACATTGCCTCGATTCAGGAACTCATCGCCACGGCTCGAAATCTCCGTTCCGAATTGAAGCTCGATCCCAAGCGCCCGGTCGTGGCGGAACTTTTTTGTCCCAACCCTGTTTTCCGCGAGCTGATCAATCACAATTCAGAGGCGATTTGTCGGCTTACGCCATTTTCATCGCTCTCGTTGAACAAGACGCGGCTTGATCCAGCTTCTGACTCGGGCGGTGCAGGCGTCCGCGCGACGGCCGAATACGATCTGCGCATTCCCTTCGCGGAGACCGTTGACGTGAAGGCCGAACTGGCGCGCATCAAGAAAGAATTCGAGCGCGTGGAGAGAGACATTGCCTCGAAGGAACGGCAGCTAGGCGACGATATTTTTCGGAGTAAGGCCCCCCAGAAGATCGTGGAGGATATGACGGTAACTTTAGGCGAGCAAAAGACTAAGCGTCAGAAGTTGATCGAGAGGCGCCAGCAACTCGAAGCCGGCGCGCCGTAATCGTCGTCCGGGCCTTTGCCGTCCCGCTCCCAATGGCTGACCAACCATCCGCGGCTCAATTCGATTGGGATCGCCCCGAACTTGCGCACTTGGTTCGCAGCGCTCTCGAAGAAGATATCGGCCCCAGAGACGCGACGGTAGCCGCGCTGATATCGTCAAGCGCCAATGCGCGCGCAAGAATCGTGGCGAAACAGGATCTCGTGATCGCCGGCCTGCCGCTAGTGGAGCGCGTGTTCCGCAACCTCGATCCGAATGTGAGTTTCAGCGCAGAGTGCGCTGAAGGTTCGCGTGCGCGGCCGGGCGATCGCGTCGCTTCCCTTTCCGGGCATACTGCCGCGATCCTCAGCGGCGAACGCACCGCCATGAATTTCCTCGCGCATCTCTGCGGGGTGGCCACTTCCGCGCACAAATACGTGCAAGCCATGGCTGGTACGAAAGCACGCCTCCGCGACACTCGCAAGACCACTCCCCTGCTCCGCGCGCTCGAAAAATATGCGGTGCGATGCGGTGGCGGCACAAACCATCGCTTTGGACTCTACGACGCGATCCTCATCAAGGAAAATCACATTGCCGCTGCCGGAAGCATTGGCGAAGCGCTGCGTCGTGCTCGCGCATGGTCCACCTGCCAAGCCGTTCCGCAGGGCGGGCAACGTCACGCGGATCGCGCGATGACTGCCTATGAATCCTATGAGCCACCTCGCGCGGCCTCTCCATCCGCCGCAATTCCCATCCAGATTGAAGTTCGCAATGAAGCGGAGCTTCGCGAAGCTCTGGAAGCACAAGCCGATTCGGTGCTGCTGGATAACCTCTCTCCCGCCGAATGCGCGCGCCTGGCCACGCTGGTACGCGCCATCCGCCCCGCATGCACGGTCGAAGCCTCCGGCGGTATTGACCTCGCCACGGTTCGCGCCTACGCCGAATCCGGAGTTGATTTCATATCCGTAGGAGCGCTAACGCACTCCGCACCCGCAGCCGATCTGAGCCTGCTTGTGGAACTGCCCTAGCGCGAGTACTCTTTCAGACCAATCCGCACTCGTGTGCTGCACGAGTGTGCGCATTCCATGCCGACGCGAAACATCTCGGGCACTACAGATCGCCATCTCGATGCACTGCTCGGTTTGCTCGCTGATAGCCCCATGCTGGTGATCAGTGGCGAGAAAATCGCTGCCGAAATCGGCATAACGCGCTCGACCGTCTGGCGCTGGATCAATAAGCTGCGCGCCGTGGGCGTGAAGGTGAATGGCCATCCTCGCAGCGGCTATCGCATCGAACGCATGCCGGACGTCCTCGCTCCGGATATCTTGCGCAGGCAGTTGCGCGGTTCGCCCTTCCGCAGTCGCATCTACCATTTCTTCAAAGTAGACTCCACGAATCGCGTGGCGATGGAGCTGGGCCATGTGGGCGAGCCGCACGGCGCGATCGTGCTCGCCGAGGAACAAAGCGCGGGGCGCGGCCGCGCCGGCCGTTCGTGGCATTCCGAACGCTCCTCCGGCATCTACTTGAGCATACTGCTCCGGCCGGTATTGCCGCCGTCCCAGGCGCCAACTCTCACGCTTGCCGCCGGTTTGGCCGTCTATGACGCGGTTGCAGAGCTAGCGGGAACAAGGCCCGACATTCGCTGGCCGAACGATGTGCTTCTGAATGGAAAAAAACTGTGCGGGATATTGACGGAAATGTACGCCGAACCCGATCGCGTGCGCTTCGTCGTCGTTGGAATCGGCATCAACGTAAACCAAGCGCGCATGCCCGATTCGCTGACGAAAATTGCTACGTCGCTGCGCATGGAAACAGGTCGCGCCCATTCGCGCATCGAGCTGACGGTTCGGTTGCTGCGTTCCTTTGAGTCCTACTACAATCAACTGCTGCACGATGGCGCCGCTCCGATCTTGGCGCGATTTGCGCAAGTTTCCAGCTACGCGCAGGGCAAACGCATACGCGTCAGCACCGCGCAGGACTCTTTCATAGGCACCACGGCCGGATTGGACGTGAGTGGGATGTTGCGCGTGACGCGTCCCGGCGGAGTTACGGAAACAGTGCTTGCGGCGGATATCTCCGAGGCCCCTGATGCTGCTCACAATTGATCTCGGCAACACCAATACAGTCCTCGGCGTCTTTGATCGTGACCGCCTGCTTGCCAATTGGCGACTGACAACTGCTCGCGACCAGACGGTCGACGAGTACGGAATCCTCTCTCGCGACCTGCTTCGGCTGGCCCGGCTGAAGCAAAGCGCCATCGGCGGCGTGATCATAAGCAGCGTGGTGCCGCAATTGAATTGGACTCTGGCGGAAATGTCACGCCGTTATTTCGATCAGGAGGCGCTTTTCGTCGATCCCGCCGCGCAGGACGTGATGCCGGTGCGTTGCGACAACCCACAGGAAGTAGGCGCCGATCGTATCGTAAATTCGATCGCGGCACGCGCAAAAATGGGTTCGCCGTGCATCTCCGTGGATTTCGGCACCGCGATCAACTTCGATGTGATCTCGAGCGAGGGTGAGTATATTGGCGGTGTTCTCGCGCCGGGAATTGGCATATCGGCGGAGGCGCTGTTCGCGCGCGCGGCGCGGCTTTTCCGCGTGGAAATTCGCGATCCCGGCAAAGTGATCGGCACGAACACCGTGGCATGTTTGCAGTCGGGGCTTTACTATGGGTATGTGGACTTGGTGGATGGCATCCTCGAGCGCATTCAGGCGGAACTCGGCGAGAAAACTCGCGTCGTGGCTACCGGCGGCCAGGCGCCGTTGGTGGCCAGTGGCTCGCGCCACATCGATCGCGTGGACGAGTTTCTGACGCTTGATGGCCTGCGAATCATCTGGGAGCGCATGGGAAAGCGTCACATCGCTGCCGCTTCGCCCGGGAAGCGTTCCGCCAAGGGCTCTCGAAAGCGCCCGTGAACTTGCCTCAAGCTTTAACTATGGATGCGACCGGCGCGTTTAACTATTTCAACTATTTCACGGAAATCGAAGAATATTTTTGGAAGAAGCGGGGCGCGCACCTGCTCGTTTCTCCGCTCGATTGGGCCATCCTGGAGACTTGGCAACAGGCCGGAATTCCCGTCAGCGCCGTGCAAAAAGGAATCGATCGCGCCTTTGAAAGCTACCAACGCTCGCGCCGCGGTCAAGCCGGCCGCCAAATGAAGACACTCGCTTATTGTGTGGACGCGGTGATTGAGGCTGCTGACGAGGAGAAGGAAGCCGCGGCAGGTGCCGGACCCTCGGCCAGCCGGCCGAGGCGCCTTGCCGAAGATGCGCCTTTTTCCGCTAACGAATTGAAAGCATACTTCTCGCGAAATCTGGAAGCGCTCACCCGTGCCGCGGATAAAGCCACGGCCGCACAACCGGAACTCTCCGTTCGGCTGCAAGAAACGCGCGCGAAGCTTGAGGCTCTCAACCCACTGCTTGATTCGCCGGGGACCATCGATCTCGAAGATCTGGAACGCCGCTTGAGTATTCTCGAGGAAAAGCTGGCGACGTCACTGGCGTCGCTTGCCGCCGACGATCTCTTACTCGACATCCGCCGCGATTTAGATCGCCAACTCGCACCGTACCGGCGCAAAATGACTGCCGAACAATTGCTCACGCTCGAGCGGCGCTACACTCAGAAGCGGCTCTTCGAGGTCTGCGGCGTGCCGCGTCTGAGTCTTTTTTACCTAACCTAGTCCAACCCTACATGCCCAACTCATTTGAAGTAACCATTGAAAAGCTGGTGTACGGCGGCGACGGCCTAGCACATCACGAAGGTGACACCGTCTTTGTCCCCTACGTCTTGCCCGGTGAATTGGTCGTCGTCTCTTCGGCTGAGCGTCGGCGCAAAGTGGTTCGCGGCAACCTCGAAAGCGTGGCGACGCCGGCATCCGATCGCGTCGCACCGCCGTGCCCAAGATTCGGCGTGTGCGGTGGATGTCATTACCAGCACATACCGTACGAACAGCAACTTCGTTACAAAAGCGAAATCCTGCGCGAAACGCTGTCGCGCATAGGCCGCGTTTCCTGGTCTGGAGATATTGCCGTGCATCAGTCGCCGCCCCTCGCGTATCGGAACCGTGCGCAGTGGGCTGTCCGTATGACCGGCACTCCTGCCCGCCCCTCCATCGGCTATTTCCAGCAAGGCTCGTCGGCGCTTGTTCCGACGGACGTTTGTCCCATCAGCTCGCCGCGCATCGCGAGCACGCTGGCGCTGCTATCCAAGGCGTTTGCCGAGGGCATACTGCCAACTTCCATCCGGGCAATCGAAGCCTTCGCCGACGCGGCCGATCGGACTATGCTCCTCAACGTGGTCGTTGAGAAAAAGCACGCCTCGCCTGCCGGCATGGCCGACAAAATCAAGCAAGTGGTGCCGGATGTGTCGAGCCTGCTTTTCCACGAGGAAGAAAAGGGGCCGATCGAGCTGGTTGGTCCGGGGCATATCTCTTACGAAGTGAACGGCGTCTACTACCGCGTCGGGCACCTCTCTTTTTTTCAAATCAATCGATTCTTGCTTCCGCACCTCGTCCACGAAGTGGCTTCCGAAGCAAAGGGCGATCTGGCCCTCGATCTATTTGCCGGCGTCGGCCTCTTTTCAATTCCGCTGGCCGCCCACTTCAAGCGTGTGATCGCGGTCGAGGGCAACGTGGCGGCCGCGCGCGATCTGGAAACGAACCTGAAGGCCGTGCCGGCGGCCCGGGCCCGCCATGCTGACGTCGAATCGTTTTTGGGACGCTGGCGCGAAAAGCCTGACCTGGTGATTCTCGATCCGCCGCGCGCCGGCGTGCCGCAACCGGCCCTCAAGGCACTCCGCACGTTGGGGCCGGCGGCAATCACGTATCTTTCCTGTGACCCTGCCACGTTGGCGCGCGATCTGGCCGTGCTGCTGGGTGATGCGCCGGAGCAGCCGAAATACAAGATTAACAATATTACTCTTTACGATATATTTCCCCAGACGTACCATATCGAGGCGCTCGTCAAACTACAGCGCCTTGCATGAAAGCGCCCGCTCTCTGGCTCCTTTCCAGTTTCGCGATCGGTATCGGCGTTGCCCGCTGGCACCCTCCGGCGGCGCCGCTCGTGGGGATAGCCTGCGGACTGTTCGGCATCGCCTTCGCATGTTGGTGCTCGCGCGCTGATAGACTCGCTGTCGCCTTCGCGATGCTCGCGTGGATCGCGCTGGGATCATTCGCAGCGGCAATACCAAACCGCTTCGCTCCTGCCAATCGCGTCACTTCGCTCATTTCTTCAGGCGCGCTCGATTTGAGCCAGCCATTGCGCTGGCGTGGCGTTTTACGTTCTGACCCCCTTCATCTGCCCTGGGGCTGGCGCTTCGAAATGGGTCTCGAGAGCGTCGAAATCGGCGGCAACAGTTTGCCTGTCGTGGGAGGCCTTCGCGCCACCTACTATGGCGACGAACCATCCCTTCCAGGCGTGCTGCGTGCCGGGGACCGAATCGAGCTACTTACCAAAGCGATCGTTCCCCACAATTACGGCGACCCTGGCGCGTTCGACTACCGCGCGCAGCTTGCACGTGAGGGGGTGGATCTGACCGCAACGCTGCGCAGCCTCGAACTCATGGAGCCGGTCGCGCCCCGCAAACGTTCGATTGCGTTGTGGTTCGCGCGCCTTCGGGGAACCCTACTGAAGCAAATTGACAATATCTTCGGCGCCGCGCCACAACAAGCGGCGGTCTTCAGGGCGATGCTATTGGGCGACCGCAGCTTCGTAGGTACGGAGATCGCCGACCAATTCCGCAAAACCTCTTCCTACCACGTGCTCGTGATTGCAGGCCTGCACGTGGGAGCGCTGGCCGCGTTTATTTTCTGGATGGGACGCAGACTTCGGCTCGGGCTTCTTCCCTGCTCGCTGTGCACGTTGGTGGCGCTCACGGCGTATCTCATGATCGTGCAGGACCGGCCCCCGATTCTTCGCGCCGTGCTGATGGCGGCATTTTATCTGCTCGCCGCGGCGCTCTTCCGGAGGCTGGACATTCTTCAGGCCGCCGCCCTGGCCGCACTCGCAATCCTGTTGATTCGCCCGGACGAAATCACCGATCCGAGTTTTCAGATGTCATTTCTTGCGATGGGAGCGATCGGCGGGATTGCCATGCCTTGGCTAGCGCGCACGTCCGAGCCGCTGCGCCGCGCGCTGGTTCGCGTGAATGACGAAACGCGCGATCCGGGTTACTCGCCTCGCCTCGTGCAATTACGGCTTGATATTCGTCTGTTGGCGAGCCAGCTTAGCGCCAAACTCTCTGCGCCATGGCAAGAACGATGCATGAACGCCCTCGCTTTTCTCGGCCGATCATCGGTGCTCCTGTGGGAGCTTTGCCTGCTTTCGCTGGTGATCCAGGCGGCGATGCTTCCCTTATCGGCGACCGAGTTTCACCGGCTGAGCTTGTTGGGGCCTATCGCCAATGTTGGCGCGGTGCTACTGACCGCTGCGATTGTTCCTGCCGGCTTTGCAACCCTGGCCATCGGGTCGCTGTGGCGCACTGGAGGGCACCTTCTTGCTCGGATTGCGATCTGGCTCACGAGCCTGTTGCTTGCCGACGTCCGAGTCTTTGCCCGTATGGCCTGGTCCGGCTTTCGCGTGCCCGATCCGCCGCGATGGCTTTTCATCGGCCTTCTCGCGACGCTCGCTCTCGTCGCTTTGTTCGCGAGGCGGCGGGCCGCGGGAGCACATCTCGCGGAACGGCGTAGAGTCACGCGGCCAAAGCAGCGCCGCGTACGTTCTTGGGCGCGTGTCGGAGAAATTCTGGCGGTGGCAGCGCTGATACTCGAGGCCACCGCGACAGCCATCGCTCCGTTTGCTCCGCGCCTATACCCAGGCCAACTCGAAACCACCGTGCTCGATGTCGGGCAGGGCGATTCCATTTTTCTCGCTTCGCCAAACGGCAAGACTTTGCTCGTGGACGGTGGCGGCGGCACGGGCGCCTTTTGGGTCAGCGGCACGCGCACCCGTTTCGACGTCGGCGAAGAAGTGGTTTCTCGCTATTTATGGTCGCGAGGCCTGAAGCATCTGGATGCCATTGCTTTAACTCACGCCCATGAAGACCACATGGAAGGCTTGCACGCCGTGCTGGAAAATTTTCGTGTCGGTGAACTCTGGGTGGGCCACGACGTCAACTCCGCCGCCTATCGCGAGCTGCTCGAAACTGCCCGCCAGCGCGGCACACGCGTTATTCACTGGAAGCAAGGGGACGTAATTCGTTGGGGTGATCTCGACGCGGAGGTCTTGTGGCCCGATTCGGATGACGCGGTGAGGCAAGCGGGGAATGACGATTCGCTGGTTCTACGTGTTCGCTACGGTGCGCAAGCGGTGTTCCTTGCGGGCGATATCGAGCGCCCGGTCGAGAGCACCCTGGTTGCGGACAATGTGCCACTCGACGCCACGTTCCTGAAGGTTCCACACCACGGCAGCAAGACTTCCTCAACCGAGGACTTCCTGGCACGCGTGCGTCCCACGATTGCCGCCGTTTCCGTTGGCGAGAATAATCCTTTCAATCACCCAAGTCCTGAGGCGATCGCAAGGCTGGCTGCCGAGGGCGCTCGCGTATTTCGCACCGACCGGGACGGCGCCATCACGTACCTGAGCAATGGCACGACAGCTCAAATCAGTGCATTTGCCCAGGCGAAGCAGGTACCGCGCGCCCGCTATTGGGCGTTTTTGCCGGGATTTTTCTGATAATCGTCGATGATCCGCCGGGCATCGCCGGCAGCCGATTCTAACACCAGGACTTCTGTGCCCTGGATACCGGCAGGCGGCTCCTGCATCGGAAATGGATCGGTAAAGGTGTCCGCCGGAGAAGCAATGCCCGCGCTTTCCAGCAACCCGCGAATAATCGTCGCCTCCGCCGCGGTTTCCGCGCGATACGCTACCACCACCGGTTCACCGTTATGAGTTCGTTTGTTTGGATGCATGTCCGTCCCCGGTTTATAATAGCATTTTACCGGCGCTATGCAGGACCAGGCACGATCTCTCCCGACCCCCGAACAGATTGACGGCGAAACCCGCCAGATCCGCCGCCTTCGCATCGCGGTCAATCTGGCCCTGCAACTGATCGCCGAGGGCGGCATGACCCTCGATGAGGCACAAGACGCCGCAGCCGCTACCTGCCGCCTGGCCTCGCAGTTCTTCCCCGGCAAAGAAGCCGTCTACGACCTGATCTACGGCTCAAAGTTCCGTCGCCTGATCGCCAGCGTCTACCGCCTGCATTAGCGGCGGATACGAGGTATTCCCATTGCAGGCCGACACGGCCGACTGACCGCCGAGCAGCGGAACCAGAGCAAAGGCCCACTCTTGAGAAAACGAAGCGTTGGGCACCCAGCAACCGGCATTGTAGCAACGCCGTAATTCCAATAAGACCCTAATGATGAGGCACAAAATGAAGCTGCTTGCCATAGTAATCGCGATCCTTCTGGGAGGTCACATCATAGAGGCCCAGCAGACGTGGTTCATCCCTGATCGGCAGCAACAGGTTCAGCCTAAAGGCGAGAATAGCGAAGAGGTCGTGATTAGGGCTCTGCAATCGGTGCTGCCTAAACAGAGAATCGCCATACGCATCTACGTTCATGGCCCTTGCCAGATGGATCCCTCTAAAGGAATCCCCTTTCCCGCCATCGACACTCAGCCTCCAAGAGGGGGTGAGGTTGGATTTGGCGCTGTCCGCGACATTTTCCGCAACGACAAAAATGTGACCGTGACGCAAGACGGATCAAGCGTAATTAGAATTGTGATAGGGAATGTTTTTACATCTTTTCTGAACACAGAGCTGGCATCGGTACATTTGAACAAGACTGCACAATATAATCCTGACGGCCCGGCGGGAGCCATTGATTCGATTGAAAGCCAACCGACCGTGGAAAAGGCAATGCATGAACTCAGGGTGAGTCGGCAGCCGGTGTTTTATATCGGCTTGGTAGTACCTTTCCTGACAAGTTTGCCACATCTTCCTTCTTCCCTAAAGCACATGACTGTCGACCAATCTCTCGACTTGATCGCAAAAACGTTTCCCGGCGTTGTTGTCTATGGTGAATGTGACGATACTGACGGCAGCCACCATGTTGACATCAGATTCGACTGGTTCAAAAACATGCCACGGACCGGTGCAGTCGGAGGTGTGGCTTCAGCTGAGAGATGCGTGCGGGTGGCGCAGCCTCGAAACATCGCGCGAATTGAAAACTCTTCCATATTAGCATTGGCGTCTGCGTTCGACATTTAACAACACCGCAAACCCCGCGAGGGTGCCCCACCCTTTGTTGTGCAAGGGTGGGAACTCGGCGTACGATGACGAAGAAATCTTGAGCGCTACTACGAACGCGGTCATCGGCGCCCGCAAAGTGAACACGAAAGCCCCGCCCTTCAGAAAACGAGGGGTTGGGCACTCGACGTACAGGAGGAATGAGTGGTGCTGTGGCGTGAGAGGCGACTTTGTTGCCCATCCCCCTGTAGTGGAGTGCGGAGTTCTTGCGGCGCAATTGATGAAGCTAGGCTGACAACAGGCGGCAAACAGGCCAGTTGTGAAGGGAAATATGAAACACGCTGTGCGCTTGTCCTCATCCGGATCGTTAGCTGTTCTTGTGGCGTTCTTTCTTCTCGCCTTAACAGAGAACGCAGCTCCCTTCGCACAACAAGCGGGCGGATCGTTCGATGTTTCAAAACCAGTCGACGTGGGAATGGTTGCTCTGATCGCTGCACCGGAGAACTACGAGGGTAAGTCCGTTCGGACCCACGGCTTTCTATGTATCGAATTGGAGGGGGATGCTCTTTATCTTCACGAAGAAGATTATCGGCATGGGCTGACTAAGAATTCGTTCGCACTCCGCTTGGCCAAGTCCCAGCGACAACGGTTCAAGAGCCTGAGTCTAAAGTACGTATTGATTGAAGGCACCGTATACGCGAACGGACTAGAACGCACAGATAGGTGGAGCGGTGCTATCGGCAATATCACTCGCTTAGAGGTTTGGCCGATCCAGCGCGGCCACGTTCCGCATCAGTAACGCTTGATTGATTTAGGAACCCCGTTTTTGCGGTTGTGGCCCAGCCTTGAAACATCGCGCGCGTTAAAAACTCTTCCGTGTTAGCATTCGCGTTCGCTTTCGATATTTCCTAAAAAACAAAAAGCCCGCTAGGGCAGCGATACCGCGCCGCGCTAGCGCCAGCGCAGCCACATCCGCACGGCCAGCAGCGCCAGCGCAACAAGCAAACCGATGGCCGCCTCGTATTCCCGGTTTCTCTTGTATTGCGCCCAAGAGAAGCGCTTCTCCGAACTTACTTTAGGCCTAAAGCTTGGCCAGAGTTGCGGAACCTGCAGCGCATATCGTTCGAACGCTTCGCCGTAGCGCGCGCGTAGCTCCACCTCCTCACGCCGCATCACCGCGGGATAGAACATCCCGATATAAGCCGCCACCATGCCCGACGCGACCCACGACCACGTAGCGACGATCACGCCCGCCGCCAGAACGATGCTCCCTAGGTAGAGCGGATTGCGCGTATACGCATATGGACCTGACGTCGCCAGCCCCTCGCCTTTATACAGGTACCCGGCAGCGTACCCGCGGATCGCCAGGCCCAAAATCGCAATGCAGGCGCCGATCACCAGCGATTTCGGCGTGGGGCGCGCCCCCCACAGGCAAGCCGCGGCCAACGGATATCCCAGCGTGACGCGCCAGCGCGTCCAGAATGTTCCCTGCTTGGGCATCATGGGGACTTATCGCCGTGACCGGCAGCCCGTCCGAGCCGCCGCTCGAGGGCATCCGCAACTTGCTCCACGGAAATACTGAGCATCGCGGAAGAATATGCATCGCGCCGCTTGTAGGTTGTCTCCGCGGCGGAGACGTTTCGAACGACGAGGTCGCTTTTCGAATATGGACCGTTGCGCTCCGGGCTCGTTGGCCCGTACAAACCCACCACAGGCGTGCCCAGCGCTACCGCGAGGTGCAGTGGCCCCGAATCGGCGGCAATAACGATCCTGGCGCGCTGAAGCAGCGCCATAAGCTCCGCCAGCTCCAATTGGACCGCGACCGGCGCGGCATCGCCGGCGGCTTCTGAAACCGCGCGGGCTAACTCCGATTCTCCCGGTCCGCTGTTGATAAACGCTCGCAAGCCGTGGCGCTCCCAAAGAATGCGCGCTACAGCGCCAAAACGCTCTGGCGGCCAGCATTTTGAACGCCAACCTCCGCCGGGACTCAGAACCGCGTATTGCTGCCAAGTGTTCTCCTTCAAGAGATTGGCAATTTTTGTGCGAGCCGCTTCGCTTACGTGCAAGGGAAATCGCGGAGTTCCCGCGCGTGCTCCTGCTGCAACGGCAAGCTCGACGTTTTGCCCGACCATGTGCGGCTCGCGCGGCACAACTCGCTCCGTATAAAACATGGCCGCACCCCCTTCGCGTACGAATGCGGGCGTGAACCCGATGCGCCAAGGAGTCCCCGAAAGACGCGCCAGCAGAGCGGATTTGTAAAGTCCCTGGATATCGAGAGCGCACGTGTATTTCGAAGCGCGCAGACTCCGGGCACAGTCGACAAAAGCTCCGACGGACCGATCCGGAAGCGAAATCATATGGCTCAAGTCGGGATTTCCCGCCAGCAGAGGCGCCCACCGCCGGTCGATTACCCAATCGATTTGCGCGTCAGGAAAGGTGTCACGAAGAGCAGCCAACGTGGGCAACGTGAAAATCACATCGCCCAATGACCCCAGCCGCACCAGCAGGAAGCGCTCCTCAGGCATTCGAAGGCCCGGCCAAGCGGGCCAGCAGGTCTCGAGTCGAGTGATTTTTCGGATCGCCAACGATCGCGACGCGTATGCCGAGGCGCGCGGCCGTACCGCGCTCCGGCACCGTCTCAAGTGTATAGTCGGTGCCCTTCGCGTGGACGTGAGGGCGCAGTGCCTCAAGCAGAGGCTCGACCGTAGGTTCCTCGAAAATCACCACGTAATCTACTGGAGCCAGTGCCGCCACGAGTTCTGCCCTGGCGTCTTCGGCCAGGATGGGGCGGCCTTCGCCCTTCAGGTTGCTCACGCCCGAATCGGAATTCACCGCGACTACCAGCACGTCGCCCTCGCGCTTCGCCCCGGCCAGATACCGCGCGTGGCCCACGTGCAAAATGTCAAAGCAGCCGTTCGCCAGCACGATCTTCTCCGCGCGCTCCCGGTGGATCTTGAGGCGTTGCTGTAGCTCTGAACGACTCAGAATCTTGGTTCGCGCGGCAGGAGGCGGCTGGGCAGTCATTTTGTTTTCGAAAACGAGGCAGTCGCGGTTCCCGTGGCCTCTCTTCGCAGCGCTTCGGAAAGTTCGGCCTTGGTCACCGTAGCCGTGCCGCGCTTCATCACCACGATCCCTCCGGCGTAATTTGCCAGTATGGCCGCCTCATAGAAATTCGCTCCGGCCGCCAAGGCCATCGTGAACACCGCAATTACCGTGTCCCCCGCGCCGGTCACGTCCGCTGCCTCGTCGGAACCATAGATGGGAATGGCTGTAGGCGGCTTGCCGCGTTCGAAAAGCACCATGCCATCGCTGCCGCGCGTCATCAGTAACGCTTCGAGCCCCAGCATTCGAAGCGTGCTCTTGCCGACGCGTTCGAGCTTGGCGGCGTCGTTGCCGATGCGCGTGTGGTAGAGCGCCTCAAGCTCGGATTCATTGGGCGTCGCAGCAGTCAGTCCAGAGCCGCGGTATTCCTCTAGCGAGTAGCGCGAATCAAGCGTGGCCACCAATTTCGAACGCGCGCCCTTGCGCGCCCATCCGACCGTGGTCGGCGACGCCGTTCCGAAGCCGTAGTCGGAGACCAGCAGCGCGCCGCCCTTTCGCATCAGTTGGGCGGCCTTCGCTGCGAGTTTTCTCTGGATGTTCGTTGCCAGGGGTTCTCCCGGCTCATGGTCCACGCGCAAGACCTGCTGCCCGGCCTTGTGCGTCCAGCCAGCTAGATAGCGTGTTTTAGTGGGAGTTATCCGGCCGGGAACGCGAAGAATAGCCGTGGTGTCGACGCGTTTCTCGAGGAAATAATCCAGAAGCGCACGCCCCGATTCGTCATCGCCGACCACGCCGACCGGGTGAACCTTCGCCCCAAGTGACGCCAGATTATTTACGGCGTTCGCACCACCGCCCGGGAGAATTTCCGTCTCGCGGTGCCGCAGAATCAACACCGGAGCTTCGCGCGACACACGCGAGATCTCGCCGCTCACAAAACGATCAACCACAAAATCGCCGAGCACGACGATGCGCTGCCGCTGAAACATCTCGACCAGGCTCTCGAGGCGGGTCAGATCGGCGCTCAAGGTTTTCCCTCCGCGGCCCGCGTCGGATGCCCCGCTAAACCACGTGCGAGGATCAAGCCCACGGCGGCGGAGAGATCTTCGACCACCGCATCCGGCTGACTCTTCCATTCCGCACGGTGCAGTTCGTAATCACCACGCCCGTAGCCGGTCATCACCATGATCCCCTGTGCCCCTGCCCGGTGCGCCATTTCGACATCGGCGTAGCGATCTCCCACGACAGCGCTGCCCTCCAGCTCAAGGCGCAGCTCCCGCGCAGCCCGCTCGATCAACCCAATGAGCGGCTTGCGGCACTCGCAGTCATCGGCTTTCTGGTGCGGGCAAAAATACACGCCATCCACGCGCGCACCCTCGGCTTCGAGTGAAGCGATCATCTTGGCGTGAATTTCATGCACCAAAGACTCCGGAAAAATACGGCGCGAAATCCCGGATTGATTTGTCACCACCACTACCGGAATTCCCGCATCGTTCAACCGGCGAATCGCGGCCGCTGCAAACGGATACATCACGAAGCGCGTGATGTGATTCAAATAGCCCATTTCCTCGCAAATGGTGCCATCCCGGTCCAGAAAGACAGCGCGGCGCCGGGGCAGGTGCTCAGGCATGGGCGCCGCCCGCGAGTTCCATAGCCCATCTATGCGCCGCGGCATAGGCGTCGTCAACCGATATGCGCGTCATGCAGCGATGGTCAATCGGGCACCTCCGCAGAAAACAGGGGCTGCACTCGACGGGGTGACGGACCATTCGAAAGTTGGGCGTCATGGGCGAGGTACCCTGAGGATCGGTTGGGCCGAAAATACCGAGAGTTCGTAAGCCGACGGCCCCGGCGACATGCATGGCGCCAGAGTCGTTCCCGATGAAAATGTGGCAACAAGACAGCAAACCAGGGAGATCGCCGATCGAGGTTTGGCCGGCAAGATTCAATGAGCGGTGGCGCATGCCTGCGGCAATTCTCCTGACAATCTCTTCCTCCGCAGGTGCGCCGAAAAGTATCACATCCGCGCCAAACTCATCAACGAATCGGTCCGCAAGTGACGCAAAGCGCTCCGGCATCCAGCAGCGCGCGGCACCGTAATTCGCGCCCGGAGCGATGGCGACGCGAAGCCCGGCATCTTGCAAGCCGCCCTGCCGCAGCCTGTCTTCGGCCGTTTCACGAGCCTGGCCGGGTATCGTCAAGCGGATTTCCGTTACCACGGGCAGCTCATCCAGCCAACCCGCGCGCCGGAGCAATTCCAAATAGTAATAGCATTCGTGCGGCCGAGTTTCGCCCGGCTTTGGAACCGCAATCGCCTGCGTCAATAACCAACTTCTGGCGTCACGCGCGTAGCCGATGCGCTCCGGAATCCCCGCGCGCCAGGCGATCCACGCTGCGTCAAAAGCGTTTTGGAAGAGCACCGCCAGATCGAAGTTCTCTCGACGAAGCTCTCGTGCCAATCTTTCGCGGCCCCAGGCGCCGCGATGGAGCCCTTTGGAGTCATAGACGATCAACTGATTCGCGATCTCCTGACCGCGCAATAGGTCGGCCACCCAAGGCTTTGCAAGGAGCGCAGTCTCGGCATCCGGCCAATGCTGACGCAGCGCCTGAAGCGCCGGCAATGACATAATGGCGTCGCCTACCCAATTCGTCGATCGAACCAGAATTTTCACCTGGTCATCCCGCTGGAACGCCTGCAAATTTCTTCGATGGCCTGCCAGTATCCTGCGGGATCGGAAGGACGCATGTTCATCCGCGCGAAGTACACGGGAACCGATCCGATGGCGACGTCGCCCAAATTAAATCGGTCCTTTTCCGTGCAGAGGAGTGCTGCCCCGGCCTCGCGCGCTTTGGCCTGAAGACGATCGAATTCCCGCTGCGAGTATCGGTGATGGTCGGCAAAAGCCTCGCGGCCCACAATATGCAAGCCCACTTGCTTCAGATCCTGCACGAACGCTTTGGGGTTGCCGATTCCACAGAACGCAAAAAAACGCAATCCGCTCCATTCAGCACGCGCAAGCCCGATGGCCTGTGCGCCATTCCCAGCCCATCGGCAAAGTTCCGTGATCTCAGGATTCGCATAAAATATCGGAGCGTTCGTATAGCGATGCGCGACCGTCTCAATGGCGGGCGCGTGTCCCGCGCGCGTAACGACGATGATGTCCGCTCGCCTCAATGCCGACTTAGGCTCCCGCAATCCCCCCGCGGGCAGCAATCGGCCGCCCCCGAACGGATCGGTCGCATCGAGAAGGACAATGTTTGCGGACCGCGCCAGGCGCAGGTGCTGAAACCCATCGTCCAGCACAAACCAGGAAATTCCCTCACGAGCGAGGGCCGCTCCCCTCGCGTAGCGGTCTGCGCCGACTCCAATAGGCACGCGATCTCCGAATCGCTCGCGGAAGATACCGATTTCGTCGCTTTGAGAAATTCCGACGGAATCCCTCCGAGATTGATATCCCCTCGTGAGAATCGCCACGCGCTTCCCCTCGGTCAGTAGCCGCTCCACAAGCCAGATCACCATGGGCGTTTTGCCGGTACCGCCGACGGTGAGATTGCCCACGCTGATCACGTTACCCGGCAGCATTCGCGTGCGAAATGCGCCGTGACGGTAACCAAAAACCTTCAGCCTCGCCGCTGCACCCCAGATGAGCGACACGGGCCAAAGCGCAGCGCGGGCGGCCGAAGATAGCTTCAAGAACCACTCCGGCGCACGGTTGTGGAAGCTGCCGCCGGTTCGCGGACGATTTTCCCGGCCGTAGCATCGGAATTCTGACCGAGCAGCATGACGATCCGTGCGAGCGTGCGCGCCGTCGCGCCGCGATTCGCGTCCACAATCGCCCGGGCGGCTTCGGCCATGCCGTCTCGCATTCCGGGATTCTCCATCAGTTCCAGCCATGCTCCGCCCAATTCGCGCGCATCCTGCACCTGGCGGGCGGCGCCCCGATCGAGAAATGCGCGTGCAATGTCTCGGAAATTCTCCATCGAAGGGCCGAACACGGGCACCTTGCCAAACGCCGCCGGCTCCAAGATGTTGTGTCCGCCCGCAGCTACTAAAGATCCCCCGATGAAGACCAGATCGGCCAGACGATACGCGCCGGCCAATTCGCCAATGGTGTCTAGCAGCAACACGTCCGCCCCCGGACCCAATCCGTTCGGGCCGCACCGATCGAGCGCCAACGTGCTCCGGCGGACAAACTGGAGGCCCGCCTGAGTGATCTCGCTCGCCGCGTCTTCGAAGCGCTCGGGTTTGCGTGGTGCCAACATCAGAAATGCGCCCGGCATACGACCTTTCACAACGGCAAACGCCTCAAGAATCGCCTTTTCCTCACCGGCAACAACGCTGCCGGCAACAATCAGAGGCCGCCGCGCCGTGCCGTCCAGTACCTCTTTCAACCAAATTTCGAAAGAGGAGATCGCCGGCAAAGCGGCGTCATACTTCAAATTACCGGTAACGCACACACGATCGGAAGCAGCACCCAGCGCGCGAATGCGTTCGGCATCCGATTCGGTTTGCATGAGAAAGAGACTCGCATTCGCCAGAACGCGTTTGAAAAAACCGCGAAGTATACCCAGAGAAGAAAATAGACTCTGATATTTTCGAAAGCCCTTATCCGAGATCCGTCCATTCGCGAAGACCACAGGAACCCGGGATCGTCGCGCTTCTCGCAAAAAATTTGGCCAGATTTCGGTTTCCAAGATGATTACGGATGAAGGACGAATGGCGCGCAACGTCCGTCTCACCATCCAGGCCCAATCAAACGGAAAGTAAAATACCGCATCAACGAAGCCCACCCGTTCCTGCGCCATTTTTTGGCCGGTCTGCGTGGTCGTGGAAATCACCAGCGCGCTTCGCGGGAATTGCTGTTTGAGCAATCGCGCCAGTGGCACCGCTGCAATCACTTCCCCTACGGACACGGCGTGCACCCAGATGGCGGCGCCTGCTGCTATCTTGGCCCGCACATCCCCCGGCACGTAACCCATGCGTTGCCCGAGGCTGCTCAGATACTTTCCGGTCCGCAGACCCTTCCAGACGAAGTACGGAGCCGCCACCAGCGCGAAGATAGCCGCCAGAAAACTATAGAGGAAATACATTTACGTCCCGGCCGCGCAAGAGCATCGAACGATACCTTACCCTTTCCGAGTAGCGCGCAGAAGCGATTATTATAGCGAGCTTGCTTTCTCGCGCCGCTGCCACCATTATCGGCAACGAACTGCCTTGGCCGACGCATCCAATCCTCCCGTGCGAACCAAACTTTTGGCTTTGCTTCTGGCAAGCGCTTTTCTGTCTCTGACGTTCCCATCGCTAGCTCAGGAGGCGCCGCCTGCTAAGGATCCGGGCAAATTGGCCGCGCATGACGATCATCAAGGCTTACTCGTGGCGGTCGATCCGCTCCTGAAACCTGAGGATTACAAAGCGCGCTTCGGCAATAAAACACCTTATGTCGCCGGCATTGTGGCGATCGATGCCTACTTCCGCAATGACACCGGCACTCCGATTCAGATCGATCTCGATGTAATTCGCCTAACGGTCACACCGCCGGGCGAGCAGCAGCAAGACCTGAGCCCCTTGAGCGCGCGGGACGCTACCGCCATCACGCTAGGCAGCGGCAAAGACCCCACAAAATCACGAAGAAAACTACCGATTCCAGGGATGGGCGGCGGAGAAGGTAAAGAATTTGACGAGTTGCAAGGAAAGTTGCGTTCCGCCGCTTTGGCTTCGGATATTCTGCCGCCCCATGCCACGGTGCACGGGCTGCTTTACTTCGACTTGGATGGTCATTTTGAATGGATCAATTCGTCTCGCTTTTATGTTCCGGACCTGAAGGAAATGGGCAGCGGAAAGGCGCTGCTGTTCTTTGACGTTCCGCTGGCAACGACAGGCTCGTAAGCGCGCGGGCACACCCGATGGAGCGTCGCCAGGACCCGGATCGGTGGCCGTTCCTCTTTTCTCGCCACATCACGCCCATCTCTCGAAATTTGCCCGCCCTGATTCGGTCCATTACAATGGACGCGCCCCTTAGGCCCTGCTCCCATGAATCTGCTTGAAGACCTGAACACCCAGCAGCGTGAAGCCGTGCTCGCGACGGACGGACCCGTGCTGATTCTGGCCGGAGCCGGCACCGGCAAGACGCGCGCGATCACCTATCGCATCGCCTATCTGATTCAGCAGGGCGTGCCGCCGGAGAATATTCTTGGCGTCACCTTCACGAACAAAGCGGCAGATCAAATGCGGGAGCGCGTACGCTCGCTGCTCGTTCGCGCAGGATTGAACGCCGGAGAACCGACGCTTGCGACATTCCATTCCTTTTGCGCGCGCTTGCTTCGCCGGGAAGCGCCACGGCTGGGTCTGCGACGCGACTTTGCGATTTACGACGATGACGATCAGTCCGCCGCACTGCGGATCGCCGCCGAGCGACTGGGTATGACCGAGCGCGGATCGGCGCTGCGGCCCTTTCAGGACGACATCAGCTACGCCAAGAATCACGCGATCACACCGGAGGAAACTGCTACTGACGCCGAGCGCACCAACAACGATCGCGCGCGGCAATCCGCCCGAATGTATGCGGCCTATGAGGCTGTGCTGCAAAAGGCCGGCGCGCTCGATTTTGACGATCTGCTCTTGCGCGCCGCGCAGGTGCTTCGGGAACACAAGGACGCGCGCCGTTCCTGGCAACATCGGTATCGCTATTTGATGGTGGATGAGTTTCAGGACACCAATCGCCCGCAATACGAGCTTCTGAAGCTGCTGACCGGCCCGGAGCGGAACCTTTGCGTCGTAGGCGACGAGGATCAGTCCATCTATTCGTGGCGAGGCGCGCTCGTCGGCCACCTGCTGCACTTCGCCGAGGATTTTCCCGGCGCGAAGCTGATCCGCCTCGAACAGAACTATCGTTCGCGTCAGCGAATTCTCGATGCTGCCGGCGCCGTGGTCAGCCATAACCAGCAGCGCATCGGCAAACAGCTGATTTCCACACGCGGTGAGGGCGCGAGCCCGAAGTTCTTCGAGGGGCGCGACGCGCGAGCGGAGGCCGAGCATGTCGCTGCCGAGATTTCGCGGCTGCAACGCAACGATGCGAGCCAGCACTTGGCCATTCTTTATCGGGCAAATTTTCAATCCCGCGGCTTTGAAGATGCCATGCGTCAGTTCGCCATTCGTTACCGAGTTGTGGGTGGCTTCAGCTTTTACCAGCGCGCCGAAGTAAAAGATGCGCTGGCCTACGCGCGCTTAGCGCTTAATCCTGAGGACGACGTTGCACTCCTTCGCGTCTTGAATACTCCCCCGCGCGGCATCGGCACGAAGACGGTCGAGCCCTTGCGCGACTTGGCGAATCGCCGGGGAATCTCCATTTGGACGGCCATCGGCGAAATGCTCGCGCAAAGCTCCGGCGCATTGGCGCCGCTAAAGAACTTCCGCTTACTCATCGAACAGTTACAGACCGACGCGGCCTCGCACGAACCGGCAGAGTTTCTCTCACACTTACTCGAATGGACCGGCTACCTAGACATGCTTGAGCAGCGGCATACCGCGGAAGACTCGGCGCGCGCGGAAAACCTGCGGGAGCTCGTCAACGCCGTGGCGGACACTTCCGCGGAAGGCCAAACGCTTTCCGATTTCCTCGATCGCGCCGCCCTCGTTTCCGACGCCGACACATTCGACGATCGCGCGGCCGTGACGCTGATGACGCTTCACAGCGCCAAAGGCCTGGAATTCGACCACGTGTTTCTCACGGGCCTCGAAGAGGGCGTATTTCCGCACAGCCGCTCGATGGGCACTCCGTCGCAAATCGAAGAAGAACGCCGCCTTTGCTATGTGGGGATGACGCGCGCGAAAGAATCCTTGACGCTTACTCGCGCCGTTTACCGCCGCGTTTACGGAAACGAGCGCGTGGAAGGCTCTCTTCCCTCGCGTTTCCTGGCCGAAATTCCCGCCGAGATGATCGAGACGGCGGCCGGCTCCCTTGCCGACGCGGGCGCCACGCGGCGTTACGAAGCGGACCCTGAGTACTCTTACTCGACCGATGAATTCGAGCGGCGCGTCCGGCGCTATCCCACTGCAGCGCAGCCGCGCGCGCGTACTTCCACCCCAGCGAGGGCACCTCGTATGCGCACAGCCGCCGCCGGAGGCCACCCGCTTGTCGGCGTCCGCGTGCGTCACCCCAACTACGGAGTCGGGACCATTATCGACGTGGACGGGGAAGATGACGACCGCAAGCTTACCGTCAGTTTCAGCGATCACGGCACAAAGAAACTCATCGAGCGCTTCGCAAACCTGACTCGCGCTTAGTCGATCCGTTCCTCCCCGGCTGAGCGCCTACCGCGGCACAGTTGCGCGGAAAGACGGCTCAAGGTACAGTCGGAATCATCTCTCCCGACTTCTTGGGCGGTGCGAGTGGGCTCACAACTTTTCCGCGTCAAGAGCATTGACAAACTCATCGCTGAAGCAGATTCGCCCGAGCATCGTCTAAAGAAGACGCTGGGGCCCTGGTCGCTTACGGCGCTGGGCATTGGCGCGATCATCGGTTCTGGCATTTTCGTGCTGACGGGCACAGCCGCCGCCGGCGAATACTTTACGGCTCCGTCGATCTTGCATGCGCAAATACTCGACCTGGTCGTGAACTTGGTTCGGCACGGCGGCACCGCATCCGTCTTGATGCATGGGCGCCCGCCCGCAGGGCCTTCCATCGCCATTTCATTTCTTCTCGTGGCGGTGGCCTGCAGTTTTGCCGGGCTGTGCTATGCGGAGCTCGCCTCCATGATTCCGATCGCCGGCAGCGCGTACACGTATTCGTACGCCACCCTCGGCGAAATCTTCGCCTGGATCATCGGCTGGGATTTAATTCTCGAGTATGTCGTCAGCAATGTGGTGGTGGCGATCGGCTTCAGCGCCTACGTGAAGTCGCAGCTCTCCGCCTTCGGCCTGAATCTTCCGGCCAAATGGTCAAGTCCGGTTTGGGAATCGGGCCACGCCACCGGCGCTTATTTCAACATACCGGCGTTTCTGATTATTTTTCTGCTGACCGTGCTGCTGGTGCGTGGCATACGAGAATCGGCGGAAGCTAACAACGTCATGGTCGCGATCAAGATCGGCGCGATTCTGGTATTTCTGCTGGTGGGCGGGATGCTGGTGAACCCGCATAATTGGCAACCATTTGCGCCGTCCGGCTTTGGTGGCATTGTGACCGGCGGCGCGATTGTCTTTTTCACATACATCGGCTTTGATTCCGTCTCGACCGCTGCCGAAGAATCGAAGAATCCACAGCGTGACCTCCCGATCGGAATTATCGGCTCGCTGGTCGTCTGCACGATTCTTTACATCGGCGTTTCGATCGTGCTGCTCGGTATGATGAAATACACCACGTTTGTCTCGGGCGAAGCCGCCGATTCCCCGGTTGCATATGCGCTGCACCATCTGAGCGCCAGCCGCTTCGCAGGCTCCGTGATCGTGATCGGCGCGCTCATGGGTATGATATCGTCGTTGTTGGTGTTTCAGTATGGCCAGGCTCGCATCTGGTATGCGATGTCGCGAGATGGCTTATTCCCGAAGCTCTTTTCGAAGGTCCATCCGCGCTTTCAGACGCCGTACTTGTCAACCTGGGTCGCTGGGTTTGCCGTTGGCATTCCTGCAGGACTCTTCGCTGTCAGCGACGCCGCCGATCTTTCGAACATCGGTACGCTCTTCGCGTTCGTCTTGGTTTCCCTTGGCGTAATCATGCTGCGGCGCTCGCAGCCGGACCGCAAACGCGGCTTTCGGGTTCCGCTCGTGCCACTCTTTCCGCTGATTTCCATCATATTGTGCGGGGGCTTGATGACGGGCCTCACCGTGATCACGTGGATTCGCTTCGTCGTTTGGCTGGTTCTCGGCTTGATCGTGTATTTCTTGTACAGTGCGAAACACAGTGAGTTCGCCAAAGAAACTGGTGGCGGAGACCGATGATGGATCTCGCGTCCCGTGCCAGCATAATTCTCTGCATTGCGCTCGTGTTGCCTTCTATCGCGGCAGCCTGGGGCGCTAACGCACAGCGCTTGATCGCGAACAAAGCGGTGGACATCCTGCCGCCAGAGCTGCATGGCTATTACGAAGCAAACCGCGTAAAAATCACGGCCTCGGTTTCCGATCCAATTGAGTCCGCCGCAAAAAATCCCAACGAAGCGCGCTACCACGTGCTTTATCTGAACCGCTATTCGCCCTTCCCTTTTGACGCGCTGCCGCGCAATTACAAGGCGGCCATTGCCAAGTTCAGCCGCGCAAAACTCGAGGCGAATGGTCTTCTACCGTGGCAGGTGGGAGTCTACAGCGCAAAACTCACCGAAGCATTCCGGAATCGCGATTGGAACGAGGTCCGCCGGGATTCCTCTTTGCTCGCCTATTACGTCGCAGAAACGCAGGATCCCTTCAACACCACGGACACGAGCGACCCGCGAACCGGCAATGCCCCGGGCATCCAGAGCCGCTTTAGCTCGAGTTTGGTGGAACGCTATTCTCTTTTCTTTCCGATGCGTCCAAACGACGCTTTCTACGTGAAGGATCCCACCGACAATGCCTTTGATAACTGCCTCAACGCGCACGCTTGGCTGGAGATTATCAAGCTCGCCGATCTGCGCGCGAGAGCGGGCCTTGCGGATTACACAGACGAATACTACGATCGCTTTTACAACCAAGCCGGCGCCGTGCTGATCCGCCAGCTTTCCGATGCCGCCACGCAGGTCGGCTCTTACTGGCTCACGTCCTGGACAAATGCCGGGAAGCCGGCGTTGCCGCAGTAAATCACTTTGCCCCCTCAGATCGACGCATTACTCGCCGCACTGCCCAAGTCCGAGCTCCATTTGCATCTGGAAGGTTCGCTCGAGCCTGCCACGGTTATGGCGCTGGCGGCCCGCCACGGTGTCTTGCTCACGGCACCAGAGGTTAACGCACGCTACGCGCCTGGAGATTTCACGCAATTCATTGAGGCCTTCAAGTGGGTAACGTCTTTCCTACGCTCCCCCGCCGACTACGCCTTGGCATGCGAAAAACTGGCGGAAACTTTGCTGGCGCAAAAGGTCGTCTACGCGGAGATCACGCTCTCTGTCGGAGTGATGCTGCTACGGAAGCAGGACCCGCTGGCAAACTATGCCGCAATCCGCGCCGCGACGCAGCCTTTCGAGGAGCGCGGGCTGCGTGTCCAGTGGATTTTTGACGCGGTGCGGCAGTTTGGCGTGCCCGCCGCGATGCAGGTCGCCAAGCTGGCCGCCGCGTGCGCCCGGGATGGCGTGGTCGCGTTCGGAATCGGCGGCGACGAATTGGCGTTGCCCGCGCGCGACTTCGCAGCCGTCTATGACTTCGTCCGCGGCGCCGGCCTCCAACCGCTCATTCACGCCGGGGAAATCGGCGACGCGCATGCAGTTTGTGACGCGATCCAGTATCTGGATGTGGTGCGCATCGGGCATGGAATTGCCGCCATGCACGATCGGGCGCTGATGAAAGATCTAGCAGACCGCCGAATCCCGCTCGAAATATGCCTCAGCAGCAACGTGCGCACCGGCGCGCTCGCCTGCCAACTGGGCCGCACGGAGGTAAGCATCACGGACCATCCGTTACGGCAACTGTTCGAACACGGCGTGCCTATCGTACTTGGCAGCGATGATCCGGCCATGTTCGGCACGTCCATAAACGGGGAATATCAGGTAGCAGCAAGCTTGGGGATGAATGAACCTGAACTGCGAAAGCTCGTCCGCGCGAGCTTTGAATATGCCTTTCTGGAAGAGAGCGCCAAAAAGAAATATACTTCCCAGCCATGAAAGCTCATGTAACCGTCATGCCCAAGTCCACCGTCCTCGATCCCCAAGGCAAAGCGATCCAGCACGCTCTTGCTTCGCTGGGCCACGAGCAGGTGCGAGACGTCCGGCAGGGTAAGTTCTTCGTGCTCGATCTGGCGTCGGCAAACCGCGATCAGGCAAAGACGGAAGTCGAACAGATTGCCCGCGAGGTTCTCACGAACCCCGTCATCGAAGAATTCAAATACGAGATCGTAGAGTAAGAAAGCACGCCTTCCGCTGACCTAGACACTCCGCGGGAGCTGTTTTCCGCCGCGAAATCCTCCTCTCCTCCATGGGCGCGGCCGGCGCGCGGCTATGCTACGCTGTTATCGAGCTCTACGCGGCAGTACTGGAGACATCCTCGTGTGCGGAATTGTCGGTTATATCGGTCCCAAGAAGGTAGTTCCCCTGATCCTGGACGGTCTGCGCAGGCTCGAGTATCGCGGGTATGACTCAGCGGGTGTCGCCGCCGTGCAAACCGACGGTTCGGTGGAAATCCGCCGCGCTCCTGGAAAGCTCCGCAATCTCGAAGAAGCGATCCGAGAAAACCCCATCGACGGAGTCTATGGCTTAGGACACACGCGTTGGGCCACACACGGCCGCCCCACGGAAGAGAACGCGCATCCGCACCGCGACTGCACCGGCGAAATCGTGGTGGTCCACAACGGCATCATCGAAAACTACGTCGAGCTGAAAAAGCAACTCGTCGCCGAAGGCCATAAGTTCGTTACTGAGACCGACACGGAAATCGTGGCCCATCTCGTGGAAAAACATTACAACGGCGGTCCGCTCGAAGAAGCCGTGCGCAAAACCGTGAAACAATTGCACGGCGTGTACGCTCTCGCGATTCTTTCCTCTCGCGATCCCAATAAAATCGTAGCGGCGCGCTGGGGTCCGCCGGCAGTGATCGGTCTGGGCGATCACGAATACTTTGTGGCCAGCGATATTCCCGCAGTTCTATATCACACTCGGGACGTCTTCTTCATGTCCGATGGCGATATTGCCGTCCTCACTGAGAATGGCGTGCGCGTGATGGATTTCGAAGGCCACACGCTTGAACGCGCGACCCAGCACATCAATTGGGACCCGATCATGGCGGAAAAGGGTGGGTTCAAGCATTTCATGCAAAAAGAAATCTTCGAACAACCCCGCGCCGTCCGCGACACGCTTTCCGGCCGTATTTCGCTGGATAGCGGCAAGGTTTTTCTGGATTCCATGGACATTGCGGAAAATGAGTTTCGCGCATTCCGCAACGTGCGTATCGTCGCTTGCGGCACGAGCTGGCATGCTGGCCTTGCCGGGAAATACATGATCGAGCGGCTGGCAAAGATTCCGGTGGAAGTCGATTACGGCAGCGAGTTCCGCTATCGCGATCCGATCATGGGTCCGGAAACGCTTTGCATCTGCATTAGCCAGTCCGGGGAAACCGCCGATACTCTTGCAGCGCAACGCGAGGCCAAGCAAAAAGGCTCAAAGACGCTGGCGATTTGTAACGTCCAGGGCTCGATGATCACGCGCGAGGCCGCCGGCACGGTCTTGACACACGCCGGCCCGGAAATCGGCGTGGCCTCGACCAAAGCTTTCACTTCGCAACTTACGGCCCTTATGATCGTCGCTCTTTACCTCGCGCAAGTCCGCGAAACCCTAACATCGGATTGCGCGCGTCTGATCATGCAGGAGTTCACGCGCATCCCACACAAGATGGAGATGGTGCTGCAGGGCGAAGAGACCGGGATTTACGACACGTTGACGCGCGAACTCTTCCGCCGGAACGATTTCCTCTATCTTGGGCGAGGCATTCATTTCCCCATCGCGCTCGAGGGCGCCCTCAAGCTGAAGGAAATTTCCTACATTCACGCCGAAGGCTATCCCGCAGGCGAAATGAAGCACGGACCGAACGCATTGATTGACGAAAATTTGCCGGTGGTGGTGCTGGCAACACGCGACCGCACCGATCCGGACTCCGTGACGCGATATGAGAAAAGCGTTTCGAATATCAAAGAGGTGAAAGCGCGCGACGGCATCGTGATCTCGATCGTCACGCAAGGGGACGAACTCGCCAAGGAGGCTTCCGATCACGCGATCGAGATTCCTGCGGCGCCGGAATTGTTGGCGCCGATTCTGGAAATCGTACCGCTGCAGCTGCTCGCCTATCACATCGCCGTGAAACGCGGCTGCGATGTGGATCAGCCGCGCAACCTGGCGAAGTCCGTGACGGTCGAATAGGGGGGACAAGCCCCGACGGCGGCCAGCGCCCAATAAATTACAGGAGCGTGCCGCTCGAGGCCGCGCTAAGATGGCTTCGCGCGTTGCGAAGCATCAAACATCTCATGCGACCAAGGTCTTTCTTCCTCTCCGCGTGTCTTTGTGTTTTCCTGCTGGCATCCTTGCCGGCAAATGTTCCGGCGGCCGTCACGGACACACAGGCATCCCCACAAGGAAGTTCTAAGCTCGCCGGTGTCACTTTTTCCGGATCAGCAAAACTCTCAAACGATCAGCTTCTGGCCACGAGCGGACTCAAAATTGGCGACACCGTGACGAAAGGGGATCTCCAGGGCGCCGCGGATCGCATGTCCGCTCTGGGCGTCTTTTCGAACGTTAACTACACGTTTAAAACCGGCACCGCAGGCGTGGAAGTGCAATTTGTAGTGAAGGAAGCCCCTCTCTTCCCTGTCGAGTACGACAACTTTCCGTGGTTCACCGACGCGGAGCTCGCCGAGGCGATTCGGCAGGCCGTTAGTTTTTATGACGGCACCGCGCCCTCGGAAGGCCAGATGGTCGATCTGATGGTGCAGGCGGTCCAGAAGCTGCTCCCGAGCCGCGCGGTATTTGGCCAAGTACACGCGGACCTCGTGCAGCGCTCGGATGGTAGCGGCAGTCTCCTGGAATTGAGCGTCGCGGGTTCGCCCGTGCTTCTGGAAAAGCTGCTGTTCACCGACGCCTTCGCAACCAGCTCCAGCGACATCGCGGCCCGGATGGTCGACGTGATCGGCAAGCCGTATTCGCGCTACGCGACCGAGCTTTTCGCATATGAACAGGTACGCCCAGCTTACCTCGCGGCTGGCCATTTGAAGGTGGCGTTCGGCGAACCGGAGGCTTCTGTTGCAGGGGGGTCGCAGAAGACGGTCACGGCGACGCTGCCAATTACTCCCGGCCCAGTCTATAAGTGGGCCGGCGCGGCATGGTCAGGCAATACCGCTTTGAGCCCTACCGCGCTGAACTCGCTCGTTCCGTTGACCGTGGGCAATGCTGCCGATGGAAACTCCATTCAGGCGCTCTGGCTGGCGGTAAGCCGTGCGTATTCGCACATCGGCTACGAGGACGCCACCGTTGACGACCAGCCTGAATTTGATGACGCCACCGGCACGGTCAAGTATTCTGTGCGCATTACGGAAGGCCCGCAATACCATATGGGTGAACTGGTCGTCACGGGTCTCTCCATCGATGCCGAAAAACACCTCAGGCAAGCCTGGACGATGCCGGCTGGCGCGGCGTTCGACGAAACCTATTTCGAAGAGTTTTACGACAAGCTGATTCGTCCTACGGCCGCGGTCTTTGACGATCTGCCGGTGCATTATGAAAAGACAGGCCAGCTTTTGCGCCGTAACGCGCAAACTCACACGATTGACGTCTTGCTGGACTTTCAGTAGTAGATAGAGGCTGCATTTCCAGTCCTTCCGATGGAACCGCGCGCTCGAAAGTTGCGTATCGTTTGAGCGGCGATCACACTATGAAACCAAAAACTTTCACGATTCGTTCGGGCGTGCCCCTACTTTCATTGCTCGCCCTGATCGCGGCTGTCGCCTCTGGCTGCATGGGTCCCTCTGTCACCGGTAGTTTCGACCGCACGTTGAATATGAATGGCCCCGTCGAACTCGAACTGCAAAATGGCGCGGGCGACGTGCGCATTCACGCCGGGCAGGCTGGGCAGGTGCGAATCCGCGGAGACTATTCCGTTTGGGGTTTCGAAACCGACAACGCGCGGAGAGAGGCTGACGATCTGAAAGAGCATCCTCCCGTCGAGCAGTTCGGCAACACCGTGCAGGTCGGTTTGAGCGGTTGGAAATTTCGCCAGGCGCGTATCGATTACACCATTTACGTACCTGACGAAACACAAGCCCGGGTAAAAGTAGGCTCAGGACGGATCGAGATTGCTGGCATAACGGGTCCGGCTGAGATCGAATCGGGCTCCGGCAGCGTCGAAGCACGCGAAATCAAGCAAGACGTCCGCGCGCAAACGGGCAGCGGGGAGATCACCCTTGAAGACGTTGGTGGGCCAAGCGACGTTCGCGCCGGTTCTGGAAGCTTGTCGCTGATTCGCATCGGTGGGGACGTCGTCGCACAATCGGGATCGGGACACATCAGCGTCGATCACCCTTCGGCGGGCGTGAACGCGCATACCGGAAGCGGCAGCATCGATATCAGCGGTGCGTCGGGGGACCTGCGCGCCGCCACCGGTTCGGGAACGGTACGGGTGACAGGAAATCCGGCTACGGACCGATATTGGGAAATCGAGTCAGGTTCCGGCGGCGTATCGCTTGATGTTCCGCCTGAAGCGAGTTTCCGTCTCTACGCCCATGCCAACTCGGGCAGAATCCATACCGATCTCCCGCTCGCGATCGAGCAGCAGGAGAATTCGCATTCCGTTCGCGGACGGGTAGGTAGCGGTGCAGCGCGCGTGGAAATCACCACGCATTCCGGCGGAATTGAGATTCGTTAACTTTGTGTTGCCGTTCGGGCGTTGCCTTTACTCGTAGCGCAGCGCGATCATCGGGTCCACACGCGTCGCACGGAGCGCCGGCAGATAGCAGGCCAGCGAAGCTGCTGCAATCAGCGTCGCCGAAGCCGCCAAATACGTCACCCAATCGAGCGCTGGAATTCCAAACAGCTGTGAGGCCATCAGACGCGAACACAGCGCCGTGCCGATCAATCCGATGGCGACACCGGCGCCCGCCAGTTTGATTCCTTGACCCAGCACGTCTGACATCACGTCCCGGCGCTGCGCACCCAGCGCCATGCGAATACCGATCTCATGCGTGCGCTGCGTGACGATGTAAGCGATCACGCCCTCAAGCCCGATTAGCGCCAACAAAAACGCCAATGCTGCGAACGCCGCGAGCAGCACCATCGCGAAGCGCCGCCGCGCGAGAGACTGGCTGATTCGCTCCTCCATGGTCTGCACGTCGTAGATCGGCTGCTCCGGGTCAACGGCCGCTACCTGCTCGCGTACGCTGTTCACGAGCGCGCTCGGGGCGCCTGCCGTGCGCAGCATGAGCGACGTCCCGCTCGAATAATCCGGAATGTAGATCGTACCCTTCGATTCTTCAGCGAGGTCCGAGCCATGCACGGTGGCAACGACGCCCACAATCGTCGCAAACGGGCCTTTATCCGAATTCCCGATGCCGCCGCCAATCGGGTCGGCGCCGGGCCAGAAGCGCTCCGCAAAGGCTTGGTCGATCACTACAGCTTGGCCCAGGTTCGAGGATTTCTGCATCGCCTCGTAGTCCTCCGAAGTGAACCAGCGCCCCCGTAATAGCGGAATCCTCATGGTGGCGAGGTAGTCGGCGCTCACATCGAGATAATCGGCGTGCGGTTCCGGCTTGCCGGGGCCGGGCACGTAGCCGCGAATCGCAAAGACGGAGCTGTCGCCCGAGACAAGCGGCGGCTCAAATGCCAGCGCGGCATGCGTCACCCCGGGCAACGCAGAAACTCGCCGCAGCACATCTTCGCTGAACTGCACGAGCTGCTTTTCGTTGCCGTATTTGTAGCGCGGCAACGAAAGCTGCATGGTCAGTAGGTTTTGCGCGTCAAAGCCGGGGTTCACGTCGAGAATGCGCGCGAAGCTACGCAGCAGCAGCCCGGAACACACCACCAGCACGAGCGCGAGCGCTACCTCGGCGACGACCAGCACGCGCCGCAGCCGTTGA
>DATNLT010000073.1:0-6741 GCA_035602725.1 Candidatus Acidiferrales bacterium
CGCTGCTCCTGCCGCACCGCCGCCACCGCCTCCGCCGAATCCAGCGGCCGCCTGTCCGGCGATGGCTGCGGCCTGTTTATCGAGAGCGGCAATCGCGTCGGCAACGGCTCCGCTTGCCTGGCTGCTTAGCGTCTTCAGGTCCGCCTGCAACGCGTGCACTTTCTCGATCGCTTCCGAACCTTTGCTCATCGCATCGGCGATGCGAACCTCGGCGGAAGTTTCGAGGACCAAGTCCGGCTGCGTGGCTTTGACGCGCGGATCTTTCTTGATGACGAGTGGTGCGGAGAAGGTTTTGCCGTCCACGGTTAGCTTGACGGTGTAAGTCCCGGGCGCGGCGCGAGGACCAAGCGGTTCGCGAGGAGTGTCATGCGGCACGGCAGAAATCGGATAGTCGTGTCGCGTGGTGGCGAGCGGCGCGTAATGAGTGCCCCACACCCAGCGATGCATGCCGGGCTCGGCGGAGAGCACGTGCGGCGGGCGCACCCAATATGTGGGCACGCCTAGAGTGCGCTCAAGTTCGGACTGATCGAATTCGGGCTTGTCGGTGCTGGAGAAGCGGCGCACGAGCTTGCCGGTGGCGTCAAAAATCTCGAGCGTGACCGGTCCGCTAGGCGCCTGTCCCAGGGAATAATTGATGATCGCGCCATCCGGCGGATTTTCCCCGGCCGGCGTTTCCGGGGGCAACGGCGTGTCCGTATTGGTATCGCGGCGGAAGCGATAGGCGCTTTCGGGCTTGTAGAGGAAGGCGCTGGCCTTTGCCGAAGCGTCGGTCAACTGCTCGAGCGGCGTGATGTCGTCAAGGATCCAGAAGCCGCGGCCGTGCGTGGCGACGATCAGGTCGTGCTCGTGAATCCAGAGATCGCGCATCGAAGTGTGCGGCAGATTGAGCTGTAACGATTGCCAGTGGTCGCCACTGTCGAAAGAAACCCATACGGCATTCTCCGTGCCGGCGAAGAGCAAACGTTTGTTCGCTGGATCCTCGCGGACGGTGTCTACCGCGGCGTGGTCGGCGATGCCGGTGACGATGAGTTGCCAACTCTTGCCGCCGTCGTGCGTGCGGTAGATGTAAGGATGTAAGTCGTCCACGCGGAAGCGGCTGACGGAAGCGTAAGCGGTCTGCTCGTCAAAGCGCGACGCCACAAGCTGCGTCACCTTGCTCCAGGGCTCGAGGGTGGCGGGAGTGACATTCTTCCAATTTTTGCCGCCATCGCGGGTGAGCTGGATATTGCCATCGTCGGTGCCGACCCAAATCGTGTTCACGTCATTAAAAGATGGCGCAATGGAATAGATCGCGCCGCGATGCGCGTCCGAGCCTGCAGTATTCTTGGCCATGTCACCAACGCTGGCGGGCAAGCCCGGATGCTCGCGCGTAAGGTCCGGGCTGATCGTTTGCCAGGTGTGGCCGCCATCCACCGTCTTGAAAAGATAATTGGCGGCGAAATAAAGGATGTGCGGATCTTTGGGCGAGAAAATCAGTGGCTGGGTGCGGTCGGTGCGGTATTTGGATGAAGTGAGCACGATGGGCGTGATCTTCTGCACTTGTCCGGTGATCCAATCGTACTTGGTGACGTCCGCGCGGCCGGCGCCATAGATGATGTCGGGATTTAGCGGATCGGGCACGGCGTAGCCATATTCGATCACGCCTACGGGGTGCCAATCGCGGAAGGTGATTTCGCCATCGTTGCCGCGGCTGGAAATGCATAGCGAGCCGCTATCCTGTTGTCCGGCGCAAACGCGATAGGGCACACCGTTGTCCGCGACTACATGATAAAGCTGAGCGGTGGACTGGTTGTACCAGGTGGTCCAGGTGCGGCCGTAATTTTCACTGATGAGCGCGCCCTGATCACTGACGAGAAAAATGATGTTGGGGTTATTCGGGTTGATCCAGATGTTCTGATAATCGTCGCCGCCGGGAGCGCCACGGATGCCGGTCCAGGTGCTGCCGCCATCTTCCGAGCGCCAAGTGACGGTGCTGGTGGTGTAGAGAACGTCCGGATTTTTCGGATCGACCTTGGGGACGGGCAAATCGCCGCCGCCGATTCGCAATGCGGGCCGCGGGTCGGTGGTGGCGCGTTTCCAGCTTTCGCCAGCATCATCGGAGCGAAAAATGGTTACGCCGCGCCCTGCCGCAACGGTGGCATAGACACGATTGGAATTGCTGGGCGCGATGGCGATATCCACCTGAATGACGTTTTCGGGCAAACCGTTGGTAAGCGGCTTGAAAGTGTCGCCACCATCGGTGGATTTGAAAACGCCGCCCACGCCGTTGTAGGTGTTGCCGTCTTCCCACGGGCCCTGGCGCGTGGACCAGAGCGAAGCGTAGACGACGCTGGGATTAGACGGATCAATCTCGACATCCGAGCCGCCGGTGTTGTCGTCGCGACCAAGCACTTTTTGAAAAGTGCTGCCGCCGTCGGTGGAACGGTAGATGCCGCGCTCGGGGTTCGGTCCGAAGGGGTGGCCGAGAACGGCGACGAAGAGCTTATTGGGATCGCGGGGATCGATGGCGATGTTGGCAATTTGCTGAGCGTCGCGCAGTCCGAGATGCGTCCAGGTTTTGCCCGCGTCCGTGGACTTGTACATGCCGTCGCCCACAGCGAGGTCAGGGCGGGGCAAGCCCTCCCCGCAGCCCACGTAGATAATATTCGGATCGGAGGCCGCGACCGCGATGGCGCCGGTCGAGCCGGTGTCCTGATCGTCAAAAATCGGCGTCCACGTGGCGCCGAAATCGTCGCTCTTCCAGACGCCTCCGCCTACCGAACCGATGTAAAACACATTTGGCTGGCTGGGCACGCCAGCAAGGGCGCGGGTGCGCCCGCCGCGATACGGACCGATATTGCGCCAACGCATTTCCTGAAATGCGCTGTCGGGAAATTGCTGCGCCACGGTGGCGAGCGCGCCAAACGTAACACATGCCGCTGCAAGTATGAGGACAGTTGCCAAACCGCATCTTCCTGACACGCCAAGTCGCGAAAACCGGGACGTACGCATTCTTCGAGCCTCCAAGGGTGCCGAATATACAACCCCGGCGCGTGAATGCACAATTGGCAAAACGAGCGGAGGTGCGGCGCAGGGTGTGCTCGTTTGAGCGGCGGCCGCAAGCTTCGAAAATTGCTGAACGCCGCGCTAGTTGTGCCGAAGCGCTGCGAGCGGATCAATACGGGTTGCGCGGCGCGCGGGAACGTAAGAAGCGAACAAAGAAACGGCTACAAGAATGGCGATCACGGCGAGGAAAGTGAGCGGGTCGGCGGGACGCACGTCGAAAAGCAGGCTGGACACGAAGCGCGTGGCGGCAAACGCCGCGGGCAATCCCAATGCAATGCCGATCGCCGCGAAACGCAGGCCGTCACGAAGCGTGAGCCACACAATGGCACGCACGTTGGCGCCCAAGGCCATGCGAATGCCGATCTCCTGCGTGCGCTGGCTCACCGAATACGCAATCACACCGTAAATCCCCGCCGCGGCCAGCAGCAGCGCGATCGAGGCAAATCCGGCAAATAGCATGGTGTTAAAACGGCGCGACACCAGCGAGCGATCGACGATCTCTTCCATGGTGCGAACATCGGAAACCGGCTCTTGCGGATCGAGTGCCTGCACCTGAGACTGCACGGCACGTGCCAGGCTTTGCGGATCGGCAGCCGTTTTCAGGATAACGCTCAGGGAGCGGCAACGCGGACCCTGGCAATCTTCACCCATTTGGGTGAAGGGCTGATAGGTATGCGGCCGAGTTTCGGTGTCGAGCGGACCTTGTTTCACATCACCGACGACGCCCACGATGGTCATCCAAGGAAGCGTGGGCGAGTAACGCAACTGTTGGCCGACCGGATTCTCACCGGGCCAATATTGGCGCGCCATGCTCTCACTGATGATGACGGTGGGCGGCGCGTTAGCGGCATCTTGGCCGGTGAAAAACCGCCCGGCGCGAAGGGGAATACCGAGCGCTTCGAAATAGCCACCAAGGACGGCTGTGTTGGCAATCAACTGCAAATTCGCGGTGGCAGGCTTCGGATGGCCCGCCGCTTCGAATACGCGCTGCCACGAGCCGCGGAGGGGGAGATCGGTGGCCGCAGCCGCGCCGGTAACGCCCGGCAACGCGCTGACGCGATCGAGCAGGCGGCGGTAGAACGTTTGCACGTCGGATTGTTTCGCATATTGCGTCGGCGCAAGGTATACGGACATCGTCAGCATGTGTGAGGGGCGAAATCCCGGATCGATTTCCTGCACGCGAAGAAAACTGCGCACCAGCAGGCTTCCGCCAATCAACAGCACGAGCGCCAGCGCCATTTGCGCGCAAACGATCACGCCGCGCGCGTTTTTCCAGAATGTGGAGGCGGTGTTGCTGCGGCCGCCTTCCTTGAGCGTTTCGTTGAGATTGACGCGCGTCATAGAGATCGCGGGCACGAGGCCGAAAAGCAGGCCGGTGATCAGCGTCAGCGTGAACGTAAATGCGAGCACACGCGCATCAAGCTGAATCGGCTGAATGCGCGGAATGTTCGGGGGCATCAGCGCCACGAAGAGAGATACGCCCCACCGCGCCAGCAGCAATCCGGCGGCCCCACCGAGAAGCGCCAGAAGCACGTCTTCCAGCAAAGACAATCTCGCCAACCGGGCGCGTGTGGCGCCCAGCGCGATGCGAACGGCAATTTCACGTCGCCTTACCGCAGAGCGCGAGAGCAACAAGCTTGCGATATTGGCGCAGGCGATCAGCAAAACCAAAAATATGGCACCCAAGAGCAACAGCAACAAGCTGCGCGCCTTGCCGACCACTTCACCCCGCAGCGGGGCCACAACCGCGCTGACGGCCAGATCGCTTCGCTCCCGAGCCATCCAGGAATACATGGCCGCGGAAATTGCGCCAACGTTGCTTTCCGCCTGCTGCGCAGTGATTCCGGGTTTGAGCCGTGCAATCAGGTCAAAGTCAAACCAATCGCGGCCGGCAAGTTCGCCGGCGGTGTAGGACATCGGAATCCAGATAGCGGACATGCCGGGGTCGCGCTGCGTCGGCGGCGGAAACTGGAAGCTTGCGGGCATCACTCCGATCACCTGATACGGTTTGCGATCGAGATGGATGGTCCTACCGAGCACGTCCAGCCTGCCGCCTAGGGCGCTTTGCCAGAGTGCAAAACTTACGACCGCGACGTGTTGAGCCTGCCGATCTTCCTCGGCCGTAAACGTGCGGCCGAGCGCGGGCGACGCGCCAAGCAACGGAAAAAGAGAAGCGGTGACACGGGACGCCCGAACCCTGGCAACTTGCATATCGCTGCTGAGGTCAAGGTCGATGGTTTCGAATGCTGCCGAATCGGCGAAGACGGCGTTCTTGGCTTGCATCTCCTGCACGTCCACCGGGGGCATGCTGATGGAGCCTTTGCCGAATTCGGGGATGCGCTCGCGGACGACCACGAGGCGTTCCGAGTCCTTGTAAGGGAGCGGATGAAGAACCACGGCATTTACAACGGTGAAGATGACGGTGTTTGCGCCGATGCCGAGCGCAAGCGTGAGCACGGCGACGCCGGTGAAGACGGCATTCTTCCGCAGCATGCGCAAGCCGTAGCGGAAGTCTTGGGCGATGTGTTCGAGCCAAGTCCAACCCCACATATCGTGACTCTCCTCTCGAAGCTGTAACGCGTTGCCAAACTGGCGCTGGGCAGCGTAACGCGAGTCATCGGGTGACACTTCCCACTTTTCCATTCGCTCGCGAACGCACAATTCCTGGTGCAGGCGCATCTCGTCGGCGAGTTCGCGCTCAAAACGCCGGCCACGCAAAAGCACTCGGAGGCGGCGAAACGTTTCGGCCAGGCGCTGATGGGTGGCGCGGAGCATGGCTGGCGTTGACGCCCTACTCGTAGCGCAACGCGACGAGCGGATCGACGCGCATGGCTTTGCGCGCCGGAATGTAGCTAGCCAGGAACAAAACGCAAACGAGCAGCGCGCAACCGGTAAAAAGCGTCAGCGGATCGTAGATGCTGACGCCGTAAAGAAGGCCCGTGTGCTCTCCGGGAACGAGGTAGAGCGCGCTGCGAAGCAAACGCCCGAGAACCAAAGAAATGCTGACCCCAAGGGCAAGACCGCAAACACCCAGCACGGCGGATTGCGCCAAAGCGTGCCGCAGGATGCGTCCCGGCATCGCGCCGAGGGCCAAGCGAATACCAAATTCGCGCGTGCGCTGCTCGACGAAATAAGCGATAGCGCCAAAGATTCCCACGGCAACCAACGCCAACGCCAAGCCCGCAAACATTCCGATCAGCGCCAAGTTCCCCCGTGCGCCGCGCAGGGCCTGCGAGGTACGCTCGTCCATGGTGGCCGCGTGGCTTATGAGGATGTTGCGGTCCAGTTGCGTAATTTGTTCGCGGATCGGTGCGAGGATCGAGCCAGCCGGGAGGCTCGTGGACGCAACCACCCAAAGAGAAGACACCGGCGCCTGGGCGACCGGAAAGTAGATGTCGCTAAACGGCACTTCATTCGGGCCGAACATGTGCGTGTTTTCGACGACGCCGACGATGCGCGCGCGAAAAGGCTGCTTCGATATGCCGTCGCCCCACTCTTCCGGGACGATATCCAGCTCCGTGCCGATGGGGTTTTCGCCGCCGAAGTAGCGGCGGACAAGGTTTTGATTCACCACAATGACGCGTGGAGAATTTTGCGTGTCGGATTCCGCCAGAAACCGGCCGGCCAAGAAGCGAATCTTCAAAAGCTGGAAGTAGTTTGGCGTGACGCTGCGAAGAAGCGAGTGAGGCTGTTCGC
>DATNLT010000070.1:0-4852 GCA_035602725.1 Candidatus Acidiferrales bacterium
CACGCTGTCCTGCATTTCACCCGGGTAAAACGGCACCGGCAATGCGGAGGACGTGGAGTCATTCGAATCGCGGCCAGCAATCACGCCGAGGACGGCTGCGGCATCGTCCACCGTGTTGGCGAATGGCCCGATGCGGTCGAGCGAAGAAGCAAACGCGATCAACCCGTAACGCGAGACGCGTCCGTAGGTCCCCATCATCGCCGGAATGCCGCAGAAAGAACCCGGCTGGCGGATCGATCCGCCCGTGTCCGTTCCCAGCGACGCTACGGCAAGCCCTGCGGCGACCGCCGCCGCCGAACCGCCGCTTGAACCGCCCGGCACGTGATCGGGAGCCACGGGATTTCGAACGGGCCCATAGGCCGAATTTTCATTCGAACTGCCCATCGCGAATTCGTCGCAATTCGTTTTGCCCAGGATCACCGCGCCGGCGCGCTCGAGGCGTTCCACGGCCGTGGCATCATAGGGCGGAATGTAGTTTTCGAGAATTTTCGAGCCGCAGGTCGTGCGTATGCCCCGCGTGCTGATCACGTCCTTGATTGCAACGGGCACGCCCGCCAGCGAAGGCAAAGTCTCGCCACGCGAAACCATGGCGTCCATGCGATCGGCCTGGGCAAAGGCGCGCTCGGGCGAGAGCGTGAGGTAAATATTCAGGCGCGTGTTCTCGCATTCGATGCGGGCGAAGAATTCCTTGGCTAATTCGCGCGCCGAGATCTTCTTCCCTGCAATGGCTTCGCGCACCGATGGGATCGTCCATCGGACGTTTGCGTTCGAATGCGAGGGCGAATGGGGCATCTAGCGCTCGATCACTTTTGGCACGCGGAAGTACGGCGCCGCCGCATCCGGCGCGTGTTTCAAGACCTCGGCGGCCACGTTGCACGGCGCGATCACGTCGTCGCGCAGCGTCAGGTTCGGCGAATTCGCTGTCTCGGCGGCGAGCACGTGGGCCATTGGTTCGACGTTTGACGTGTCCAGCTCATTCAGTTTGCCGGCGTATTCGAGGATGGAATCGAGCTGCTCGCGGTATTTTTCCACCTCGGCATCGCTCAACTCGAGGTGCGCCAGTTCGGCAACCCGCAACACGTCTTCGCGCGTGATTTTCATTACAGCTCCGCAAAATCGCGAATCCAGGAGAACGAAAGAATAGCATAGCGGCGAAATTCTGCCATTCGGCGGCTGAAGACCGCAGGTCGCTGCTCGTTCCTCTGGGTGGGGAGGCCCTGCGCTTAGGATGGGACGGCTTCGGCCCGGCGCGCAAATTTGGTGGAAATGTAATCGTCCACCAGCTTCTGAAACGCGCGCGAAAGCTCGTCGTAGTTACCCTGCAGCGTGGTGAAGTGCTGACCATCAATATAAATCGGGCAGCGCGGCTCTTCCCCCGTGCCGGGAAGGCTGATGCCGATGTTCGCGGCCTTGGATTCGCCGGGACCATTGACGATGCAGCCCATCACAGCGAGCTTCATCTCTTCGACGCCCTCATATTGCTTCTTCCATTCGGGCATTTGGTCGCGGATGTAGTTCTGAATGCTCTCGGCAAGTTCCTGAAAAGTGGTGCTGGTGGTGCGGCCACAGCCGGGACACGCGGTTACGCTGGGCGCAAAACTCCGCAGGCCGAGCGCCTGCAGCAGTTCGCAGGCCGCATAGACCTCCTCACGCCGATCGCCACCCGGGCGAGGAGTCAACGAGATTCGAATCGTGTCCCCAATGCCTTCGTTGAGCAGAATCCCCATCGCCGCGGAGCTCCACACTGAACCCTTCAAGCCCATGCCCGCCTCGGTGAGCCCCAGGTGCAGCGGCTGTTCCGTCTTGGCGGAAAGATCGCGGTAGATGGTGATCAAGTCAAGCGGCCGGGAGGTCTTGCACGAAATAATGATCTGATCGGGACGCAACCCGGATTGGATCGCGAGTTCGGTGGATTCGAGCGCGGACATCACCATGCATTCGTTGATGATTTCCTCAGAGGTCAGGCCCAGGTCGCGATCCGTATTTTCCTGCATCTTGCGCATCACTAATTCTTGATTGAGCGACCCGCCATTCACGCCAATGCGGACCGGCTTACCGTGATCGCGCGCGATGTAGCAAATCGTGGAAAATTGTTCGTCGCGGCGCTTGCCCGCACCCACATTGCCAGGATTAATGCGGTATTTATCGAGCGCTTCGGCGCATTTCGGGTATTGGCGCAGGAGTACGTGGCCGTTGTAATGAAAATCGCCGATGATCGGGACATTGCAACCGGCGTCGAGAAGCCGTTGCTTAATTTCGGGAACGGCTGCGGCGGCCTCGGGTACATTCACCGTGACGCGCACCAGCTCCGAGCCAGCCTGCGCCAACTCCAAACACTGCTGAAACGTGGTCTGGACATCAGCGGTATCGGTGTTCGTCATCGACTGCACGACCACCGGCGCGCCGCCGCCCACCATGACATTGCCGACCTTCACACCATGTGTCTTACGCCGGTTCGAAGGCTTGGCCTGCCGGGATTCTTTGCCGCCGTTGATTTGCACCAACACTGAGCTTCACTCTCCGGGAACATTAATTATACCGCTTTTCGCCAAAATGCCGAGCGCCGGTCATGCGAACAAAAGAGAGGGCCCGGCTTTTTCGCCGGGCCCAGTGGATCTTCGATTCAACCGAACTTAAATCTCGCGCTAGACATCAATATCGAGGACGTCTACCACGCGCCAATCGTGGTCCACTAGAACGACATGGCCACCAAGGACATAGTAGTGGTAGTGCGGTGGCGGAGGCGGCAATTCGGCATAGAGGTCGGCTGGTACCGGATGAAGCCGCGGGCGCCATTCAGGACCGAATACAAAGCCAACGCGTATGTCGGGAGTCCACCAGTGGCGATCTTCCACCCGGAAGCCAATCGGGGGATGATCGTGGTGGGTGCCCCACCAAGTGCGAACAACTTCATGCTCGTGATCGTCGAAACGCGGATTATGCGCATCCCAGTGGTGCTCATGATGCTCTTGCGCGATGGCGCTGCCGACCCCTAGCGTAAACAGAGCCATGGCGAGACCGGCTAACAACAAACGTACCTTCATCGTGCCTCCAGTTAGCGGCGAGCCGCGCAGTCCCGGCCGAGCGGCCGACTTTGACGACCCAAGCTGATCCGCGGTCAACGGATCGAGTTCATCGGTTTCTTGTGTCGCTCGCGACGTACGCCGAAGTTACGCGCCGGCTTTGCGCTCGAGACCCAACTGCGGAGCGGCGGCACGCATACATTCGATGCAAAAACCGATGTGTTCGGTGAGGGGCAAGCCCAGCTCCTCGGCGCCTTGGCGGACGTCCTCCCGGTTCACACCCCGGGCGAACGCTTTATCCTTTAATTTTCGAACGACCGATTCGGTTTCCACGTCGAAGATGGTCTTCGTGGGCTTGATTAGGGCGCATGCCGTAAGAAAACCTGCCAGCTCGTCGCAGGCAAAGAGCGTGTGGTCCAAAGGAGATTCGCGGTTCACGCCGGTGTAATGAGCGTGCGAAAGGATGGCGTGAATCATTTCTTCCGGATATCCCAGGCTGCGGAGAATACCGCAGCCTTCCGCCGGGTGTTCCTTCGTCGCGTGGTGCTCGGCGTTGGGCCAGCGCTCGTAGTCGAAATCGTGCAATAGCGCCGTGATACCCCAGAGTTCCTCGTCGGCACCCGATTTTCGCGCATAGCCGCGAACGCAAGCTTCTACCGCCAGGGCGTGCTTGCGCAGATTTTCGTTCTGCGTGTATTCACACAGCAATTTCCAAGCATCCTCACGATTCAAAGCCATCTCGCACTTCCCTTCGAAAATACAAAAGATAGCAGCAAAGAAGATTGCGCGCACAGAGGAATGCGGCATCCCGGTCCACAGTTCCCAATAAAGGAAGGCATTCGTCTGACAGAAACGGAACGCCACTACCGAAAATGAAACAATAAGTAACGAGAATGCGCCAATTCATTGGAAATGAGGACGATATTCCGTGTCCACAAGCCTGGTGTCTTGGGCATGGAATAAAAACTCTACGATCTCGAAAAATCCCTTGACACGCATGCCCACCGCGGCGACAATGCCGTCGCGCCAGTTTCTGCCTCCCTCTAGCATTTCAGTTCCTCCTCTCCGCAGCCGGAAAACTTAGTGAGGAAATACCGGTGTCGGAAAATACGAACGGCAACAAGGATCAAAACGAACTCGATCGCGAAGTAATCCGCTGCAAAGCCTGCGGATTGGTGCAATATCGCACCAAGAACGATATTTGCCGACGTTGCCTGCGAATGCTGCCTCCCAAGGTGGAGTTCCTGATTCCGCCACCGGTGCCGCAGGAGCTTCCAGGCGATGACCGGCAGCTTTTCGAAAAGTGGCCGAATCGCGAGACCGTGGAAAACATCGGCCAGCGAATCCGGCAGTTGCGCGAATCGCGTGGGATGACGCAAAGCCAGCTTCAAGCGCGCTCGCGTGTCTCTCGCTCATACCTTTCGCGCATTGAGAGTGGCCAGATGACGCCGAGCCTCGGCACGTTGGAGAAAATCTCCGAGGCGTTAGGCGTGGGTCTGAACCGCTTCTTTGTGCCCGAATCGAACGGCGAGACGCTTCTCGAGGATCCCTTTATCCAGGGGCTGCGGCCTTTCCTGCGGCAATTGGACTGGGAGCAATGGCAATCGATCCTCAAAAGGCTCGCAGCCATCAGCGATCACGTGGGCACCGCTTCTTCCGGTCCGCTCAATGGGATTGGACGCGTGCGCACGATGTCGCCCTTGCAGCCGGCGCGCGTAATCGCGCCGTCTCTTCAGCGCCGCCCGTTTCAGGGACTAGCCGTCGGCCAGCGCTGAGCTTTCGAAAGCTTGGTTGATTTGGAGTTTCGAAAAGATAGCGGCGGCTCGCGA
>DATNLT010000071.1:0-11567 GCA_035602725.1 Candidatus Acidiferrales bacterium
CACAGGCACTCCTGCCTGTGCCTGCCGCAACGCTCGCCCACGCCTCCTGGCCGCAAGCGACACAACCTCTAGCCATCCGCACCGGCCATTCCGCCGACCGAGCAGTCCACCCGCACCCGCGTTGACAAAGCCTCGTGCAACAAGCAGAATTCCTTCGCCTCTTTTGTGCCACGCATTCATGCCCAAGTGGCGGAACTGGCAGACGCGCTAGATTCAGGTTCTAGTGGCCGCAAGGTCGTGGAGGTTCGAGTCCTCTCTTGGGCACCAAGATTGAATGAGATTTAGCGAATCGCAGGAAGGCGCCCCGCGTCCGCGCACTCGCCGCTCTACGCCAGGTCCCATTGAGCTTTCTCGCAGATCGAATTGATATGATTTGCCTTTGCGTTCCTCGGTGTTCGGTGTAATCCTTCCTCGCCAGCGCAAACACATGTGCTTTTCCGCCACAGCGAACTTCGTCGGCAGCGGCGCTCTATTCGCCGTCGGCACCGTCACCTTGACGAAGGTCAAGCACCGCCGCGAATTGCTTTTCGCGGGACTCCCCACGTTCTTCGCCGTCCATCAATTCATTGAGGGATTCGTCTGGCTGGGCTTGGCCGGCAAACTCTCGCCTACCGTGACGCACGATATGGGCGCGGCCTACATGCTCTACGCGCAGGGGCTGCTGCCGTTCCTGCTACCACTGAGCGTGCTGCTCTTCGAGCCTTACAGGAAAAGCCGCAGGCGCATGCTGCCCTTCCTCATCCTCGGCGGAGGTACGGCGCTCTACATCTTGTGGGCGTTGACGGCCTATCCGCTGCAGATCTACGTGAAGGGAAACAGCATCGTCTACATCAACCAAGCGACCAACAACACCACGGTCGCGGTGCTCTACGTGATTGCCACGTGCGGTTCGCTCTTCTTTTCAAAAATCCAGGCGATGGTGATGTTTGGCGCGGCCAATCTGGCGATTCTGCTGATTGTGATGGAGGTCAAACGTTACGCGTTCACATCGCTCTGGTGCGCCTACGCCGCCTGCGCGAGCTTGATCATCCTCGCCTATTTCTGGAAAAGTATGGAAGAGCGGCCTTTCCGCTACGCCCTGCCGCTGCATCAATAGCGCCAGCTCGTCACATCCGCGCCCGCCGGCGCCGTCTTCAGCATCCACGCCGCCGATTGCTCCATCACCCGCCGCGTCGCCGTCAGTGACCCTACGCGCGCCGGCAGCGTAGGCTCGCCCGTATAGCAATGCGGCTGGTCGGGGCCGTAATCAAACGAGCCCGCATAATACGGATCGTGCCGTGCCTCGAGCGAATCCTGCAGCAGCTTCACCGCGAGATCGAGATAGTAAGTGTCGCGTGTGCCCACATACACGTGAATCTTGCCCACCAGCTTCGGACCCACCGTTTTCCAATCGCGATCCAGGATGTAGCGCAGATCGTAATGATCGCGCCAGTATTCCGCCACTTGGTGATCGATCGCGCCGGTGGTCTGGTCCCAGATCGGCTTCATGTAGCCGTCGTCACCCACCGGACCCCAAACCGCCTGCCAAATGTCCATCTGCTCGCCGGAGCGGCCGCGCGTCCCGCTCACGTTCGTATGGCGCTGCTCGTTTTCCATCGTGGTGAGGATGGTTTCGTCCGTCTCGCGCATTTCCCCGCGCGGCAATTTCGTCCAGACGCCTTCCGTCCACAGCGCGAGCTTGTCCTCATAAATGTTCACAAGCTGGTATTTGCGAAAGTCCACTGGGTCGGGACAAAACGCAAACGTGCCGTTGTAAAACTCCGGATAGAAAACTTGGGAGGCCAGCGCTTCCCACCCGCCCGTCGAACCGCCAAACGTAGCGCGTGCCCAGCCCTGCCCGATTCCGCGGAATTGTTTTTCCACGTAGGGAATCAATTCCTGCGTGATGGCGTCACCATACGGGCCCACATTTTCCGAATTCACCGCGTAAGAATCGTCGTAATAGGGATTCGCGTGCTGGATCACCAGGATCAGCATGTGCGGCAGCTTGCCTTGCGTCCAATCCTGATAAAACTGATACATCGCGTCTCCGCGCGTTTTCGCGAAGCCCGTCACGTTTGGTCCCGGTGGTTCAAACGCAAAAGGGTTGTAGTCGTATTGAAAATGCCCTTGGTTTACTAGCAGCGGATAGTGCGCCTCCGGATGCGTGTCCCATCCCGCGGGCAGCAGCACGATCGCGCCCAGGTACATCGGACGTCCCCAGAATTTCGTCAGCAGCGCGCTTTGCATGCGCAGGTGCTTCACCCATTGCGTATCCTTTGGGGGCGCAATCGGCGGAATGATTTTTGTCAGGCTGATGCGCACCACGCCGCCTGCGGCAGGATCGATGTGCAGGCGCTGCGGCTCGCTATAAAGATTGCCGGGCTTGCTTTCCCAGTGCTGCCCTTCGCCCTCGTCCATCGGCATTTTCACGGTGTGCCCGTCCGCGCGGTGAAACGTGGTGTAGCGGCTCAGAAGTCCCTGCACGTAGTAATCGCCCGCGGGGATCTCGCTCAAGCTCGGGGTGGGATAACCCAGCGTCGTCGCGTCGATCACGGCCGCCTGCCTCGGCGCCAGCCCGTCCACATCCACGCCAAAATCCTGCTGCGAATTCACCCCGGATTCCCGCACCTGAAATCGCGGCTCGGGTGAATTATTGGTCGAGATCAGCAAAAACACGCGCCCATCCAGTGCCGTAGCATTCGCCTCCGCCGGAAACGAAATCTCAAACCGCAGCGTCGTGGCGGGCGTGGTGGTGGCCGGCGCTGGCGCGGAAGATTGCGCCCCGGAAGTGACGCAAAGCGCGCTCGCGAAAATCACCGCGGCGAGCGGGGCGAGAGGCCTAGCGATGGAAGTGCCGAGCCAGCGTGAAACCATTCGAGTGGTGCGCATGCGTGAGTTCTCTCCAAAACTGTGATTTTCAGGCCGCATCCATCCCCAGCACCGTTTGCAGCAACATGTTCGCTCCATTCGCGCAATCCTGCCACGACGTAAGCTCGTGCGGCGAATGGCTGATCCCGCCGTGGCTCGGCACAAAAATCATGCCCATGGGACCGAGCCGCGCCATCATTTGCGCGTCGTGTCCTGCGCCGCTGGGCAAACGCATCGTTCTCAGACCGAGGCCAGCGGCCGCGCGCTCGATCGCCGCTTGCACTTCCGGAGTGGCGATGGCCGGCGGCGCGTGTTCCACTTTCTTAATTACGATTTCGGTGGAGGTCTCCTTCGCAATTTCCTGCGCTCTTAGCTCCACCTCGGCTCCCAGCCGCGCGATTTTCTCCGCCGAAAGATCGCGCAGTTCGATGGTGTGCTTCACCAGACCGGGCACCACGTTACGCGCATTGGGAAAAACTTCAAGCTGGCCCACGGTTCCCACCTGGCGGCCGGGTTCGCGCGTCACAATGTCCTGCACTGCCACGATCAATTTCGCAGCGGCCAGCAGCGCATTGCGCCGCTCGGGCATCGGCGTCGTCCCCGCATGATTCGCGAAGCCGTGAATTTCCACTTCGTATTCATCGATGCTGACGATTCCTTCCACCACGCCCACGGGAATTCCCGCCTTCTCCAGGTTGCCGCCTTGCTCGATGTGCAATTCCAAATAGCACGCAAACGAGCCCTTGGCGATGCGCGCATCCGCAATCCGCGTGGGATCGCCGCCGATCTTGCGCAGTCCGTCTTCCAGCCGCACGCCGTAAAATGACCGGCTGAACGCCGACTCCGCCAACTCCCCCGCCGCCGCGCTGCTTCCAATCAGCCCACTCTCCTCGTTTGACCAGATCACCATCTCGAGCGGATGCCGCGTCACGATGCCGCGTTCCTTCAGCGTCTGCATCACTTCCAGCGCCGAAAGTGAGCCCAAATCTCCATCGAAATTTCCGCCGTTCGGCACCGAGTCAATGTGCGAACCAAAAAGAATGCGCGGCAAGCTCGCGTCCGATCCCGCGCGCGCCCCAAAGATGTTTCCTGCGGGATCGACGCGCGGATCGAGACCCGCGGCGCGCATGGCCTCCATCGCATATTTGCGGCCCGCCACATCCGCATCGGAGTAGGCCACGCGACTCACGCCATCGGCAAACGTTCCGCCCGCCGGCCGTCCATAGACGCTGATCTCCTCAATGCGGCGCTGCAGCCGCGCGGCGTCGATGCGCAGACCGGCGTGCGCGGATTGCGCACGCGCAAATCCCGGCATCGCCGTGTACGCGCAAGCAGCAGCGATTCCTCGCAGGAGATCGCGCCGGCCAAGCTCCGCATTTGCCATGGGTTTCTCCAGTGCCCGCAGAGACTATCGCCCCGCCGCGGCGAGCGCAACCGCGCAGCGGCGAGGCCGAGTGCGGGCTAGCGGCACGGCCGGCTGCGCGCGAGCGACTGTTCCAGCCCAAAAGTTCTCTAGCGCTTTAACTCTTTGCCCCATACCTTCGCAGCACGTCGGCGATTCGGGCCTTTTGTTCCGGCGTGCGCCCTTTCTGCTTGTCGAGCCAGCCTAGCCAACCATCTTCCATGTGCGCACCGGCGGCGAACAGTGCGTCGAAGATGGGAACGTAGTCGTCATCCGGATCGCCGTTCACAAACGACCAGCCTGCCTGTCCGAGCGGAGTGCCGCCGTACGCGTTCACTTGCTCGAGCGGCGCGCCGCGGGCGATCAGCAGCTTCACGATCGGGACCCTCGCGCCGGCTACCGCCATGTGCAGCGGGGGTTGGCCGCTGCCCGCGTCGTCCTTCAAGGACGCACCGCGGGAAAGCAAAAACTCAACAACCTCTTCATAACCGTATCCGCACGCCCACACGAATCCGCGCTGCAAATCCTCCCGGGAAGCGGGCGGCTTCAAGTCTCCGTTTGAATCGAAAAATGTCTTGACGGCGTCGAGACGTCCCGTGCCGGCTGCTCCCTCCAGATCGAGCTTCGCGCCACGCTCGGCCAGCCATCGGGCGGCGCGAGGCCGGCCGTTGGCGAGGCACCCGCGAATCAGCGAATGGCGGCCACCGGTAATTCCGGACTTGTCCATCACCGCGCCGTGATCGAGCAGCAGTTGCATCAACTCCTCCTGCACGCCGGCCTTCTCCGGATGGACGCTTGTCGCCGCGAGCCCCAAGGTTGTGGAGTCACCGCCATACACATCGGCGCCGGCATCTACTTCGGCGCCGGCCTCGAGCAGAATTCTGGTGATCTCCACGATGTTTTTCGGTGTCTTCTGCCGATAGCCCTCTACGCCGTTTGCGGAGCAGTAGTGCAGCAATGTGGCGCGGTGTTCGCGCGTCGAGCGCTGCCGGACGAGTCCAGGATTCTCTCGCAGCAATTCCTTCAGCGTTGGCGCGTCGCCGGTCACGATTGCGTCCGCAGCCGTTTCGAATCGCGCTTCAGGAGAATCCGCACCGGTCGCGCTGTGAATATGGCTGACGAGCTTGGGCCAGCTCGCAAATCCGTGCGAGCGCGCAATCACGAAGTGCGCGTTTGACAACTTGCTCTCCTCCGACAATTCTGCCTGCGCGAAGTTGGCGACGTCGCGAATCCAGTCATCGGTCCGCACCGGAAGTCCGGGCGTGATCTGGAGGCCGGATCGTTCGACCAGACCCTTCACCCAATTCGTGGACCAGTTGCGAATGGCGCCGGGGTCGGCCGATTTGGCAGCACGGAGCAATTCCTTCGCGAGCTTCTTGTATTGTTCGAGATCAGGATGCTGTGGGAGCGGAAGCAAATCCTGCGGATTGGGAAACACACGAATCTCCTTTCATCGCTGCCTGGAGTCCGCACGGATCAGGCTGAAAGAAGGTTCGTACCTTCAGTTAAGTTACGTGGGTGGGCACGGCCCTTTCCGCGGACTGGATGCGCCGCTCGCGCTGTCATAATTTAGTGCCGTTGCCCCTCGCGGTCAATGGTCACTCGACATGGTCCAGTTGTTCGCGAGCCGTGCGGCGTTTCCTGTAAGATTCTGTTCCGCGCCGCCTGGCAAATAATCATGAAGAAAAACGCACTGATGGACCGGCTTGGCGTCGCGAATCCCGTAATCCAGGGACCGATGGGCGGTGGACCTTCCACACCGGAACTTGTCGCCGCCGTTTCCAATGCCGGAGGTCTCGGTTCTCTCGGAGCCGCGTACCTCAAACCCGGCGAAATCACCGAGCACATCCGCCGGATCAAATCTCTCACCAGCAAGCCATTCAAGGTGAATCTCTTCGCTGGAGGATACGAAGCACAATCGCAACGCGATCCCGGGCCGATGCTCGATCTTCTTGCCGGCATCCACGAAGTGCTCGGCCTGCCGGCGCCCATTCTGCCGCAGTTTCCGCCAGACCCATTTCCCGCGCAGTTGGAAGCGGTGCTCGACGCGGACGTTCCCATCTTCAGCTTCACTTTCGGCATACCCGGTGCGGAGGCAATGGCTCGTCTCAAAGCCCGCCACATCGCGATCATCGGCACGGCCACGACCGTGGAAGAGGCTCGTTTGCTCGCCGATGCCGGCGTGGACGCGATCGCAGCGCAGGGTGCCGAGGCCGGCGCGCATCGTGGCACCTTTGCCGGCTCGTTTGCGGCTGCAATGATTCCCACTTTCGATCTGGTGCGCGGCGTTCGCGCTGCCGTCTCGCTTCCGCTGATTGCGGCGGGCGGCATCATGGATGGCCGCGATCTGCACCACGCCATCCAGTGCGGCGCATCCGCGGCTGCGCTCGGCACCGCTTTTCTCACGTGCCCCGAATGTGGGGCGCCGCCGGCACACAAACAGGCCGTTCTGAATGCGCGCGAAGATACCACGGTAATCACCCGCGCGTTTTCGGGACGGCCGGCGCGAGGTCTGAAAAACAATTTCATCGCTCTGCTCGCCGACCGGGAGGACATCATTCTTCCCTACCCGTTGCAAAACCTGCTGACGCGCGCCATGCGTTCGGCAGCCGCAACTCGCGGCGAATCTGGATTTCTATCCTTGTGGGCCGGCACTGGCGTCGCCCGGGCGCGCGCCCTTCCGGCCGGCGAGTTGGTCAGCCGCTTGGTGGAAGAAATGATCGCCGCCTCTGCCGACCCGAACGCATCAACACCGGATGCTGCGCATCGGTAGCCTATTTGGGTACACTGCGGAGCCGTAACCCGTTTAGAGTCAACATCGCGCCACGCAATTCGCGAAACGCACAATTTTTAACTCGCGTATTTACAGCTATTTGCGCACATTGGATCCTGTAAGTTCAATCCCTGCCGTATTTACATCAAAATGGCGGGGGGGACCCCGCACAAAATTGTCATTTCTCGAGTGGGCGAATTGGTAAGACAGCGCATCTGCCGGTAAAATACGCGCGAAATCGCGGAGCTGTCGGGCGCAACGCATAGTCATTTTTCGGGAGCGATTCGATTCGTACCTACAATCTTGCGCTGATTGGATTTGGCAATGTCGGCAAGGAATTGGTGCGCCTGCTCGCCGCAAAGGATGCCGAGCTTCGCGAGCGTTACGGAATTGCCTGGCGTTTGACGGGCATCGCCTCGCGCCGCATCGGCTGGCTCGCCAACGCCGATGGGTTCGATCCTGTGGCGCTATTGGCTGCCAACTATCCCACGAAGATTTCCGGGCTCGGCACGTCAGGAGCGCGAAACAATTCTGGCGCTCCGCAAAATGTGCGCGAATGGCTTGCAGCGGCGGGCGCGGACGTGTTGTTCGAGGCGTCGTCGCTCAATCGGCGCACGGGCCAGCCTGCGATTGAACATTTGCAGTCCGCATTGGAGATGGGCGCGCACGCGATCAGCGCAAATAAAGGTCCCATCGTGTATGCCTATCGCGGGCTACGCGATCTGGCGCACGCGAAGGGCCGGCATTTTTTCTTCGAGTCCACGGTGATGGATGGCACTCCGATTTTTTCCATGTTTCCGCATAGCCTTCCGGCGGTAGAGCTGCGCGGCTTTCGCGGCATTCTGAATTCCACCACCAACGTGGTGCTCACGGAAATGGAAAAGGGGCTCGACCTCGATCGAGCCGTGAAGCGCGCGCAGGAAATCGGCGTGGCGGAAACCGATCCTTCGGACGACCTCGACGGCTGGGACGCAGCGGTGAAAGTGGCTGCACTCGCGATCGTGCTGATGGATGCGCCGATCACGCTCGATCAAGTTGAGCGCGTGGGCATTCGCACGATTTCTCCCGAGCAGGTTCGCGCCGCGCGTGCCGCGGGAATGCGCTACAAGCTGATCTGCCGCGCGGAACGCATGCCGGATGGCGGCATACGCGCCAGCGTTCGTCCCGAGCAATTGCCGATGAGCGATCCGTTGGCGCTGCTCGAAGGCACGACCTCGGCGCTGCGTTTCGATATGGACGTCTTCGGGCTTTCCATTATCGAGCACAAGCCCGGCGTGATCGCCACGGCTTACGGTCTCTTCGCGGATTTTATTCGTGCGGTGCAAGGATAAAAAGTATAACCGCCGATCTTTCCGCTCCGCATCTAATTTCTAGATCTCACATGCGCTATCTCTGCTTGGTTTGCGATTATGACGGCACCATTGCCCGCGACGGGAAGGCGGCGCCGTCTACCATCGCCGCCTTGCGGCGTGTCGCGGACTCTGGGCGAAAATTGGTGCTCGCCACGGGACGCGAAATGCCGGATCTGCAGCGGATTTTTCCCGAACTGCCCCTTTTCCATCTGGTGATCGCCGAAAACGGCGGACTTCTGTACGAACCCGCAACCCGGAAGCAGCTTCTGCTGACCGAGCGCCCTGCCGAAAAATTTATTGCGGAACTCAAACGGCGAGGAGTAGGACCACTCTCCGTGGGAGAAACGATTGTAGCCACGTGGCACCCGTGGGAAACCGTCGCTCTCGAAGTGATTCGCGAGATGGGGCTCGGCCTGCAAGTGATCTTTAATAAAGATGCGGTGATGATCCTTCCTTCAGGCGTGGACAAAGGTACCGGGCTGCGAATCGCTCTAGGCAAGCTGGGACTTTCGCCGCATCAGGCGGTCGGCGTGGGCGACGCGGAGAACGATCACGCATTTCTGGCCGTTTGTGGATGCGGCGTGGCGGTGGCAAACGCGCTGCCGGCCTTAAAGGAACGCGCGGATTTTGTGACCGCGGGCGACCACGGCGCCGGCGTGGAAGAATTGATCGAAAAACTTCTGACCAATGACCTGGCGGATATTCCTCCGCGCAGCAAGCCCCCCGAAAGCGTCCGGCCTTGAAGTTCGCTGCTTGAATTCACGGAAAATCTAAGCCGAGCGTTGATGGTTTCAGTTCCGGCGCGCACCCGCAAAGGCGCCGGCAAAATCAGGCCCCGTCCAAATCAGCCGAGAGCCGGTACTGGCACCCGTAAAGGCAAAAGCAAGGGCGCTAGGCGATGTTGTTGGTGCGTTTGTATTCGTCGAATTTATCCAGGAAGCGGTCGATCTCGGCCTTTTGCAAATAATAGGGGGTGCTTAGGCGGAGCTTCGATGGCTGGCCGCCGCGTATGCGGATTTTGTAGGTGGTCCACATCCAGTGCTCGAGCTTGATGCGGTCCACGGGCGGCACGTTGACGGTGACGATCGCGCAACGCATGGCGGGATCGGGAGAAGTTACGGTTTGTGCGCCGCGCTTCAACATTTCGGAGTGAATGTAATCGGCCATCTGGCGGTGGCGGCGCTCGATGCGGTCCATTCCAATCTGATTGGAAAATTGAATCGCCGCGCGCAGGCCCCAAAGCGAGGGCACGTTGGAGCTGCCAATGTGCTGAAAACGCTCGGCGGTATGCATATTGGGATCGTCCCAGCCGCCGGTGACGATGGTGCTCCACAGTTTGTCGGCCAGTCCCTGGCGCACGTAGAGGAAGCCTGTGCCTTTGGGCGACATCAGCCACTTATGAGGGCTCGAGGTGTAAAAGTCGCAGCCAATGTCGTGCAGGTTGAGGGGCATCATGCCGGTCACCTGCGCGCCATCTACGGCGGAGATCAAGCCTTTCGAGCGCGCCAGGGCGCACAGCTCTTTGGCCGGCAGAATCACGCCGGTATCGGTGGTGATGTGGCTAAAAAAGAGCACGCGCGTGCGTGGCGTGATGGCGTCACTCATTAAATTGAGCACGGCCGCCGGATTCGGCACGGGACGCGGAAGCGAGACCTTTTTCATCACGACGCCGTAGCGCTTGGCCTTGAGCTCCCAAGGCGAATAGCCGCTGCCGTGTTCCTGGTCGGTGGTGAGGATTTCGTCGCCGGGCTTCATGTCAATGCCGTTGGCGATGTAGTTGTTGGCTTCGGTGGCGTTGCGGACGAGCGCGATCTCGTCGCGGGAGGCTCCGACGAATTCGGCGAGCGGATCGCGAAATTCGTTCCACGCAGCGTAGCCCCAGATCGGATAGTCCTCTGGATCGGCGTCGTCCATTTTTTCTGTCTGGTTATAGCCATCGAATACAGCTTTCAAGACGGGCGCGGGGCTCGATCCGACGGTGCCATTGTTGAGATAAACCTCATCGGCAGGAATCAGGAACTGTTTGCGGATGCCGGCCCAATAGGAATCAGCGTCGCTTTGGTAGAGCGCGGCGGAGGGCAACTCCTTTGGGACGGCGGCGAGGCGCGCCAAAAGAGAATGGTTGAAGAGCGACGCGCCGGTAACGCCGGCAGCAGTGGCGAGAAATCCACGACGATCCAGCACAAGCACCTCCCGAAGAATGCCGATTGAGTAAGACGGACGCGATGCTATCCCTGCTGGGCTGCGGTAGCAAGCGTTCCGGGTGTAGCTCACATATAAATGAAGTAATCAGAGAACTTTTCAACAATGCCGTGCGTGTGGCGGCGGATGGATATAGAATCTTCAACTATTCCAGATAGTAGTAAGAGGAGGAAGTTCAGCTATGTTTTCCGATCGGCGTGCGACCCGAAAATTTGTGTTCGGGGTGGTCTTATTTGCATTGATTTGCGCAATTCCGGTGTTGGCGCAGACGATTGATCCTGCGCAGTGGAAAGAAATGAAATGGCGGCTGGTGGGACCGAGCCGCGGCGGGCGCGCCCTGGCGGTGACGGGCGTGGCCGGAAATCCCAATGTGTATTACTTCGGCGCGGTGGCCGGCGGCGTGTGGAAGACGACCGACGCGGGCATCACCTGGAATCCGCTGACAGACAGCACCGATATCCGTTCGATCGGCGCGATTGAAGCGGCACCCTCCGACACCAATGTGATTTACGTGGGCACGGGCGAGGCTTGCATTCGCGGCGACATTTCTTTTGGCAACGGCATGTACAAATCCACCGACGGCGGTAAGAACTGGACGCACATCGGTCTGGACGATACGCGGCACATCGGCCGCGTGGCCGTCGATCCGAACAACGCGGACGTAGTGCTGGTAGCCGCGCTCGGGCATGCGTTTGGCCCGAATGAGGAACGCGGGATTTTCCGCACGGCAGATGGCGGCAAGACGTGGACGAAGGTTCTTTATAAGGACGACAAGTCCGGCGGTATCGACGTGGTCTTCGATCCCAAAAATCCGCGGATCGCGTTCGCCACGCTGTGGCAAGCAGTTCGGACGCCGTGGAGTATGTCCAGCGGCGGGCCAGGTAGCGGAATTTATAAGTCGACCGATGGTGGGCTGACCTGGAAGCAAATCACCGGGCACGGTCTGCCTAGTGGGGTGCTGGGACGCATCGGCATCGCGGCGTCGCGG
>DATNLT010000072.1:0-16117 GCA_035602725.1 Candidatus Acidiferrales bacterium
GCGCGAGCCACGATGCGATTCTGCAAGCGCTCGCCGGAATCCGCGGCAGCCAGCGCGTCACCTCGCCGAATCCCGAATCTACCTATCGCGCCCTGGAACAATATGCGCGCGATTTAACTGAACTGGCGCGGCGCGGCAAGCTCGATCCCGTGATTGGCCGCGACTCCGAAATCCGCCGCGTGATGCAGATCTTGGCGCGCCGTACGAAAAATAACCCCGTGCTCATCGGTGAACCTGGCGTAGGCAAGACAGCCATTGTCGAGGGTTTGGCGCAGCGCATTATTGCCGGGGATGTACCTGACGTCCTGAAGACCAAAAAAATCGTGGCGCTCGATCTCGCGTCGCTGGTCGCCGGAGCGAAGTATCGCGGTGAATTTGAAGACCGGCTGAAAGCCGTGCTGAAAGAAGTGACGGACGCGCAGGGCCAAATCATTCTCTTTATTGACGAGCTGCATACTGTGGTGGGTGCGGGCGCGGCGGAAGGCTCGATGGATGCTTCCAACATGCTGAAGCCGGCTCTCGCGCGCGGAGAGCTGCGCTCAATTGGCGCCACCACGCTCAATGAATACCGCAAATATATTGAGAAAGACCCGGCTTTGGAGCGTCGCTTCCAGCCGGTGCTGGTGAGCGAACCGACCGTCGAGGATACGATTGCCATTCTGCGGGGATTGAAAGATCGCTACGAAGTGCACCACGGCGTGCGCATTAAGGATTCGGCAATCATCGCAGCTGCCACGCTTTCACACCGTTACATCTCGGACCGCTTCCTGCCGGACAAAGCCATCGATCTGATCGACGAAGCGGCAGCCAGCCTGCGCATGCAGATTGATTCGCTGCCCGTGGAAATCGACGAAATCGAGCGCCGCATCATGCAGCTCGAGATCGAACGCCAGGCGCTGGTAAAGGAATCGGACGAGCACTCCAAGGCGAGGCTCAAGCAAATTGTGGAACAACTGGCCTCTCTCCGCGAACAATCTTCGGCGCGCAAGGCGCAATGGCAACTGGAAAAAGACGCGATCGCATGCGTGCGCAAGCTGAAAGCGGAAATCGATCAACTGAAGTCTGAAGAGCAGCGCTACGAGCGTTCCGGCGATCTGGCGCGCGTCGCCGAGATTCGTTACGGGAAATTGGCCGCGGCGGAGCGCAAGCTGGCCGAGGCGCAGGAGCAAATGGCCGAAAAGCAAAAAGGCCAGCACATGCTGAAGGAAGAAGTCGACGAAGAAGATATCGCTGCGCTGGTTAGCAAATGGACTGGCATTCCCGTCGGGCGTCTGCTCGAAGGCGAAGCGCAGAAGCTGGTGGATATGGAGCAGCGGCTTCGGCAGCGCGTGGTTGGGCAGGATGACGCGCTCGCTCGCGTGGCCGGCGCCATTCGCCGTGCGCGCGCCGGTCTGAGCGATCCAAAGCGTCCCATCGGTTCCTTTATTTTCCTCGGACCGACCGGCGTCGGCAAAACAGAATTGGCTCGGGCTCTGGCGGAATTTCTATTTGACGATGAGAAAGCGATGATCCGTCTGGACATGTCCGAATACATGGAAAAACACTCGGTCGCGCGGATGATCGGGGCGCCTCCAGGATATGTGGGCTACGAAGAGGGCGGCCAGCTTACCGAGCAAGTGCGGCGCCACCCTTATTCCGTCGTGCTGCTCGACGAAATTGAGAAAGCGCATCCGGATGCCTTCAATATTCTGCTGCAAATTTTGGAGGATGGTCGGCTCACGGACGGCAAAGGCCGCACCGTGGATTTCCGGAACACCGTGATGGTGATGACGAGCAACGTAGGTTCCGCCGCAATTTCCGAGCTGGCTGGGCAAGATATGAAGCTGGCGCGAAAAGAAGCGATGGAGGCATTGCGCGCGGCGTTTCGGCCCGAATTTCTCAATCGCGTGGACGAGATCGTGATCTTCAATCCGCTGGGCAAGGAGCAACTCGAAAAGATCGTGGATCTGCAACTCGCGGATATCGCAAAGATGCTTAGCGAGCGCCAGATTACGATCGAATTGACCTCTGCGGCCCGGCAATTCGTGCTGACGGAAGGCTACGATCCGGCCTATGGCGCACGGCCGTTACGTCGTACCTTGCAACGATTGGTGCAAGAGCCGCTGGCTATGCAGATTCTCGAAGGCAAGGTTCTGCCGGGCGATCACGTGACGGTGGACGTCGATAAGGCGGCGGGGCAACTCAAATTCAATCGCCGCCCGGCCGCGTCAACGGCTAAGCAAGATCGGAAAGCTCCGGCTGGCGCGGGGAAATAGCGGAAAGACAGGGCCGGTTGACGCCGGAATTTCGGGTTCATAGAATATCTTCATTGAGGACAACATGCGCGCATTGAAGACAGGGTTTTTGCTCCTGGCGTTGACGCTCCTTTTGGTCTTGGGTGGCGAGGAGCTCGGCGGTCAGAACGGGATGATTCTTGGTTTGGCTGTCGCCGCCTGCACGAACATGGTCGCTTACTTTTTCTCGGATAAGATCGCGCTCAAGTCGAGTCACGCGCAACCCGTTACACCGCAACAGGTGCCGCGCCTCTACGCCGTGATGGAGCGCTTGTGCGGCAAGAGCAATCTGCCGATGCCCAAGCTTTATGTGATCCCGGAAGCGGCGCCAAATGCTTTTGCCACGGGCCGAAATCCAAAGCATGCCTCGGTGGCGGTGACGCAAGGTCTACTTGAACTGATGAACGACGACGAACTCGAAGGCGTGATCGCACACGAGCTTTCGCACGTGCGCAACTACGACATTTTGATCACATCGATTGCCGCCACGGTGGCTGGAGCGATCACGCTGCTGGCGCACATGGCGCAGTGGGGTTTCATGTTTGCGGGCTACGGCGGTGGCGGCGGCCGGCGGGATCGCGGAAACGCCTTGAGTATGCTCCTGATGATGATCCTGGCGCCCATCGCGGCACTGTTCTTGCAGCTTGGGCTGTCGCGTCAGCGCGAGTATGCAGCCGATGCGGCCGGCGTTCGCCTGGCCGGGCACCCCTACGGACTGATTTCGGCGCTCAAGAAGTTGGGAGCCTATAACCAGCGGATACCCATGAACGTGCCCCCGGCAACATCCTCGCTCTTTATCGTCACGCCCCTAAGCGCACGCAACATCATGTCCGGGCTCTTCAGCACCCACCCGCCCTTGGCAGATCGCATTGCTGTATTGGAACGCATGACGGTAGTCCCTCACTAACACTTTTCTATTTCTACGCAAAAAGGAACTTCGCCGTGTAGAAAAGCGCGCTGAATTCTAAGATGCGGATGCGCGAGGGTTCCCCGTGCAAGTTATATGCTGCTTATATTCAATGATTTAATTGGGACTCGCGTTGCGGGCGTAACTGGTCCCTCAAGTGCTCGAACTTATGTGGACCCCGCTAGGAGCTGTGCCATGAACTGCCGTGCAACAATTCGCTTGATCTGCGATTACCTCGAGGGGCGTTTGTCGCCGTCCGTGGAGAGGGAAGTCGCGCAACATATCGGCCATTGTTCGAATTGTTCGAAGGTTCTGGAAGCGGCGGAGCATACTCTTGAGTCGTCATTCGGCATGGACGCTTCGATGTTTCCTCACGTTCACCATCACGCCTAAGACCTGGTCGCGATTGCCTTTTTCTCCCGCATTGCTTCCCGGAATCTTACAATCAATACATAACAAACGACTTAGCTGAAACGGCCGACCGGTCTGTTGTCGTAAGAAACAACGGCCAAAAGCACACGAATCTGTAAAGATTGCCACGTACTAGCCCATGTTTTGGACTGCTCCACTCCTCCAGAAATACATCAAGCTTCCTGTTATGTGTTGTTTACAAAGAGAAGGCCATGCGGGCCGTCCTTTGGCTTGGCGCGTGCATTTACAGTTGGCGCAAGGGGTGAAGGACAAGGAGAACAAGAATGACAGAGCATCAAGAGACCGTCCAAGTAGTAAATGAAGGGAGCCCACGCTGGCTTGGCGTCGCTATTGTGGCGCTGGCAGTGGTATCCCTGATCGCACTGGGCGTTGGCTGGAGCGCGTCAACCCACGTCCGCGAAGCGCAGCAGGCGGCCACCAATGACAATCAAGTTCTGCGGAAGAATCTGGATGTCTTGGGCCAGCGGCTGTCGCAGACGGAAAGTGTCAATGCACAGCTCCAGGGGGATCTAAGCGTCGTCACCGATCGCTTGAAACTAACGCAAGGCGAACTCGACAAAGCGCGCCGGCAATCTGCAAAGATCAGCCAGGACTACCAGAAGCAACTGGCGGACGTGCAGGACTCCATGAAGAGCGACGAGAGCCAACTGGCGACCAAGGCGAATTCGGATGACGTGAACGGCGTAAAGACCGATGTCAATGGCGTGCGCAGCGACCTCGACAGCACGAAGCAGGGATTGCTCGATGCACGCAACGAACTCGGTACGCAAATCGCTCACAACCATGACGAGCTCGATCAATTGCGGCGTCTTGGGCAGCGCGACTATCTTGAATTCACCGTTGCCAACAAGGGCGCGAAGCAGAAGCTCGGCGACATTACTCTTGAACTCCGCAACACCAATTTGAAGCACAATCAGTACACGGTAGACCTGTACGTCGACGACATGAAACTCGAGAAGAAGGACCGCTCCGTGAATGAGCCAATCTTCTTCTACACCCGCGGCAGCCGCGCGGCGATGGAGTTGGTCGTCAACCAAGTCAGCAAAGAAAAGATCGTCGGCTACCTGAGTGTTCCCAAGGTTCAGTCGGCGCAGGCTATTTCCTCCACGCCGGGCAACTGACCCGGTCACCGAATGTGCTTGGGCGTGGTTCCAGGACACCCCGCTCCAGCCGCCATTCCTCAACCACAGGACGCAGTCAACGGGAGGGCCTTTTAGGTCCTCCCGCTGCTGTTTTTGGGCGTAAGGGCAAAGTTCTGGACAGAAGAGGCGCCCTGTGCGAAAGTAGTTCGGGCTCCCGAAGGGCCGACGCTCCGTACCCATAGACGTGGGCCGGATTTGAAAGAGGGGGATTCGAAACATGAAAAACCGATTCTTGTTAGGCGCAGCGATTACCCTTGTCAGCGCAGGTTTTGCCTTCGCGGCTCCTGCCGGCAAGCCGGGAACGTGGACTGGGGTGGTTGGCGAGACCCATTGTGGCGCCACGATGACGGACGCTGCTTGCGTCACCAAGTGCGTAACCGAGGGTAAAGGCCAATACGCATTGATCGACACCAAGACCAAGAAGGTCTACGTATTGGACAAGCAGGACGACGCGGCGAAGTATGCCGGCCAGAAGGTCAAGGTGAAGGGCTCGATGGATGGCGATAAGATCGCGGTGGACTCGATCGACGCCGCTGGAATGTAGTTCGTTTCGAAACCTTTAGTGGGGTTTTAGGGCAGGACCTCGGTCCTGCCCTTTTTCTTGCTAGACGCAGTTCCGCGCCTCGCGCCTTCCGCCTTGCTTCAGGTAGGATGTCATTCTCCATGTCCTTGACTGCCATTCTGGTCCATCGCGCGATCACGCCAGCGGAAGAAATTCTCAACGCCTTAATTCTGGTCGAAGAGGGCCGCATCCTGGCCGTGGGCCCGCGCGAAGGGGTCTCCATACCTCGCGGCGCGCGAGTAGCGGAAATGCTCGATGCCACCGCGACGCCCGGCTTTGTGGATGTGCACGTTCACGGCGCGGGTGGCCAGGACGTGATGCGGGGGACGTCAGAGGCGCTTGAAGTGGTGGCCGCCACGCTGACGCGCGGGGGCACAACCTCCTTCTTGGCGACCACTGTGACCTCGGCGACGGAGGTGCTCTGCCGCAGCGTTTCCGGAATTGCCGATGCGATCACCGCACAGGCAAGTCGCGGTGGTGCGGATTCTCCGCGAGCGGAGATACTCGGCGTACACCTGGAAGGCCCCTTCATCAGCAGGGTGCGCCGCGGCGTGCATTCGGAGGAATATATTTCTGCCCCAGCGCCTGATTTGCTGCGCCGATTGCTGGACGCGGCGAGCGGGCGCACGCGTATCATCACGCTAGCGCCTGAACTTCCCGGCGCGCTCGAATTGATTGATGCCGCGCGCTCCATGGGAATCGTAGTCTCCGTAGGCCACACGGACGCGAACTACGAGCAGGCGATGGCAGCGATCCATCGCGGGGCTCGCCATGCAGCGCATGTTTTTAACGCGATGCGCCCCTTCGGGCACCGCGATTCCGGGGTGATTGGCGCGGTGCTCACTCGCCCCGAAATTTGCGCCGAACTCATCGCGGATGGCGTGCATGTAGATGCGGCGGCGATGCAGGTGTTGTTAAGGGCCAAGGGCACAGAAGGCGTCACTCTGGTGAGCGACGGCACCGCCGCCACCGGCATGCCGGATGGCTGCTATAGGCTTGGCGATTTCGATATCGCCGTGTCCGGGGGTGTGGTACGCAATAAAGAAGGGAAGCTCGCGGGCAGCACACTGACGCTTGATCGCGCGCTGCGCAATATTGTTTCGCTGGGTGTGCGCTTAAAAGACGCCGTACAGATGATGACGCTCAATCCGGCGCGGGAATTAGGTCTAGAGAAAACGAAAGGATCGCTGACGTCCGGAGCGGATGCTGACCTGGTTTTTCTAAACCGGGAACTGGAAATTGTGAAAGTGGTTACGCGTGGCGTAGGGCTCGTATAGCGCAAAGGCCGGTCAAGGATTCAGAGGCACTCCGAATTTTTCGGAGAGAAAATAGGGATCAAACGGGCTGCAGGAGAAGAACTCACCGTTCATTTCGAACGTAGGAACTGTGCGCCGGCCTTTGTTTACGCGCAGAACCAGATCCTCCGCATCAGGTGACTCATCCACGTTGATTTCCTCGAGCTGTACGCCGCGCTCCTTCAAGAATTGCTTGGCACGCCGGCAATCCGAGCACCAACTCGTGCTGTAGATGCGTACAGGTTCCATGGCCTTCCTTGATCTATCTCCTCGATTGGATGTTTGGGGGCGGGTCAGGATTCAAGGCCAGCGCGTTGAAAACGCTAGGCGTGCGAGCGTTCACCGGGGGCGGGAACGCCGTGGCCGGATCGCGTGGCCACCTGCATGCGAAGTTCGGCGCGCACCACTTCCGCCCGTGCTTCCGTAGCCTCTTCGAGCGAAATGCCCTGCGTGGCAAGCACCTTTTCGGCTTCTTGTTTGGCCGAGCGTGCGCGCTCGACGTTAATTTCTTCCGGACGCTCGACGGCTTCCGCGAGCGCGATCACGCGATCCGGCAGCACTTCCGCATAGCCGCCGAAGACCGCCACGTAGGCAACGGTTCCGTTGGCCGTATAGCTTAATTCCGCGGTACCCAATTCGGTGAGCAATGGAGCGTGCCCCGGCAGAATCCCCAGGTAACCATCGCTTCCGGGGAGTTGCACTTCAGAAGCTTCCGCCTGGATCACGCGCCGTTCCGGCGTCACTACTTCGAGATTGAGCGCTTCCGCCATGTTTCGTCAGCGCAGTGGCGCGTTTACGCCGCTGCCGACATTTTCTCCGCTTTTTCGATCGCTTCCTCGATTGTACCTACGAGGTAAAACGCCTGCTCCGGCACTTCGTCGTGTTTCCCGTCCACGATTTCCTTGAAGCCGCGCACGGTGTCTTCGATCTTCACATACTTCCCGGCCTGCCCCGTAAATTGTTCCGCCACATACATCGGCTGCGAGAGGAATTTCTCGATCTTTCGCGCACGCGCCACGGTCTGCTTATCCTCGTCGGGGAGTTCTTCGATACCCAGAATCGCGATGATGTCCTGCAGATCCTTGTAACGCTGCAGAATCGATTTCACCTGGCGCGCCACATTGTAATGTTCCTGCCCAACGATGTGCGGATCGAGGATGCGCGAGAAGCTGGCCAGTGGATCGACGGCGGGATAAATGCCGCGCTCGACGATGGCGCGGCTTAGGTTGGTCGTCGCGTCCAAATGCGCGAAGGTCGCCGCCGGCGCGGGATCGGTGTAATCGTCCGCCGGCACATAGATCGCCTGTACCGAAGTGATCGACCCCTTTTTCGTGGAGGTGATGCGCTCCTGCAACTCGCCGATTTCCGTGTTCAGGTTGGGCTGGTAACCCACGGCCGAAGGCATGCGTCCGAGCAGCGCCGAAACTTCCGAGCCGGCTTGCACGAAACGGAAAATGTTGTCGATGAAGAGCAACACGTCCAGCCCCTCTTCATCACGGAAATACTCGGCCACGGTCAAACCCGTGAGGCCCACCCGTAGGCGCGCGCCGGGCGGTTCCGTCATCTGGCCGTAAATCAACGCGCAGCGCGATTTCTCGGTATTGCCCGGCACTATTACGCCAGACTCGGTCATCTCGAGGAGCAAGTCGTTTCCTTCGCGGGTCCGTTCGCCCACTCCCGCGAACACCGAAACGCCGCCGTGCTTCATCGCGACGTTGTGAATCAGCTCTTGAATCAGGACCGTCTTGCCCACCCCTGCGCCGCCGAAGAGTCCGATCTTGCCGCCCTTCAGGTAGGGCTCCATCAGGTCCACAACCTTAATACCCGTTTCGAACATTTCGAGCGTGGTGGATTGATCTTCAAGCGAAGGAGCCGGGCGATGAATCGGATACATCTTCTCGGAGGAAATGGGCCCTCGCTTATCCACCGGCTGGCCGAGGACGTTCATCACCCGGCCGAGGGTGGCGCGGCCGACGGGCACGGTTACGGGTCCGCCCTGATCGTAGGCCTTCATCCCGCGCACAATTCCATCGGTCGGCTGCAGCGCGACAGCGCGGACACGGCCTTCGCCAAGGTGCTGCTGGATCTCCGCGATAATGTCGACTGGGTCCTCGGTCTGGAAGCCCTCGCTGGTGATACGCAGCGCGTTGAAGATCTGCGGAAGTTCCTTCGGGTTGAATTCTACGTCGAGCACAGGCCCAATCACCTGCACGACGTGTCCGATTCCGGGCTTCTGATCCATGACGTCTCCTTGATTTCCCAATGTTGGTCCGGCTCGCGTCTCTTACGCGCTCCAGGACGCGCCGCTTACCACTTCGATGATTTCCTTCGTAATTGCGGCCTGGCGAATCTTGTTCATCTGCAGCGTAAGCGACTCGATCAGGTCGCCTGCGTTGTTCGTGGCGGAATCCATGGCCGTCATGCGCGCCGCGTGCTCGGCGGCTGAGGAATCCGCCAGCATCCGGTAAATGCGCGCCGCGATATAGCGCGGCAGCAAACCCTGCAGCAATTGCTCGGGAGGCTGCTCGTAAATGTAATCCACCTGCGAGCTGGCGCCCTTTTTCGAAAGCTCGGCCGGGTCGATCGGCAGGAGTTTTTCGAAAACCATTTTCTGCGTCATCACGCTTTTGAATTCGTTGAAGAGCAGATAGACGGCGTCGGTGTGATCGCCCTCGTAGAGCTCGATCACCTTGGCGGCGATTTCCTTGGCGCGCGCGAAATCCGCTTTCGCGGTAAAGCCCGTATATTCCGCCGCAACGTTCCATTTCTGCCGCCGCGCCGCATCCCGCCCTTTCCGCCCAATCGGTATAATCTGGGTCTGCAGGTCACGGTGCGAGCGTAGAAATTCCAATGCGCGCCTCACCGCGTTCGCATTGAAGGCACCCGCGAGGCCTCGGTCGCCCGTTGCCAGAAGCAGCAGCACGCGCTGCTCGGGACGCCGCGCCAGCAGCGGATGCTGCGGCGCTTCCATGCGCGCCACGGCCGACCGCACCATTTCGGTGATCTGCGCCGCGTAAGGCCGCGCCTCGATGGCTTTTTCCTGTGCGCGCCGCAGCCGCGCCGCGGAGACGAACTTCATCGCGCGAGTCACTTGCTGCGTGCTCTTCACCGAGCGAATCCGGCGCCGATAATCGAGTAACGTGGGCATCGCTAGGAAAAATCCAGCTCGCTAACTCTCCTTCTTCGAAGCGGTGAAACGCTCCTTGAAAGCCTTGAGCGCTTCCGTAAGATCCTGGCGGATCTGATCGTCGATCTGCTTCTTTTCCGCCAGCCGCGCCAGGACGCCGTTGTAGTTCGAATCCATGAAGGTATAGAGCTCGCTCTCGAAACGCCGGCAATCGGCAATTTCGACGTCATCCAGAAAGCGATTCGTGGCCGCGAAAATGATCAGTACCTGCTTTTCCACGGGCAGCGGCGAATACTGATCCTGCTTCAGGATTTCCACCAGCTTTTGTCCCCGCGAAAGCTGTGCCTGGGTGTGCTTGTCGAGTTCCGAGCCGAACTGCGCAAACGCTGCTAGCTCGCGATACTGCGCCATATCCAAACGCAGCGAACCGGCCACCTGGCGCATCGCCTTGATCTGTGCGTTGCCGCCCACGCGGCTTACTGAAATACCGGCGTTGATGGCAGGCCGGACGCCGGCATTGAAGAGGTCGGCTTCCAGATAAATCTGACCGTCCGTGATGGAAATCACGTTGGTCGGGATGTAGGCCGAGACGTCGCCAGCCTGCGTCTCGATCACCGGCAAGGCCGTTAGCGAGCCGCCGCCGAGGTCGTTGGAAAGTTTTGCCGCGCGCTCCAATAAGCGGGAGTGAAGGTAGAAAACGTCGCCCGGAAATGCTTCGCGGCCGGGCGGACGACGCAAGAGCAGCGAGATTTCGCGGTAGGCTTGCGCGTGTTTCGAAAGATCGTCGTAGAAGCAAACCGCGTGGCGTTTCGAATCGCGGAAGAATTCGCCCATGGCGCATGCGGCGTAGGGCGCAATGTATTGCATCGTCGCGGCTTCGGTGGCCGACGCAGCCACGACGATCGTGTAATCCATCGCGCCGGCGTCGGTGAGCACCTTGATCACCTGCGCGATCGTCGAGCGTTTTTGCCCGATCGCGCAGTAGATGCAAATCATGTCCCCACCCTTCTGGTTGATAATCGTGTCCAGGATGATGGCGGTCTTGCCGGTTTGGCGGTCGCCGATGATCAGCTCGCGCTGTCCGCGGCCCACGGGGATCATCGAGTCAATGGCTTTGATACCGGTTTGCAGGGGCTCGCGCACCGGCTGCCGATCGACCACGCCCGGCGCCAGGCGCTCGAGGTTATTGCGCTGTTGGGTGGCAATGTGGCCTTTACCGTCGAGAGGCTGGCCTAGGGGATTCACCACGCGTCCCACCAAGGCCTCGCCCACCGGCACGGACATGATGGTTTTGGTGCGCTTGACGGTGTCGCCTTCCTTGATTTCCGTGTAGTCGCCCAGCAGCACCACGCCGACTTGATCTTCTTCCAGGTTTAGAGCGATGCCGAAGACGTCGTGCGGGAAGGTGATCATCTCGCCGGACATGCAGCGCTCAAGCCCGTGCACGCGCGCAATGCCGTCTCCCACCGAAATCACCGAGCCGACTTCGTCTACCGCGACGGTCTGCTCGTAATTTTCAATCTGCTCGCGGAGAATCTTTGTGATTTCGTCCGCTTTAATCGTTGCCATCCCGTGCTCCTATTCGGAAATCAGACTTTGTTCGAGCCGCCGGAGCTGTTCGCTCACCGAGCCGTCGTAGATCGTGGAGCCGATACGCACCACGGCGCCGCCTACCAGCGCCGGGTCCACATCATATTGCGCGGCAATCTTATGTTGCGTGGATTGCGCCAGGGCCTGCTCGAGCCGCGTGCGCTTTTCCTGCTCCAACGACACCGCGGACGTGACTTCGACTTCCGATACACCCAAATGTCTATTTAGCTTTGCCACGTATTCGGACGCGATCTCCGGCAGCAACGAAGTGCGGCGGTGGTCCACCAGCACCTTCAAAAAATTGCGGAGGAGCGGGCGCGCCGCAGGGGCCGTATCGAGCCGGTCCAGCAATTTTTCCATTACGGCCAGTCGCGCCGTCATCGGCACGCCCGGATTCGCCAGAAAAAGGCGCAGGTCGTTCGATTCGGAGATGACCGCTCCCAACGATTCGAGCGTACCGCGGACTTGCTCCGCGGCGCCATGCGCCAAAGCCGCTTCAAACATCGCCGCCGCGTATCTTCCCGCGATCGCTTTCAATTGGCGCTCCTGGGGAAGTTGCGGATGAAATTCTGGAAGGCCTCTTCGCGCCGCTCGGAAGTCATTTGCTGCGCAACGAGTACGGCCGCGCGTTCTACCGCCTGGCGGGCCGCATGCGCGCGCAGTTCGATCAGTGCCGCGCGTGAGGCGGCGTCAATCTCAATATTGGCCGTGTGCTCCACTTTTTCCACTTCGCGCTGCGTGCCTTCGCGGAGCCTCGCCTCTTCGGCGGCGAATTCCTTCGTGGCCGTCTCGCGGATCTTGGCGGATTCCTGATCGATGCGCGTCAGTCCTGTCTCCGCTTCGCGAAGCTGCCGCTCCGCCTCAGCCTTTGCTTCGGTGGCGGAAGTAATCTCGCGCGAAATTTCGGCCGCCCGCGAACGGAAATAGGGCGGCGCCTTCTTGGCGATCAGGTATCCGCCACCGCCGAAAATGAGTAGGAAGTTCAACCAGCGGAAGAGCTGGCCTGCCGGCGAATTTTCCGGCGCCGGCTCGGACTGTTCGGGTGCCTTCTCCTGGGCGCTGAGCGGTGGAGTGAAAATGCAAAACGCCAGGCAGGCTCCGCCGATCACGAGCAGCACAGCGGGAGTGAAAAACCACGAGCGCGAACTGATCCGTGGGCCTCGATGATTCATCGGGCCTCGTTTGCCGGCTGCGGGCCGGGTCGTTGTTCGAAAATGGCCTTCACAATGTCTTCGGCCATGGCAGAGGTCTGTGCCTCGAGTTGGGCACGCGCGAGTCCGGCGTCCACGGCGATTTCATCCTTCGCTACAGCTACCCGTTCGGCGGCGCGCTCCTTGGCTTGCCGCACCAGTCGCGCGCGCTCGTCCAAGATGGCTTGCCGGGCCTTATCCTGCTCGGCGTAGACGGCATTGCGGGCGCGCTTAATCGCATCCTGATGTTCCTGCACTTTTTCCTGGGCGGCCTTCTGGGCGGCCTCAGCTTCGGCGCGGGCGCCCTCGGTGCGCTCTTGGCGCTCGGCCATCACGCGCTCGATGGGCTTGAAGAAGGCCCATTGCAGGAAGAGATAGAAAAGAAAGACGATAATGGCCGTCGGGATGGCCTGTACAAACAAGTCACCGAGTTGCCGAAGCACTTCCATCGTTTGGGTTTGCTAAGTCTCCTGCTGCTGCCGGCTCGCCGGGCACACAACTAACACGTGCATCCCGACGGTTGATTCGGCGCCCCCGACAAAGGCGAGGATTTATAGCATTCAGGGTAGTTTCCGTCAACTTTCGGAACAGTTCGGTGGTGAGTCATTTTGAGGTCCCGTTCGAGCCTAGAAGGTGTAAACTGTTCGTATGATAGTGCACATGAGGGCGGCCATATTTGTAGCTATATGTGTAGCCATTGCCGTCTGTTTTCTTCCGTTAATTCTGTCGGGAGAGTTCTCGACAGCAGCGCAGGAGAGGGCGCGCGTGCGCCGTATGGCCGAACATAGGATGAATGCAAGACTCCTGAGACTCAACATCTGAGGCGTTCCTATGCAGCCTTGTCCGCTGCGCGAGCTTCCAGCAGTTTCAAGATCTCCGCAATATCCCAAACATGGCCAGTGCCAGCCGCCATAGCAGGTGTAACCCGCAGGGTCTGAATCCGGCAGAAGTTATAGTGCATGTAGTGTAGCGCGATAGCCCAAGCGTGATTCTCCACTTTCTTGCTGAACGCCTTCGTTAAGCCGCGTGAACCGACGCATCATTATTCGCATGGTCAGGTTCTGGCGCTCTCCAGAGCTCGTAGAGACGTGCCGTTGGTCGGGATGGTCCATGATGCCGACAGTCTGAGTGCCGATACACTCCGCTGGACTGCAACGCGTGTCTGCCGCAGCATCGTTCCCGAGTTTTATAAGCATCGCATAATCAATCCCAGAGCCGAACGCACCTTCAACCGCAGTCAGGTATACGCGGAGACCATCCGTCGTTAGCTGGACGCGGTTAACGAGCCGCGCAGCCAAGTCCTGCATGAAGCGATTCGCCGTCTCTGCGCCGCGTGTGCCGACCATGAACGCGGGGACTAGGTTCGTATCCGCATTAATCGCAACCCGCTATGTCAAGCTCCAGGCATAAATGGCGCCCTCGAGCAAACTATGCCTGTGGGAAATCGCCAAATATTCACCAAACCTGCCTGGCACGATGTTTTAGAATCGCCCAACCGGTGCATTTCAGCACCCCGGAGGCGTTTTATGGCGACGATCACAACCAACGACGGCACGCAGATTTATTACAAGGACTGGGGCAAGGGACAGCCGGTCGTTTTCAGCCACGGCTGGCCGCTGAGCGCGGACGCATTCGAAGATCAAATGATCTTTTTGGGCCAGCGCGGATTTCGCTGTATCGCGCACGATCGCCGCGGCCATGGCCGTTCGAGCCAACCGTGGAACGGCAACGACATGGACACGTATGCCGATGATCTCGCGGCGCTCGTCGAGGAGCTCGATCTGAAGGATACGGTTCACGTGGGCCACTCAACCGGCGGAGGAGAAGTCGCGCGCTATATCGGACGCCACGGCACGAAGCGCGTCGCCAGGGCCGTGCTGATCAGTGCGGTTCCCCCGCTGATGCTCAAGACTCCCGCCAACCCCGCTGGCCTGCCAATGGACGCGTTCGACCAGATTCGGGCAGGTGTGCTCAACGACCGCGCGCAATTCCTCAAGGACCTCAGTGCCCCGTTTTACGGCGCAAACCGCCCGGGCGCGAAGGTCTCGCAAGGCTTGCGCGATTCCTTCTGGCTGCAAGGAATGCTCGCCGGTCACAAAGCGGTATTCGATTGCATCAAGGCCTTCTCCGAAACGGACTTCACGGAAGATCTTAAGAAGTTCGATGTGCCGACGCTGATCCTTCACGGCGATGACGATCAAATTGTGCCGATCGGCGCTGCTGCCATGCTTTCTTCGAAACTTGTGAAAGGCGCCATATTAAAAGTGATTCCCGGAGCGCCGCACGGAATGTGCTCCACGCTCAAGGATCAAATCAACGCGGAATTGCTCGCGTTTCTCAACGCGCAGCGAACCGCATCGGCGTAAATCGCCCAGCCGCGACGCTCGCGGCGGTTCATGTTCAGATCGAAGTCGATTGTTGTTTTGTACCCACGCCAATCCTTGCGACAGGTCGTATTAGCAGATGCACGATCGAAGAAATCGCAACGCGTCGACAAGAGCTGCCATGACTTTGGCGGCGCTATTTCTTCTCTGGATTAGTTCGACCACGCAGGGCCAAAAGATTCCGGCCAGTAACACGGGTGTAGCCGTTGGGCCGCAATATGACTCGACCCACGTCTACGTCGCCCCCGCCGATATGGATGCCTTCATGACGAGTTTTACGGCGACATTTGGCGGCCAGCCCTCCAAGCGTTCCACCGCGAATCCATTGCCGGTGCCCAGCAGCGCCGAGATGCAATATGTCTGGACTCCCGTGGGCACTCTCTCCGTATTTGCGTTCGAAACGCCGATTCCGTTTCCGTTCGGGCAAGAGCGCACCGGGTACCTGGTAACCGATATGGAGCAGGCAATTCGGACTGCGCGCGCCGCCGGAGCCGAGGTGATCGTCGAGCCGTTCAAGGATGCCATCGGAAGGGACGCCGTGATCCAATGGCCGGGCGGCCTGAAGATGCAACTGTATTGGCATTTCACGGCGCCGAATTATCCGCCGCTCGAAACGATCCCCGATAACCGCGTCTACCTATCGCCTGACCGGGCGGACAACTTCGTGAAGGATTTTACAGGCTTCGCGCATGGGAAGGTGATCGAAGACCGAAAGAATGCCGATGCCGGAGAAATCGGGCGCGCCGGCGAGACATTTCGTCGGATACGCATCAGCTCGAAGTTCGGTAACATGCTCATCCTAGTTACGGACGGACATCTTCAGTATCCGTTCGGCCGCGAGATCATGGGATATGGGGTGCGCGATTTTGGCGCCACTCTGGAAAAAGCGAAGGCTGCGGGAGTAAAAATTCTATCGCCTCCTTACAAAATAACCGACCGGATCACGGCGACTGTCGAGTTCCCGGGAGGGTATATCGCCGAAGTCCACGGTCCAGCTTCGCACTAGAATTATGAGCTGCCGGGCCTTCGTAACGCTCTGCCCGGCGATTTGATTTTTTCGCTAAGAGACGCGTGAGGAGGCTCCAGGTGGATGAAGCCCTTGCCGACCGGCCGGAATTCTGGCCCGCTCTGCCACTCGATTCCTGGAAGGATACGTACGCCACGCTGCACATGTGGACGCAGATCGTCGGCAAGGTCCGCTTGCGGCTGACGCCT
>DATNLT010000076.1:0-61163 GCA_035602725.1 Candidatus Acidiferrales bacterium
CTCGAAAATGATCCTGGCTGGGTTTTGTCTGCGACCAAGCCGTTGTGAGGATTCGCTTCAACCCGGTAGTACTCGACAATCTTACGCCGGAGATTCTCGAGCATCTTCGAATCTGCCGCCTTCGGATCAATGGGGAGCGACCTATCTGTCAACGTAATCTCCGTGGCCGATAATCTCACCCTTCCTGAGAACGCAACACCCGCGGAAAGAGCGCTTGCTGATCGCAGAAAGTCCCGACGGTTCACACTCCGCCCCCCACGTCTTAATCCCTCTTATGAATCCCATCTAACCACCCGGCAGATTAAAACCTACTTTGTCCGGAGATTCTACTGCAGGACAACTAGAGGATTGCAGTGAAGGTTTATGCAAAGTGTGCTACAAAAAATAGTCTCACTCTGGGGCTCACTCCAGCGAGCGTATCGCGGTAACCGAGAGACCGAAATGAGTGATGAAAAGCCAAGCGATTTTGAAGGGCTAAAAGGCGGACCGATTGCGGTTGACCGAAAGGCTTCTAGAGCCTCTACGACGGAACCGGCGTTCATTGCAAAACCTGCCGATGCGCCGGTCTATCATGGTTTTCAAGTGCTCGAAGATGTGATCGTAGAGGGGTTCATGTTTGGGAAAATCACCGATTTTGAAGCTGAACCTAGCCAAGAGGGAGACGCATTCATTGTCGCGCCTGATAATACTCGCGCGGGTCTAGTGTGGGAGGTCACTGACCGTGTTTCGGTGTCGCAAGTCATTTCGCCTGAAGCCAATCGATGGGGTGTCTGGGCAGTCTCATTTCCTTTTCCAATGAATTGCCGTCAGAATGCCCAACGCAATCTGGAGCTTATCCTTCCCATTCTGAAAGAGAAGTGGAGCGAATGGCGCGCGATGTTCCCCAACACAGATAATCACGCTTAGGGAACAACCTGACAGGTCGGTGGAAATTTTATTTCGTGGATTGCGCTGCATCGCTTTTTCTGGGCGATGGCCAATGCTGAAATTCGGAGGCTCTCATGCCGCGGTGGGCGCATATCACCGAGCGTGCTTTTCTTTTTTGCATTGCCATCGCGGTGACAATACCGGGGGCGTTCGCGCAAGAAGCGCGGTGGAAAGCGCTCAACGACCAAGCTGCGCAACTCCAGGACCAAGGGAAATACACAGAGGCCGCTGCGATCGCGGTAGAAGCCGAGCGCGTGGCGGAAGCCACGTTCGGCCCCGAACATGCGATCACCTCCGCGGCGCTGAATCGGTTGGGCTCAATCTACATGGAGATGGGGAGGTACCCGGAGGCGGAAGCGCTGCTGAAACGCGCGCTCGCCATTGGTCTGAAAGTGCTGGGACCGCGGCATCCCGGCGTAGCCACAATGGAAAACAATCTCGCCGCGATCTACGACGACCAAGGACGTTACGCCGAGGCCGAGCCACTTTACAAACAGGCACTGGCGATCGACCAGAACACCAGCGGTGCAAATCCATTGAATGTGAGCGGTGACCTAAACAATCTCGGGCTGCTGTATGTGGATGAGGGGCGCTATGCCGATGCTGAGCCCATCTTCAAGCAGGCGATCGCTATCGACGAACGAGGGTCCGGACCAGCGGGCTTGGCCACCGACGTGCATAGTCTGGCGCTGCTCTACGAAAAGCAAGGCCGCTACGCGGAATCGGAAAATCTGTACAAACAGGCGCTCACGCTCGATGAAAAGGCCCTCGGACCGGCTCATCCCTCAGTGGCCAATCAATTGAACGGTCTTGCGGAACTCTACGATCAACAGGGCCGATATGGCGACGCCGAGCAACTCCTGAAACGCGCGGTGGACGTTTATCAGAAGGCCTTCGGTCCCGACCACCCGACGGTGGCCACCGCGCTGAATAATTTGGCCTTGCTCTACGAATCCCAAGGACGGCATAGCGAAGCCGAGCCGCTTGAAAAACGTGCCCTCGTGATTGCTGTAAAGGCGTTGGGACCGGACCATCCCAGCGTGGCCGTGGATTTAATGTCGCTGGGGGCGCTTTACGAAGCGGAAGAACGATACGCGCAGGCTGATCCGCTCGTGACGCGAGCGGTAGCGATCGATGAAAAAGCATTGGGACCGGAGCACCCAACGCTGGCCGCGGGCTTGAATACGCTGGGATCGTTGAAAGAGGCCGAGGGCCAATACACAGCCGCCGAGCCGCTCTATCAGCGGGCGATGGCCATCAACGTGAAAGCGCTGGGACCGGACCATCCCAGTGTGGCGGTGAACCTGAACAACCTGGGCACTTGCTATAAGAACGAAGGCCGGTATCCCGAGGCCGAGCAATTCTACAAACGCGCGATTGCTATCGACGAAAAGGCGCTGGGACCGGACCATCCACAGGTGGCCACATTCCTGCTCAACCTGGCCTTGCTGTACGAAGCGTGGGGCAAAAACGGCGACGCGGCCCCGGCGTTCGAACAAAGCCTGGATATCACCCACAAGCGATTCGAATACGGATTCGCGTACATGAGTGAGAGGGATCGCCTGGAATTCCTGGCAAGCCTGCAAAATATGTTTCCTGCTTACTTCAGTTTTTCTCTGGCACAGGAGAAGAAGGACGCGGACACCGCAGGAAGAGTGTACGACGTGCTGTTGTGGGAAAAGGGTCTGGTGGGGACGAGCGTCGCCGCATTGCGCGCCCAGGTGGCAAATAGCGGCGATCCACAAGCCGTGAAAATGCTGGATGATCTGACGGCGAAGAAGAACGAGTCATCGCGGTTGGCCACCGCGCGGCCGGCAGGTTGGGCCGCCACCCAGTCAAAACTCGATGCGGATGCGAGCGAGTTGGAACAGCAACTGGCGCGGCGAGTCAGTTCCTTTGGCGAGCAGAATGCACTTGCACAAGCAAAATGGCAGGACGTGCAAAAGACCCTTCAGCCAGGCGACGCGGCGGTGGAAGTTGTGCGCTTCCAGTTTCATGACGGCAAGAAATTCACGACGACTTTCTACTACGCCGCATTGGTGATGACGCGAGACGCGCCGCGTCCGGCTTTTGTGGTGCTTGGCGAAGCGCAGAAGCTCGAAACAGCACCAGTAGCGGCCTATCGCGCCGATGTAGGACGCACGCGCGGCGTGATGGTTCAACAGCCACAACCGGGAACCGGCGGGGAGACCACCACTGACGCGTACAACGCGTTCTGGAAGCCTCTGGAACCCGCGCTTACGGGAGCAAAGCGCGTTTATCTGGCGCCCGACGGAGTCTTGAATCAGCTTCCGATAGGACTTTTCACGGACGAATCCGGCCGGCTGTTACTCGAAAAATATGACTTACGGATCGTGAACAGCACCAAGGATCTGCTGCGCCCGGCACACGCCGCGTCATCGAAGGCGGCGGTGTTGCTGGGCAATCCGAAATTCGCGCTGAGCGAGCAGGAGCAGCGCATAGCCGTTTCACAATTGACTGGCGGCGAGCTGAAACAACCGGCGCCCGCGACATCTGCCGCAGGTGTAGGAACCCGCTCCGGCCTCGGCGCCGGCGGTCCGCTGCCTCCCCTTCCCTCGACGCAGATCGAAATTGAAAAGGTGGGAGCAACTTTGAAGGCCGCCGGATGGCAAGTGCGCTCCTACAGCGGCAATGAGGCGCTGGAGGAAGTGATCGACCGGCTGCGTGGTCCACGCGTAGTTCATGTGGCCACGCACGGATTTTTTCTGTCGGATCAAGAGATGGCGCAGAAGGAGACCACATCGCCTGCCGGCTCGCGTGGCGTGGGCATGGAAGACCCTATGCTGCGTTCCGGCCTTTTCTTCGCGGGTGCGGATCGCGCCGCAGCCGGGGCAGCTCCGGCGGCAGGCTTGGACGACGGCGTGCTGACGGCCTATCAAGCAGCGCAACTCGATTTGCAAGGGACCGAACTGGTAGTGTTGAGCGCCTGCGAGACCGGCCTCGGCGAGCAAAAGAATGGCGAAGGGGTTTTTGGGCTGCGCCGCGGCTTGCAAGAAGCGGGCGCGGAATCCGTGTTAATGAGCATGTGGTCCGTGCCGGATCAGGAAACGCAGGAGCTGATGGCGCTCTTCTATCAAAAGTGGCTCGGAGGAGTCGAAAAGCATGAGGCACTGCGGCAAGCGCAAATCCAAGAGCGCGAGGTAGTGCGCCAACGGTATGCCAAGGACTTGCCGTTCTATTGGGGAGCTTTTGTTCTAATTGGGCGATAAATAAGCCCACGTGCGCACGCGCCGTCCGCGAACTCCTGCCAGAAACAGCCGGTATTGGCGAATTTGTTCGAGAGTTCCGACTACCGCGGGTAGCCACGACGGCGTTAGCCAGTTCTTTACATTAGGAAATCGCGGGTTCGGACAGCAATCCGTCCGACTTGATCGTGAATTTGTCTCCCGAGGGAACGCTGAAAATAATGTACTCGCCCGGTGCGCTCGCGGACAACTCTCGGATGCGATCCTTTGCATGCTCAAACGTCGCTGCGGTGCCGCACCAACGGACTCCACCATCGGGTTCTTTTTCAAAGATATCAAATGTGGGCGACATTTAGTTTCACCCCTTCTTTCACCGCATCACTGGCTCCTGCACGACCCTTTTTCCAACCGTTCTGCCGCTGCTGGGGCAGTTCTTGCCGTTGAATATCAGCCTCAGGAATTTTGAGGCTCGCGATCGGCACCTGTTCGTAATGCGTTTTAAACTTCGCCATGTAACTCCTCCTACTCAACATCGAAAGCGTAGCAGCGGCCAGGTAATACGGGTGAACTCTTTAGAGTCTCGAAGAGATCTTTAGCCCGGACAAATCGAATTGCTTAACGGTGCCGTCGGGTGGATAGCGCGGCGGGCAGGCTGCTTTGCGAAACGCGAGCCATAAATTAATTCTTGACATCACCGTATACGATTGCATACGATAGCGCTACGTTACGTTAACGATTATTTAGCGGGAGGATAGCGATGGCTACGCAACGGGTCAGGCTCAACCCAACCCATTTCAAGACGATCGTGCAAACGGACGTGCCCCAAGGGCGCAACGGCAAGCACAAATTGATCATCACCACCATTCTCGACGATCTCGACAATTTGAAAGAAGGCGCCGCACTCAAAGTGCCTCTCGCGGACCTGGCGGCCAGTAAGGAAAAGATCCGATCCGCGCTGAATCGCGCGTCACGGAAGGCCGGCCGGAACGTGGCCACGGCCACCGACGCGGGATTTCTGTATATCTGGAACGTGGCCGCAACGTAGCTAAGGAGCGGGACCCGACAAAGCGTTTCGACAAGCGTAAACCGCGAAGCGGCATTACAATCTCCGTATGGCTTGGTTCCTCTTCGTGTTGCTGCCCGCTCTTGGCTTTGGGCCGTTGGCTGCAGGCCCGCGAAGCCGGAGTACGCAGGCATCTCTAAAAGAGGAAATCAGCTCTTTATCGCCAGTCCTGGGCCTGTGGGATTGCGATGGAACGTTTGCCCGAACTGGCAAGCAAATTTCTTCGAGTATCTCTTTTGCGCCGGTTCTCGAGGGCGCCTGGATCAGGATGCAGCAAGACGACCGGCCGCCGAACCAGTTTCACGCTCTCGAAATGTGGGGTTTCGATAAGAACGCAAAACAATTTACGAACTCTATCTATGACAATTTTGGCGGCGTGCGCAGCTTCGCTTCTCCAGGCTGGAGCGGCAAGCAACTCGTGTGGACCGGAGAAAGTTCGCCGCAGCAAACGCGCGAACGGTTCATCTTCGAGCAATCTTCAGGCAGCGCGCTGGTTGTGACCTGGCAGGTCCGCAAGGGAGAGGGGGATTGGGTTGTGGGTGATACTTTGACTTGCCACGCGCAGAAGTAGGGCTTCTCTTTCAGGAGTCCCCACGCAAGCCCCTCGGCGCCGACGCTAGGGAACACCGATCGCGCGTGTGCGATCAATAATGCCAGCCGCTGGTGTTTTCTCCTGTAGGCGCATTTTTGGCGACGTGATCCGCCATCCAGCGCACCAAGGTTGCGGTGGACGCTGGTTGCCAGCCGTGACCCTTCATCGGACGCCCGTACTGGAATTCGCAATCGCAGGGCGGATTCTGCTGGGCCTTCAACACATCCTCAAGGTCGTAAACGGCGAGATTCAAATAATAGTTGTCCATGTCCCCGACGTAGATATGAATCTTGCCGCGCAGCTTCGGGCCAAGCGTGGACCAGTGGCTGCGTAGGTTGTAGCTCAGATCGTAGCCATGATCGCGCATGTAGAGCGCGACGCTGTGATCGATCTTCCCGGTCTGTTTATCCCATAGAGGCTTGGGGTAGCCGTCGTCGCCGACGGGACCATACGCTGCTTCCCAAATTTCCATTTGCTGGGCGGAGCGCCCATGGCTTCCGAGCACGTCTTCCAGTTGGCTCATGGCTTGCATTGTGACTTCGGGCTGGCCATCGGACTTTCGCTGCATGTAACGAGGGGCTTGTAGCCAGATGTGCCCCGGCTCGAAAAACACATTGTCGTCATCGTAGATGTTGGAAAGCTGATAGCGCCGAAAATCCACGGGGTCGGGATAGAGCGTCCACGTGCCGCCGAAAAAGTCCGGATAAAACACTTGCACGCCGATCGATTCCCATCCACCCGTCGACCCTCCTGTCAGGACGCGGGCATAGGGCTGCGGAATCATTCGAAAATGCGCCTCCAGATACGGGATCATCTCCTTCACGAGCGCATCGCCATAAGGCCCGTTGTTGACGGAATTCACGGCGTAGGAATCGTCGAAATAGGGCGTGGGATGCTGAAAGGTGACGGCAATCATGCGCGGGAAGTTATCGGAATTCCAGGACTGATAAAACTCATAGCCGGTCTCGCGATTTACATCGGCGAGGCGAGCACGCATTTCCGGGGTTACCGGCTGGTTGTTCGTCGAAAACCCAAAGGGCGCTCCCAGGCTGAAATGGCCTTCTTCATAGATTACCGGGTAGCGTGAGTTTGGATGTTCGTCGTAACCCTTCGGCAATAATACGGTCGCGCCGATATACATAGGGTGTCCCCAAAACTTGGTAAGCATCTCGCTTTGGATCTTGATGTGCTTCACCCAGGGCGTGTCCGCCGGCTCTTCGACGGGCGGAATCACCTTTGTCAGGCTTAGGTGCACTTCGTAGCCGCTGGCCGGGTCGAGATGTACGCGTTGTACCTCGCTATACAAATTGCCCGGCGAATGGTTGAAACGCTGCCCTTCCCATTGGTCCATGTGCGCCCAAATCGTATGGCCATCGGCGCGATGAAATTCGGTGTAGACGTTGACGAGCGCCTGGACGTAATAATCTCCGGCCGCAATGTCGCTCAGACTAGGCGTTGGATAACCCGGCGTACTGGCATCCAGGACGGCTGGCTGCCCCGCGGCCAGCGCATTGACGTCCAGTCCAAAAAGCGGCGAGGTATCTCCCCAACCGCCAGCTTGCAGGCGCGGCTCGGGAGTTTCCTTCTGCGAGATGAAAATGAACACACGGCCGGTGATCGCGCCGGAATGCGCAGATTCCGGAAACGATACTTCAAATCTGGCATTCGAGGCCGGAACTGGGGCGGTTGGGGCATTCGCAGCCAGCAGGGCCGCGAATGTGGCCAGCACAAAGAACGTCATCGTCCGCGCCGTAAGCCGACGCAAGTCTCTTGCACGCAATTTCATGAATACGCCCCCAAAAATGTGTGCGTCTCTCGGTTCGACGATCTAATGGGAGTTCCGGACGCGGACTATAGCACCAATTTACCCGAGCGACTTCCGCGCAGTTGCGGAGCGGGCGCCGCGGGAATGGTTCGTTATGCGATGGCGAGATATACGTAACGCAGCACAAAGAGCGCCGTCAACACCCAGATCAAGGGGCTGACCTCGCGATGTTTTCCGGCCCCAACTTTCACAAGTGTGTAAGAGATCAGACCCAGACTCAAGCCGGTGGCCACGCTGAAGGTCAGTGGCGTGGCGATAATCGTGAGGAACGCCGGGAAGGCCTCACTAAAATCGTCCCACTTCACATGGACCACTGCCTTACACATCAGCGCGCCAACAAGGATCAGGGCCGGTGCGGCGGCGTAGGCGGGAATCACGTTAACGAGCGGGGAAAAGAAGATTGCGGCCAAGAACAGCGCGGCGATCAGCAGGTTGCCAAAGCCGGTCCGCGCTCCCGCAGCCACACCCGAAGCGCTTTCGATGTAGCTGGTCACGGTCGACGTGCCAGTCGCGGCCCCAAACATGGTGCCGACCGCATCGGCGAGCAAAGCGCGGCCGGCGCGGGGCAGTTTCCCTTCGCGGAGGGAACCGCCTTGCTCGCAAACGCCCACGAGGGTGCCCACGTTGTCGAAGAGGTCCACGAAAAAGAACGCGAAGATCAGCTCCACCAGACCCAATCGCAGCGCACCGGCGAGATCCAGTTTGAGAAATGTGCTGGCGGGATGGGGGAGCGAGAGGATTTGCGTGGGCCACTGCGAGGCTCCGCGCAACATCCCGGCGAGAGCCGTGGCCACGATTCCCAGAGCGATCGCTCCTTTCACATTTCGCGCCATCAAGATCGCGGTGAGAATCAGTCCAAACGCCGCAAGCTGCACTTGCTGGTCCGAAAAGCTCCCCAATCCCACGAATGTCGCCTGCTGCGCGACCACCATCTTCGCGTTGCGCAGGCCTACGAATGCGATGAAGAGTCCAATGCCCGCGGCGGTGCTGTATTTCAAACAATCAGGAATACCGTTCACGATTTGTTCGCGAACACCGGTTAGCGTAAGCAGTAGAAATAACGCGCCCGATAGAAACACAATGCCGAGCGCCGTCGGCCAGGGCACTCCTCTTCCGATTACCACGGAGTACGTGAAGTAAGCGTTTAGGGACATTCCCGGAGCGAGTGCAATGGGATAGTTTGCCCACAACCCCATCACGAGGGTCGCCACGGCGGCCGAAACACAAGTGGCGAATAGAACTCCGTCGATCGGCATGCCGGCTTCGGCCAGGATGCGGGGGTTCACGACGATGATGTAAGACATCGTCATGAAAGTGGTCAAACCGCCAAGCAACTCTTGCCGGGCGTTTGTGCCATTTTCGGCGAACTTGAACCAGCGCTCGAGCACTCAATCTCCGCGCGAGAACGAGCGCGCAATATATGCCGCGCGGCAGTAAGCGTCAACAAAACCAACTGGCTCACAAGAAAAGGGACAAAGCAGCATGGGAACACGGAAAGACGGTATTCAAACCTTCGCTTCGGCAGATCCTAAGCCGAAGGAAGCGATGCCCTGCTGCGCATCTTCGAAAACTTCGAATAGGTTCAGGACACGAACCAGCTTTAAAGTTTGCACGGCAAACTTAGACGGGTTCAGAAGCTTGAGCGAGCCGCCGCGCTGCTTCGCTGCGGTCAAAAAGCGAACGAGTAGGCCGATGCCGCTCGAGTCAATGGCGGGCACCTCTTGCAAATCCACCAGAAAGTAGTTATGACCGGCGTTCAAAAGGTCCTTCAATGTTTCACTGACCCGGTCCACGGGTTCGCCCAGGCTTAACCTGCCATTCAGCTTGATAATTTTCACTTCGGATTGGGTCCGAACGTCGATTTCCAAGGGCATTCTCCCGGGCCCGAAGCTCACGGATGAGCCTTTCGCAGGCTTGCACTGCCAGTTTTCGTTTGCTACAGTGCGCGCTCAAATTAGAAGAACCCCACAGAATTTGCAAGGGGAGAAGATTCTTCAGGGTTTGCGCGGACAGTCTTCTAGGATCGACCTATACCGATCACCGGGCCTTTTCGAAATGAAGATCGACGTCACTGAATTTTGCGTGCGGTTGCTCGCGGAGCAGGAAGTGCTGCCGCGCGCGAGGACGATCGCGCAGACCGTCGCGGAATCGTCGCCAGGGACGACGGTGAATGTGTACCTGCTGGCGATGGACTCCGGAACAGAAATCTGGATACCCAAAGCAACGTCTGGCGAGGCTGGCGTAAAAGCCTCGAGAGTCACGAGCGGAGCGGTGACGCTCGAGGACTTGCGCAAATCACGCTCGCCCTTATTTTTCTCCGGCGAGAAACTTCGCCGGGAGAGCTATGCGCATCTGGACATCCGTAGGGCGGTCGTCTCGCTAGCGTACGTTCCACTCACCAGCACCGGCAATTTAATGGGAGCAATCGAAATCGTCGATTTCACAGGCGCCATCGAGCTGCAAGGCCTAGCCGGTCTTGCCGAAGCAGCGCGGATTGGCGGAGTTGCGCTGATCGGAGCCCTCGCCTACGAAAATGAGCGCAACGATTCGCTCGTTTCCATCAACCGCCTCACACAGTTCTACGATCTGGAAAAAGTCTTTGCGTCCACCCTTGAGATGGACAAGCTGCTTCCGATTATGGGCGCCAAATTTCGCGAAGTGATGGAGTGCGAGGGCATCAATATCTGGCTGATGCAGCCGAATGAGAGCGTTGAGCTGATGCATCAAGCGGGTCGCGACGCAACCGCGAGCACCGGCGACCATCAGAATGCCGGCGAAGGAATTCCTGGCGATGTCTCTGATGATGGCGTCGCGGTGTTGATCGGCGATCCTGACGATGCGCGGCTTGCCGCGCGGAATGACGGCGTTCGCGATGGCGTTCTGTCCCTCGTGGCGGTGCCCATCATGGACGAAGAGTCGCTCGTCGGAGTCGTGGAGGCACTCAACAAAACAGACGGTAGCGCATTCGATGACGATGATCTCTTCGTGCTAACCAGCCTGACCGAGACGGCTGCGATCGCCCTGCGCAACGCCGGACTTCTGCTGGCGGAACGCAAAGTGGAGATTCTGCAAACGCTAGTGACCGTGAGCCACGAGATCACATCCACGCTCAACCTCGAGCGAATGTTGCAGACGATCGTGAATGCGCCGCAGGTGGTGATTCCTTATGAGCGCGCAGCGATTGCGCTGGAACAGCGTGGGCGATTCAAGCTCAGCGCCGTTACGGGCCTGACGCAAATCAATCGGGATGCCCCGGACATTGCGCCGCTTTACGATGTCTTACAGTGGGCCGCACTCTCCGAAGAGATCATTCACGTGCGGCAACATGGTGAGGAAATCGACACCGAACGCGAAGAGACGCGCGACAAATTTCGAATTTATTTCAAACAGACCGGGATGCGCGGTTTTTATGCCCTGCCGCTCAGCGACGATGCGGGCCGCGTCGGCGTGCTGAGTCTGGAGAGTCGCGATCCAGATTTTCTCGAACCGGTGCACATAGAAATCCTGGAAGTTCTTGCCGGGCAAGCGACCGTCGCGCTTCGTAATGCCCAGATGTACAAGGAAGTGCCGTTTATCTCGCTGCTCGAGCCCGTGCTCGAACGGAAGCGGCGATTCATGGCGCTGGAAAAGCAGCGGCGCATCACGGTTCTAGTCTTGGCTGCTGCCGTGGTTATCTTCCTCGCAGCTTGCCCGTTGCCGATGCGGTTGGCCGGCGGGGCGGTGGTGGCCCCGCTGCGCCGGGCGCAGGTGCAACCGGAATTTGAAGGCGTGGTCGGAAAAGTATTCGTGCACGAGGGCCAACCCGTCACGCACGGCCAGGTGCTAGCAGAGATGGATGCGTGGGATTACAGATCGGCGCTGGCCGAAGCGCAAGCGCGCTACCAATCCGCACTTCTGCAGATGAATCACTCCCTGGCCGCGAATGACGGCAGCGAAGCAGGCATTCAACGCACGCAAGCCGACTATTGGAAGAGTGCCGTGGACCGTGCGCAGGAATTGCTCTCGCGTGCGGAGCTTCGTTCGCCGATGGATGGTGTGGTGGCGACGCCGCATGTGGAGAATGCTGCCGGACGCCGGCTGCAACTTGGCGACACCTTCGCCGAGATCGTGGATACGTCGAGCGCGATCGTGGACGTGGCCGTCGACGATTCTGAAGCAAGCCTGCTTCGTACCGGCGCCAAAGCGGCCGTGAAATTGAATAGTTATGCGATGCGGACGTTTCACGGTACTGTGATGGTCGTAAGCCCCAAGGCTGAGCCACAAGGCGATGCGCGCGTATTTTTCGCGCGAGTCTTGCTCGCGAATCCGGACGATTCGATTCGCGCGGGCATGGAAGGGCGGGGCAAAATCTCGGTAGGTTGGTACCCCGCAGGTTACGTGTTGTTCCGACGGCCGGTGATCTGGATTTATTCAAAGATTTGGGCCTGGTTTGGATGGTAAAGATGCTGAGAGAGAATCACCCCAGAACCTATCTTGCGCTCGCTTTAGCGAGCTTCATCATTTTCATTGCCGGATGTGGCGAGACCCGAACCGCCGCGGAAAGCTCGCCTCCGCCTGCGGCGCCGACAGCCGCGCCAGCGACCGTTCCACAAACCACTATGCCCATGGTCAAGACGGAGAACTTTCTTAGCGTCTCCGGACCGCTCATCGTGGAACACCAAGTGGACGTTACCGCGCAGCGTGACGGCGTAATCGCGAGTATCTCAGCGGACGTCAACAAGCACGTGAAAGCCGGAGACGAACTTGCGCGGCTCGACGACCGCGAGCTTTCCGCGAATCTCGAAGCGGCTCGCGCCAAAACGCGAAGCACCGAAAACGATCTAAAAAATTGGCAAGCTGAAGCGAAAATGATGGAAACCGATTATTCGCGCGCGCAGAAGCTTTACAACGAGGGAATTTGGTCGGTCGAACAGCTCGACCACGCTAAGTACAACGCCGAAGCCGAGGAATGGGATATCCGCCGCGTCACTGAGTTGCTGGCTTCCTCGAAACAGGAAGAGCGGTCCCTGGAGCTCGAACTCGATAAAGCGCGCATTACGGCGCCATTCGATGGCGTGGTCGCGCGACGCTACATTCGAATGGGCCAAGGAGTTTCGAAAGGCGACCGCACTTTTTGGGTGACGGCGGAAGGGCCACTAAGGATGCGCTTCACTTTGCCGGAAGCTCTTATCGGCCATCTGCGGACCGGCCAGGAATTGGCGCTGACCTCGCCTGACGTCCCGGAAGAACACCATCTGGCGCGCGTAGTTGAGATAAGCCCGGTCGTTGACCCCTCGAGCGGCACTATCGAAGTCCTGGCTGAGATCCAGGGGGCGCGTGGCCGCTTGCGCGCCGGGATGACGGCTAGTATTCGAATTCCGGATTCCCGATGAATATCACCGAGGCCCTAAACACCGCCCTGCCAGATATGCCGGCCCGGAGGGTGCTGCAAGGCTGTCCGCGCATGGATCCTGAAATCACGATGAAGGAGCACGTGGAAGATGGCCAGCGCATGGTCCGCGTCTACGTGCCGAGCGCGGAAGCGATGTACAAATTTCCGCCGCAAAATTGGGCGCTGATTCAGCTCTTCGATGGGAAGCGATCTTACGAGCAGATCGCGGAACTCTATTCACAACAGACCGGGATCGTGTACAGCGTCCCCGCGATTCGGGAGTTTGCGGGCGAATTAGAAGCCGTGGACTTTTGGTACAAAACACATCAGGAAAAAAACATTCTGCTCATGCAGAAGAGCAGCGAAGAGCGGCACAAGCTGCTGAAGTCCAAGAAAAAGTATGGCGACCTTTCGCTTTACGCGTTTCCCGCCTTCAACCCGGACAGGTTCATCACCTGGAGTTACAAATATACGAAGTTCATCTACACACCATGGTTCACCGTGCTCACGCTGTGTGCGTTCGCGTTTACGGCGTGGATCACGATCACCCATTGGTCCGAAATCGGCCGCGATACCCTCGAGTTTTATACCTTCTCCGATAAGTCTTGGGGCGACTTCGTCCAGTTCTATTTGCTGGCGGTGGTAGTTTTGGGATTTCACGAGTATGGCCACGGGCACGCCTGCAAACACTATGGAGGGCGGGTGCCGGCCATGGGATTTGCTTTGATCTACCTCACTCCGGCGTTTTACACGGATACGACCGAGGGCGAGGTGAAAGGAACGCGGTACCAGCGGTTGGTCATCTCGATGGCGGGCGTTTGGGCGGAGATGATCGTCTGCTCGATCGCTACGCCGATTTGGTGGAACACGCCGCCGGACACGGTAGTCCACAACGCAGCTTACATGGTGATGCTCATCACGGGGATTTCTGCCGTGCTGATCAATTGGAACCCCCTGATCAAGCTCGATGGCTACCACATGATGTGCGAAATTCTCGGCATCGTGGACCTGAAGGAAGCCTCCACCGCATATCTCTCCGCTTGGGTGAAGCGCAACATTTGGCACCTTCCCGTGGAAGTTCCCTATGTTCCCAAGCGCCGTCGTTTAGGATATGGAATTTATGCAATTTTATCGGGGCTCTATAGCTACTCGCTTCTCTATATCGTGGCGCGGTTTGTTGGCAACGTGTTTCGAAACTTCAGTCCCGAGTGGTCCTTCATACCGGAACTGGCCACTGCCGGCCTGATTTTTCGAAGCCGAATTCGAATGTTGGTGAACTTTATGAACTTCGTATACTTGGATAAAAAAGACCGCGTGAAGGCCTGGTTTACGCCCTGGCGGTCGGTAGCGGCGGCAGCGTTGGCTGTAGCGCTGTTGCTGGTCCCGCTGCGCCGTGAGTCCACTGCCGGACGGTTCGTGCTGGAACCGGTGCGGCGGGCCGTGGTGCGCGCCGTGGTGCCTGGCATTGTGACCTCCATTTCCGCGAACGAGGGAAGCACCGTCACGGAAGGCGTTCCCCTGATACAGTTGCGCAACGTGCCACTGCAATCAAATTTGGCACGCAGCGAGGCGGATTATACGGTTGCGTCCGGCCGCGCAGTGTCGGCGGCGCTACGGTATCGAGACTTTGGCGTCGCCAGCCGGGAACGGGAACGCCTTGCGGAGCAGAGCAATGATCTTTCCTCCGAAGCGGAAAATCTAGCGTTGAGCAGCCCGATTTCAGGGGTGGTGCTTACGCCCCGCGCAAATGACCTGCTTGGATCCTACGTAACAGCAGGTACCGAACTGCTGAGCGTAGGAGATACGAACATCCTGCGTGCGCGCATCTACATCCCCGAGCAGGACATGTATAAGGTCCATGTTAATGCGCCGGCACGCATCGAGGTGGAAGGCGCGTTCAGGAAGTGGGATGCGGAAACGGCCAGTATTGCTTCTTTCTCCACCGAGATTGACCCCAGCTTGGCCGACGAGACAAAATACCGCGGGACTACTCCACCACATTTCTATCTGGCGGACCTGCTGGTGAACAATGGTGACGGCAGTCTGAGACCGGGAATGACGGGAACCGCTCGAATTTACGGGCCAAGAAGAAGCATCGTGGGAATGGCTTGGCAGGAACTGCGAAACTTCGTGGGCCGGAAGGCCTGGTAAAACTCGAGGAGACTGCGGGGGCAGCCTCCTCGCTGACTGAGAGACGCTGGCCTAATTAATGCGGGCGAAGCGAGCGCCTTGGCGACGGCCAAATGTCTTGCCAAACACACGCACGGGCTTCTTTTCGTTTGTTCCGGATTCCACTTCAGCCAAAGGCTTGGACGCTACTTTCGCCTTCTTGGCAGTCTTCAGGGTGCTGACCAAGGACTTCTTCTGGATACCCATGTCGTTGTCTCCTCGTCGCGCTGATTTCGTTTCTATTCCCGGCCCGACTCGTATTCCACTACAGCAGGCTGTATGCCAAACACGAGCCGAGACCCAGGGTAGACCAAACTATACTGTTATCAGCTGTTTGCGGGAGCTGTCCTGCGGGAGCCGGGAGCGCCCGATCGGAAGAAACCCGTCAGAGGTTAAAATTTAACCGACGTTAGGTTAATTTTTAACCCTTCTCCGACAAAAGTTTCCGGCAGAGATACTTCATGCGTTGCACGTCAACCCCCAAGAGGGCAGCCGCAGCGGATTTCTTCCCGCCGGTACGCTTGAGTGCGGCGTTCAGGTAGGCGATCTCGATACGCTGCATTTCCGCGTCAAAATCCACGCCGTCTTCAGGAATGAGAATGGCTTCCTGGCTGGCCGTGCTCGAGTAAAGCAGTGTTTGCGGAAGCTGCTCGGCCGTAATCACCGGCGCGTCGTTCATCACCACGAGGCGCTGCACGACATTTTCCAGTTCGCGAACATTTCCCGGCCAAGAGTAATCCTCAAGGATTTCCACGACATCCGGTTCAACACTCTTAAGGGGCTTTTTCGCGGAGCTGCAGTAAGTCCGCAAGAAATGGTCCAGCAGCAGCGGCAGATCGCCTTTGCGATCGCGAAGCGGCGGTACGAAGATGGGGATCACGTTGATGCGATAGTAGAGGTCCTCGCGAAAGCGCCCCAGTTTCACCTGCTCTTCCAGATCCTCGTTCGTGGCGCAGATCAGACGAAAGTCAATTTTCTTTGCTGCGCGGCCGCCCAACCTTTGCACGGTATGGGTTTGCAGCGCCCGCAAGAGCTTGGCCTGCAGATTGGGGTTGAGCGTGGTGATCTCATCCAGAAATAACGTCCCCAAGTGGGCGGCTTCAATCAAGCCGGGCCTGGACTCGTCGGCTCCGGTAAAAGCGCCTTTTTCATAGCCGAAGAGTTCGGATTCGATCAGGGTTTCCGGCAAAGCGGAGCAATTCAGGCAAATATACGGCTTTTCTGCCCGGCCGCCCAATTGCACGATCGCCTCGGCAATCAGCTCCTTGCCCGTGCCGCTCTCGCCGCGCAAGACGACGCTGGTATTATTCCCGGCCACCGCTTGAATGGCTTGATAGACCTTCTGCATGGCAGGGCTGCCGCCAATCAGCGAGCAGAAGGCGGCCTTGCTTTCCACCTGTTCGAGCAACCGCCGGCCTTCGAGCTCGAGGGAGCGCTTTTCGATGGCCCGAAGAAGAACGATTCGCAGCACGGAATAGTTAACGGGCGTAAGAAAGAATTCGTCGGCGCCGGCTTGGCTGGCTTTGAGCGGGATGCTGCGGTCGCGCGACTGCGTCATCGCCATCAGGATGATATCGTCACGAACCGCGCGGAGTTCCTTCAGTACATCGATACCGTCCGGAGCTCCTTCGCCGACGCTATCGAGATCAAACAGAATCGCATGTAGATCGGGATCTTCCACAGCATCCTTGATCTGTTTCTCCGTCGTAGCAAGCGTGACGTGGAAATCCGCTCCCAGTTCCCGCCGGATCTCAGGGAAGATTGATTCGTCGAGGGTAATGACGGCGATGAAGTACTGTCCAGTGCTCGATTCGTTTCGATCAGCGGTCATGGGTTTGGCGCAAAACGCGTGAATTATAGGGGAGGGTCGCTAAATGCAGAAGGACTCTTATTGTATTCTGAAGCGGTTGCATCTTTAAGCCAATCTTAAGGCTCAGTCGCCCATGGTGTGTGCGAACGAAGGCTCATAGGAATTGGTGCGAATGAGGAGGAAGTTCATGCGACGATTTTATCTGGCGATACTGGCTGGAATCGCGATGCTTGCCACCGGTGGACTCGCTATCCAGGCCCAGAGTGAAGGTCCTTACAAAGTACTCAGGACCGCGAAACTGGGCGGGGACGGCGGATTTGACTATGTGTATGCCGATTCGGACGGGCGCCGGCTCTACATTCCGCGCCCCGCGCAAACCGGCGCCCACGTTGCCGTGTTTAACCTGGATACCCTCGAGTCAGCTGGCGATATTCCCAACACCAATGCACGCGGCGTAGCTGTCGACCCCAAGTCGCATCACGGCTTCGCCAGCAGTAAGCCGGTGACGATGTGGGATACGACAACCATGCAGGTGATCAAGACGATTGATGTGGATGGCGGCCCCGACGGCATCTTGTTCGATCCTTACAACGAACGTGTTTATATCTTCAGCCACCGGGCGCCGAATGCCACGGTGATCGATGCGAAAGACGGCAACGTGGTGGGAACGATTGATTTGGGTGGCGCGCCCGAGCAGGCCGTGACGGACGGCAAGGGCCATCTCTACGTAGACCTGGAAGATAAGGACATGATTGCCGCGGTGGACGCCAAAACCATGAAGGTGACAGGTCAATACGATCTGCAGAAAAAGGGCGGCGGACCGGGCGGCTTGGCCTTCGATGTGAAAAATCACGTGTTGTTTGCGTCATGCCACGACCCGCAAACAATGGTGATCTTGAACTCCGAGGACGGCAAGATTCTCGATACGCTGCCCATTGGCAACGGCACGGACGGGGCGACCTTCAATCCTGAAACCAAAGAGGCATTCAGCTCGCAGCGCGACGGAACGATGACCGTAATCAAGGAAAACAGCCCCACGAGCTTCGCGGTGGAACAAAATGTACAAACGATGACCGGTGCTAAGACTCTGACGCTCGACAGCAAGACGGGCCACATCCTGCTGATCGCGGCCGAGTTCACGCCACCGCCCACGCCTCCGCCGGCAGGCGGACGCGGGGGACGCGGACAGATGGTACCCGGCTCATTCACGATCCTGGTAGTCGGCAAGTAAGCGGAACGAGAACACAGAGACTAAGTCAGCGGCGCCTCCATGTCTCGATGAGGGGGGCGTTCCCATGTGGTCCCATTCCAACGCAAAAGAGCATTTTGGCTATACGCGAGTGCTTGTGCTAAGCATCAGGAATTGCTAACCTCGCCACGCAATCGCTCATTCTTTCGATGGTTAAGAGAATTCACGTCTCATCTTTCTGAGATGCACGTGGGCGGTCACCGTCAAGTGTTTCGGCGGTAACGCTTAGAGCGGCAAAACGTGGTAACAGCGTGACGCGGGTAACCATCTCCGGTCAATTCTGCTGTCCGCTTTGTGGTTCGGCCGAAATTCGGCGATCGAAAAGGCACGGCTTGGGCGAACGGCTTCTTTCCCTTGTGGGGATCAGGCCGTATCGCTGCCAGAGCTGTAAGCAGCGGCATTTCCGGTCGCATGGATGGGCTTCGAGGAACCGGGAGATGCCGGCCTCCGGGAGGCATACAGAAGATTGAGGCTTGGTGTACACGGCCTTCACTTAGAACCTCGTAGCGAGATGACTTTTCTATTACCAACGGCATAAGGATGAGTACGCAATGATCCGAACTCTTTCGACTCTTGCCATTTTGGGCTCAGTGGCAGTCGCGGCTCCCGGACAATCTCCGCAAGTTTTTGGACCGCAGGTGCGCGAATTCATTAGCGAGGATGCGCCGGTGATCGCACTCACGCACGTTCGCGTGATCAATGGCACAGGCGCTGCGCCTCGCGAAAATCAGACGTTGATCATTTCGAATGGAAAGATTGCGGCTATCAGCGCAGCGGATTCCGCACGCATTCCGGACGGAGCGAAAGTGCTCGACCGCTCTGGGTACACGGTGATGCCCGGCCTGGTCGGCATGCACGACCATCCCTTTTACACGGCCGAAGTGCATCGCGATAACCCGGGAGCGCTGGTAACGGAGGTTGCCTTTAGCGCGCCGCGACTCTATCTGGCGCTTGGCGTGACGACCATGCGCACCACTGGCAGCATCGAGCCCTACGCCGATCTTTATCTGAAGAAGCACATTGACGCCAACCAGGTTCCCGGCCCGAAGATCAACGTTACCGCTCCCTATCTCGAGGGCGCCGGCACGCAATTCGCGCAAATGCACGAGCTTTCCGGCCCGGAAGAGGCCCGCCGCTTTGTGGATTTCTGGGCGGATGAGGGTGGGGGGTCGTACAAAGCGTACATGCACATCACGCGCGCAGAACTGGGCGCCGCTATTGACGAAGCGCACAAGCGGAATCTGAAGCTGACCGGGCACCTTTGCTCCGTAACGTTTCGCGAGGCGGCCGAATTAGGCATCGACAATCTGGAACATGGCTTTATCGTCGCGACGGACTTCGTTCCGGACAAAAAGCCTGATATGTGTCCTGCTGGTGGCACGCAAGCTAGTTTTCTTGGTGTCGATCCACAGAGCACTTCATTTCAGGACTTGCTCCATACGCTCATCTCTCATCACGTGGTGATCACTTCCACGCTGCCGGTATTCGAATTAGGCGCGCCGGGGAGGCCCGTGCCTGACCTACGCATGCTCGATTCGATGTCTGCGGACGCGCGCATCAATTACCTCACCCTGCGAGCTACCAGCCATTCGAATCCCAATAATCACGGTGCAGCGGCCCTTCGAAAAGAAATGGACCTCGAGCGCGCCTTCGCTGCGGCCGGTGGTGTGCTTATGGCGGGTCCCGACCCCACCGGCATGGGCGGCGTGCTGGCCGGTTTTGGAGACCAACGCGAAGTCGAGCTGCTGGTTGAAGCCGGCTTCACGCCCGTCGAAGCCATTCACATCGCCACCGCGAATGGCGCCCAATTCTTGGGAGTGCTCAACCAGGTGGGAACGCTCGAAGCGGGCAAAGCCGCGGACGTGATGCTGATTCACGGCGATCCTTCGAAAAATATCGCGGACATCGAAAAAATCGAAACGGTGTTCAAGGACGGCGTCGGCTACGACTCGGCGAGACTGATCGAATCCGTGCGCGGGCAGTCCGGGATCCGGTAAGGCGCTTTGCTTGCGAGGCGCCCTGGCTCTCCAGCGCCGGGAAACTAGAGGCCGTCGCTTAGCGCCGCTTGGGCGGCCAAGTACCCGCACAACCCGTGCACTCCCCCACCGGGCGGAGTCGAGGCCGAACACAGATAAAGCCCCTTAGCGGAGGTGCGGTATTGCCGCCGCGTGGGACGTAGAAAGAATTGCGCGAGGTCCATCGCACCACCAGAAATATCTCCGCCGACCAAGTTCGCATTGAAGCGCTCCATACTCGCGGCGAGCTTTACGCTGCGCTTCAGTATGTGTTGACGAAATCCAGGAGCAAAGCGCTCCACTTGCTGTTCGATGCGATCGCTCACATCGGCATTCGAACCGTTGGGAACGTGACAGTAAGCCCACGCAATGTGCTTTCCTGACGGCGCACGTGTGGTATCGAACAGAGTCGGTTGCGCCAACAGCACGAAGGGTCTTTGGGCAATCTCGCCCTGCCACGGAGCGCGCTCGGAGACTTCCATCTCCTCGAGCGTTCCGCCCAGGTGGACCGTCCCCGCGCGGCGGCATTCCTCCGCTGCCCAAGGAATCGGCGCGTCCAACGCCCAATCGACTTTGCAAACGCCAGGTCCATAGCGATAGAGCGCAAGCAAGCGGCGAAAGCTCTCGGTGAGCCGCGAGCCCGCGATGGCCAGCAATTGGCGAGGCGTCACGTCACACAAGATGGTACGCGCCCGAGGTACCTGATCGAGCGATTCGATCGGCATATCCGAAATCACGTCTCCGCCCAAGGCCTTCAGATGCTCAGCCAGCGCATTCGAAATGGCCTGCGATCCGCCGCGCGCAAACGGCCAACCTGCCGCGTGACCAATCACTTGCAGCATCACGCCAAACGCCGCGCTCGGGACATCTTCGAGCGGCAGCACGGAATGCGCCGCAATCCCCGCGAAAAGTGCTCGGGCGCGCTCTCCGCGAAAGGAGCTTCGCGCCACTGCGGAACCCGAACGCATGGCGTGAATTCCAAAGCGCACTCCCAAAAGCGGATGGGTCATTAGCTTCAGAGGTCCCAACAGTACATTCTCAAGCTTTGACCATTGGGAAACGAGAGGCGCAAAAAAGCGAACATAGCGCTCTGCGTCTTCGCCAAAATTCGCGGCGGTTTCTTCGATGGATCGTTCGAGAATTACGGCAGTGCCATCGTCCAACGGATGAGCGAGCGGCGCCGCGGGCTGAATCCACTCGAGGCCATATTCTTCGAGAGGCAAGCTGCGAAAAAACGGCGAAGTGACGCCCATGGGATGCACGGCAGAGCAAACATCGTGCACGAATCCAGGAAGCGTGAGCTCGGCCGAACGCGCGCCACCGCCGATAGTGGATTGCCCTTCGAAAACGGCCACAGACCTGCCGGCTTGCGCCAAGGTGATCGCGGCTGAGAGCCCGTTCGGTCCCGAACCGATCACTACGGCGTCATAGTTTCGTTGTGCGTCGGGCATGCGGTGCAAGCGCTCGCTCGCACATCATACGTGAAGCGGGCGAAAATGGGACTCAGCGGAAGCTGGATTCGTTTGAGGGCAATCCCGCGACAGGATCCAGCGTCGGATCAATATTAGACTTTATCTGGAATGATCGGTAGAGAGGAAGAATCGCCATAATCGAGATCGAAGCCGAGTTGCAATTTCGCGGCGTCCGACATTCGTGCAGGAGTCCAAGGCGGATCAAAAACCACCTCGACCTGTACTTCGCCGACACCCGGCAGACGCGAAACTTTTGCTTCCACATCGGACTTCAGCACGCCCGCCATTCCGCAACCCGGGGCCGTCATGGCCATTTTGATATCAACCTTACGTCCACCTTGTTCCCGATCGGCGATGCTGCACGAGTAGACCAGGCCCAAATCAACAATGTTCACGGGAATTTCGGGGTCGAATACCGTCTTGAGTTGATCCCATACCAGCTTGTCGCTGAATGCTTCGGCTTGGATCGGCTTTGCTTGTTCGGCTTCGGGATTCGAAAGCCCGAGCGCGTCAGCGTCTTTCGCATCAATGCGGAACATTGAGCCGTAATTTGTGGAAACCGTGAAGCTGTTGCCGAGAAATTGCATTACGCGAACAACCGCCCCAGCCGCAAGCGTCCCGCGCGTTCCGTTAGGGATCGCAATTACATCACATTGGCGATTGAGCGTAATTGGTGCGCTTGGTGCCATCTGTGCCAACCTCAACGAGCTTTGCGGCGATTCTACTCCGTGGAAATGGCTTCCTGCTTGCCTTCGAGCGCCGCGTGCAGCGTATGCCACGCCAGCGTGGCGCACTTCACCCGCATCGGGAACTCGGAAACGCCGGAAAATACGGCCAGCTTGCCCAAATCGGCCGTATCGTTTGCAGGTGCCTGACCCGTGACCAATTTGTGGAATGTTCCGAAGAGCTTCTCGGCTTCGGCGGTCGATTTGCCTTTCAAGGTCTGCGTCATCATGGATGCAGAGGCTTTCGAAATCGCGCAGCCTGACCCCTGAAAGCTGATGTCGCGAATCGAATCGTTCTCCACATCGATATAAACGGTAAAGCGATCGCCACAGAGCGGGTTGAAACCCTCGGCCTTCCGATTCGCCGCGGGCATCTCATGAAAATTGCGAGGGGCCTTGCTGTGCTCCAGGATCACGTCTTGGTACAGATCGCGCAGATCCGACATCAGGCGAAGACCTCTCGCACTTTATCAATTCCCCGCACCAGCGCGTCCACCTCAGCCTTGGTGTTGTAAAGGCCAAACGACGCGCGCGCGGTGGCTGGGATGCCAAAGCGCGTCATGACCGGCTGTGCGCAGTGATGGCCGGTGCGAATCGCGATGCCTTCCTGATCGAGAATCGTGCCGATATCGTGCGGGTGAATTCCATCCATCAAGAATGAAAGTACTCCGGCTTTTTCTTTGGCTGTTCCAACCACGCGAACTCCCGGTATTGCGGAGATCGCGTCCGACGCATACGACAGCAATTCATGTTCGTGCGCGGCAATCTTGTCCATCCCCACGCTATTCAAATACTCGATCGCAGCGCCCAATCCAATCCCCCCCGCAATATCGGGGGTACCCGCCTCGAATTTATACGGCAGGCGGTTGTAGACCGTTTTTTCGAAGCTGACCGACGCGATCATGTCGCCCCCGCCCTGGTAGGGCGGCATCGATTCAAGCAATGCTGACTTTCCGTAGAGAATTCCAATTCCCGTCGGGCCATACATCTTATGGCCCGAAAATGCGTAGAAATCGCAATCCAAAGCCTGCACATCGACAATTGAGTGTGGGACGGCTTGCGCGCCATCCACCAGCACGGGAATGTTACGGCTGTGCGCGGCTTCGATCATCCAGCGCACCGGATTCACGGTGCCAAGAGCATTCGAAATGTGCGCCGCCGCAACGAGCTTTGTCCTGGGTCCTAGGAGCTTTTCGTAATCGTCGAGAAGCAGCTCGCCCTGATCGTTGATGGGCACTACCCGTAATGTGGCGCCCTTTTCCTGGCATAGAAGCTGCCAGGGCACGATGTTCGAATGATGCTCCATCGCGGTAATCAGGATTTCGTCGCCCGCGCCGACGTGTACGCGGCCGTAGCTCTGTGCCACCAGATTAATTGCCTCGGTGGTGCCGCGCACGAAAATCACTTCCTGAAGCTGCGGCGCGTGGATGAATTCCTGCACCCATTTCCGCGCCCCTTCGTATTCCTCAGTGGCCCGTTCGGAAAGGAAATGCACGCCGCGATGGATATTCGAATTTTCCTGCTCGTAATAGCGGCTGATCGCGTCAATCACGATCTGGGGTTTCTGGGAAGTTGCTGCATTATCAAGATAAACGAGCGGATGGCCGTGAACTTTTTGTTCGAGAATCGGAAAGTCACGGCGCACTTTCTCCACATCCAGCGCGGAGATTGAAGCTGCGCCCAGTTTCTCGGCGGCTGTGCTCATCCCACAGCCTCCCGGCTCTTCTTGACAGGCGCGACCTCTTCGGAAAACCGGGCGGATTTCGCAACGATCTGCGACAGATAAGCGTTGACAATCTCTTCCACATGCGAACGCGCCGCGCCCGCGCGCATCCGTTCCATACATTCGCCGGCGAAAGCCATCAGCAACATCCGCCGTGCGGAAGATTCATCAATGCCACGCGAGCGCAGATAAAAAAGCGCCGTTTCGTCCATCTGGCCGATCGTGGCGCCATGCGTGCACTTCACGTCGTCGGCATAGATTTCCAGTTGAGGCTTGGTGTCCACCTGCGCGTCATCGGAGAGCAGTAGGTTGCGGTTCGTCTGCTTGGCGTCGGTCTTCTGGGCGTCTTTGTGCACGATAATGCGCCCGTGAAAAACCCCGTGCGCGTGCCCATCCAGGATGCCGTTATAAAATTGACGGCTGCTGCAGTGCGGGCTGGCGTGTTCCACCAGCATGTAGTTATCCAAATGCTGCCGGCCGTTACCGATAAAGAGTCCGTTGATCAGGCATTCCGCGCCCTCGCCGGCCAGGATGGGATGGACGTTGTTGCGTACCAATCCTCCGCCCATCAGAACAGAATGTGATGCGACGTTGCTGGCGCGACCTTGGTGTAAGAGTAGCGTCGAAATGTTAAAGGCCTGGGTGTGCTCGCGTTCGATCATGTAGTGCGAAATCACGGCATGGTCGCCCGCCACTAACTCGGTGGCGGTATTGCAAAACGCGATTCCTGTGCCGTGGGAAACGTAGTCTTCCACGATCGTTGCCTGGCTATTTTCCTCCGCCACGATCAGATTGCGGGGATGGCTCATCACCGGGACGCCCGCCTCGCTCGAAACAAAGAGCAGGTAGATCGGCTCGGCCACCACCGTACCGCGCGGAATGTAAATGAAGGTGCCGTCTTCCAGAAAAGCAGTGTTTAGAGCGGAAAACACGTCGCGCTGCGTATCGAGATAATGGCCAAGGTGCGCGTCGAGTGCCGGTCCATTTAGCGCTAGCTCATCGGCCAGGCTCCCAACCCGCACGCCTTTAGGTAGATTTCCCACCGACGAAAGCGCGGAAGCGAAGTGGCCATCGACGAACACAAAACGGCAAATGGATTGCGTCAGCCCATAGGATCGAAGCGCCTGGACATCCGGAAGTCTCTGCGTCTTCGGAGCGAGCTGAAATTGCGTCTGCGCGATCGCGGAAACGCTGGTAAAGCGCCAATCCTCGGTGCGGCTGGTAGGAAACCCGACCTCACAAAATCGAGCGAAAGCGTTCGCGCGCAGCTTGCGCAGCCACGGGAGATTATTTCCTACGGCGGACTTCTCAAAACCGCTGAAGGCTTCCAGATAACAATTCAATTCTTGCGTAGCGGTGGTCACTTGATTGATTCCCGTCTTCGATTCAAGCATGAGCTCCGGCGGGGGCTGCGCTTTCCGTCCAGGCGTATCCCTTTTCTTCGAGCTCAAGCGCAAGCTCGCGTCCGCCGGATTTGACAATGCGTCCTTCGACTAGCACGTGCACGAAATCCGGCACGATGTAATTCAGCAGACGTTGATAGTGGGTCACCACCACCATGGCGCGGTCAGGGTTGCGCAGCGCATTGACCCCCTCCGCCACGATCCGAAGCGCATCAATGTCCAGGCCGGAGTCGGTCTCGTCGAGAATCGCCAACTTCGGCTGCAAGACTGCCATCTGCAGAATCTCGTTGCGCTTTTTCTCGCCGCCGGAGAAGGCTTCGTTCACCGAACGGTTCATCAGCTTTTCATCCATATCCAGAAGCTTCAGTTTCTCGCGCATCAGCGGCAAGAAATCCATGGCGTCCATCTCGTCCTGGTTGTGGTACTTCCGGATCGCGTTCAGCGCGGAGCGAAGAAAATAAGCGTTGCTGATCCCGGGAACCTCCACGGGGTATTGAAAAGCGAGAAAAACACCTTCGCATGCGGCTTCTTCAGGCTTCAGCGCCAGCAGGTCCTTGCCGTTGTAGATAATCTCGCCCGCAGTTACCTCATAGCTCTCGCGCCGTGCGAGAACTTGCGCGAGCGTGCTCTTGCCCGAGCCATTGGGACCCATGATCGAGTGAACTTCGCCGGCGTTCACCGACAAATTGATCCCTTTCAGGATTTCGTGGCCTCCAACAGAAGCGTGCAGATTCTTAATTTCGAGCAGTCTCATTCTTTTCCTCTCAGGAATAATCGTCCCCGGCGCACGCGGCTTAGCCGACGCTGCCTTCCAGGCTGATGCTCAGCAGTTTCTGCGCCTCCACAGCGAATTCCATCGGCAGCTCGCGAAACACTCGCTTGCAAAAGCCGTTCACAATCATGGAAACGGCGTCTTCTGCTTTTAAGCCGCGCTGGCGCAGATAGAAAAGCTGATCTTCCCCGATTTTGGAGGTGGAAGCCTCGTGCTCCATCTTGGCTGTGGAGTTCTTCACTTCAATGTAAGGGAACGTATGCGCGCCGCATTGATCGCCAATCAGGAGCGAATCGCATTGCGTATAATTCCGCGCGCCGCGAGCGCCTTTCAGAATCTTCACCTGTCCGCGATAGGTATTTTGGCCGTGTCCCGCGGAAATGCCCTTTGAAACAATCGTGCTCCGCGTGTTCTTGCCGATATGGATCATCTTCGTGCCGGTGTCAGCTTGCTGGTAATTGTTCGTCAGCGCCACGGAGTAAAACTCACCTACCGAATTCTCGCCCTGCAAGATACAGCTCGGATACTTCCAGGTGATCGCAGAACCCGTCTCCACCTGGGTCCAAGAGATTTTGGAATTGATGCCAGCGCACTTTCCGCGCTTGGTGACAAAATTGTAGATTCCGCCCTTGCCTTCTTTGTCGCCGGGGTACCAATTCTGCACGGTGGAATACTTGATCTGTGCATTGTCCAGCGCCACCAGCTCAACGACAGCGGCATGCAACTGGTTTTTGTCGCGGATGGGCGCGGTGCAACCCTCGAGGTAGCTCACGTACGCGCCCTCGTCGGCAACGATCAACGTACGTTCGAATTGACCCGTTTCCGCGGCATTGATCCGGAAGTAGGTGGAGAGCTCCATCGGGCAGCGCACGCCCTTTGGCACATAGACAAAGGAACCGTCGCTGAAAACCGCGGCGTTGAGCGACGCGAAGAAGTTGTCCGTATAAGGCACCACGGAGCCGAGATACTTCTTCACGAGCTCTGGGTGATTTCGCACCGCTTCCGAGAACGAGCAGAAAATAATGCCGAGCTCGCCCAGTTTTGCCTTGAACGTAGTCGCCACCGAGACGCTGTCGAATACCGCGTCCACGGCCACTCCGGCCAGCAACTTTTGCTCGGCCAACGGAATTCCCAATTTTTCGTAGGTACGCAGAATTTCCGGATCGAGCTCATCCAGGCTCTTCAATTGGGTTTTTTGCTTCGGAGCGGAGTAATAGACCATGTCCTGGTAGTCGATCTTCGGATACTTGATATTGGCCCAGGTGGGCTCGCCCTGCGCTTTTTCAAGCGAAGCCCAATGCCGGTAAGCTCTAAGCCGCCATTCCAACATAAACTCAGGCTCTTCCTTCTTCGCCGAGATCAGCCGCACGACGTCTTCGCTCAGACCCTTGGGGATTCGCTCTTCCGCGATATCCGTGATGAAGCCCCACTTGTATTCCTGCTGCGCTAGGTCTTGAATCGCGTTGGTGCTCGAACTCATTGAATTCTCCTGGAGACCGCGCCGACCGTTTGAACCAGGTTGCCGCGCGAGTCTTGAATCGCGGTCAGCCGTAGAGGCTGAATCAAGTCCGCGAGGGTGATACGTTCCAGCGCGCCCCGTACTGCCTGATTGATCACGCGCTGGTTATTCTTGATCGGGCAGCATTCCTCGATCTCGCACAAGCCGATTATGCTGGTGCTGCATTCGGTGAGGGCGAAGGGACCTTCGAGAGCGGCAATGATCTCGACGATCGAGATGTCTTTCGGCTTCTTCGCAAGCAGATACCCGCCCTTAGTCCCGCGTTGCGAGATGAGCAATCCGCTCTGTAGCAACCCCTTAAGGAGCTTGCTCACCGTGGGCATAGGCAGCTTGGTTTCTGCCGCCAGGTCGCGCGCGGTGCGCACGGAAAGGTCATGCCCACGCGCGATGCACGTCATCACCACCAGGGCGTAATCCGTTAGCTTTCCGAGTCTTACCATTTTTGCGATTCCTGCCTAAATGCCACCGTATCGCCTGACACCGATATAGTACCAAGTCAGTCCTATATTAACACTTGGGGCCAGGAATTCAAGGTATGTCGCAGGGCTAAAAATACGAAAATGTCCTGGCGCTAAACAGCCAAGTACAAGCTACTTAACCTTAGAAAACTCAGACAACGCCGATGACACTCGTTCTAGCCCGTCCCTCAGTTGTTCGGAATCGCCGCCGATTCCAAGCCGAAAGTGGTCGGTCATTTCGAAAAACCGGCCCGGGACGACCGAAGTCTCGTACCTCTCGCGAAGCAGCCGAACGAATTCCTCGGCACCCCCTCGCTTTAGCCGGGGGAAAATTACGGTGCCAGCCGGTGGACGCACTAACTCCAGTTCGTCCGTCGAACCTAGGAATTGATCCAGGATCGCTCGATTTCGGGCCAACAATTCTCGCGATCGGGACCGTATTTCCGAAAGATGATCGATGGCGATCACTGAAAGCTGCTCGGCCGTAAACGACGGGATATTGCCAAATAGGTCGTTAATGCGCCAAATTGCACGAGCCAGATCGGGAGAAGCGAGGATCCAGCCGCAGCGCAAGCCGCTTAGCCCATAGACTTTGGTGAGGCTGCTCGTCACGACGAAGTGTTCGCCAAGGTGAAAAGACGAACGGACGGCGGGATCAAACAGCATATCCAGGTACACCTCGTCCACTAAGACCTTGGCGCCAATCTTCTCGGCAATGTCGCCTACGGCTTTCAGGGTTTCGGTTGTGGCGAAAACGCCGGTCGGATTGTGTAGATTTGTGAGCGCAATCACGCGCGTCCGTGGCGTCACGGCTCGCTGAACTTCCGAAGGGTCGAGCGCGAAACCGTTTTCGAAACGCCGTTCGAAACGCCGCACGGTTGCGCCGAGAAATTGAGGCGCTTCGAACATGGGCCCATACGCGGGACTTTCCACGAGAACTTCGTCACCAGCTTCGAGCATTCCGGCGTAGGCCAGGAAGTTCGCCATCGACGTGCCGATCGCCGCAACCACACACTCTTCCGAAACGCCCTGAAGTTTGGCCAGACGCTGCTGCAACGGGGGAAACCCGTAGGTTCCACCTGGCCCGCTGATTTCCAGTTCTTCGAGCCGGACAGGCAGCTTTGCCAATGGATACGCGGCCACCCCGCTGGTGGCGAGATTAAAGCGAGCCTGCGAACTAAGTTTCGCCCAAACGAGATAGGGCGAGTGCGTCAGCGTGCGATGAGCCGTAGCCATCAATGCAATTCTCCAGGAGTTGTGGCGATTCGGTTGTTTCTCTCTCTTAGACTTCGCTTGCTCCAGAAAAAGTAAATCGGTAGGCCCGCCACCGTGATCGCCAATCCGATCAATGAATCATGCGGATATCGATAAAAGGTCGCGGCCACCACGAGCCAACATGCCGCGGCAAAGCCCGCGGTTGTAAAGGGATGGCCCGGTGTGCGATAGATCCCGTCGCTCTCTTCGCCTTGCGCGGTGATCCGACTTTCCCGACGGCGAAAAACAAAGATGCAGGTGGCCGAAAGCCCGATAAAAACCAGATCCATAGCGATCACGTAATTCAAGATCTGTTCGTAACGTCCCGATAGCGCGATCACAATCGCCCACACGCCCTGGAGCACGATGGCCACCACCGGCACGCGCGTTTTCGGACTTAACCATGCCGCACTGCGAAAAAAAACGCCATCCTCCGCCATCGCAAAGTACACGCGAGGCGCGGTCAAAATGGACTGGCTTAGGAATCCCAGCGCGGAGATGGCAATTCCGAGGGCGATCCACGTGGCGCCTTTTTGCCCCAGCGCGATCCGCATCACCGCGGACGCGGGCGTGCTCGTGGCGGCGAGACCATTCGGACCGAGCGCACGCAGGCAGACAAAATTCACGCTCACATAAAGCGCCACGACTCCCGCCACACCCAACATAAGCCCGCGTGGCAGATTCTTGCGGGGTTCGCGCATCTCGCCCGCGATAAAATTTGCCGTCTGATAGCCGCCGTAGGAAAACATCACCGGCACCATCGCCGCGCCGAAAGCCGCGATCAGCGGGAACCGGAAGGGCTGATGGCTTACGGCGGTCCAGTCCATGTGCGACTTGCCGGCGAATAGAAACCCGCAGCCTACGAGCGCGGCAATGATGACGATTTTGAGCACCATGAGCGCATTCTGCACCGAACTGCCCGCGCGCACCCCGAGGCAATTGATCAGCGTAAGGATCGCCAGGGCCAGCACCGCGACGCCGGTGCCGGAAACGGGAAGGCTCGTCAGTTCACCAAAGTAATGCCCAAACGTGACGGCCACCGCCGCCATTCCACCAGTTTGAATCACGAGCAGCAATGCCCAGCCATATAAAAATGCGATTGCGGGATGGTAGGCCTCCCGAATGTAAGCGTATTGCCCTCCCACTGCAGGCATGCGCGATGCGAGTTCCGCATACACGAAGGAACCGGCCATGGCCACGACGCCGCCCGCCACCCACGCGCCCAGAATCAGTGCCGGCGTATGAACCTGTTGCGCGACAACGTAAGGATTGATGAATATTCCCGCCCCGATGATCCCGCCCATCACGATCATCGTGGCGTCAAAAAGACCTAACTTACGTGCGAGACCTTCACGCGGAGAAAAGCGTGATGCTGGTTTAGGGGGTGCGGCGTCTTCCATGGAGGCGATGTCGCGGCTAGACACGCATCTAAGGCGATTCCTGATTCAAAAGCGATCGTACTTTATCATTCGCGAGTGGCCCGCGTCCTATTTCAATTTCTGCTCAAGTCGCTCCAGAAACTCCGCCTGAGCGGGATTTATTTTCGCGCGAGCCTCTTCCAGATAAAAGAATTCAGCGCGGTCCACCTCCGGGAATTCCTGCGTTTTGCCGGAGTGCGGCGGCCAAGCCAAGGTAAATGTGTTGCTCCGGATCGCAGCCGGATCGCAGTCACCTTCGAACGCCCACACGTGTACAGTCTTCCCCGCTTTCTGTGTCACGTTCCCGAGGGCAGTCAAACTACTGTCCGGCGGCGCCGGAAAGCCGAGCTCTTCTTCGAACTCGCGTTTGGCGGCGGCCTCCAAATCCTCATCAGGACCAGCCTCACCCTTTGGGACCGACCACGCTCCGAGATCCTTCTTGGCCCAGAATGGCCCACCAGGATGCGCCAGAAGCACCTGCAGCGTTTTGCCGTGCCAACGATACATGAGTAGTCCGGCGCTAACCTTCGCCATGGCGCCATTCTAGCGCAGCGCGTCCGCTATTTCCGGGAACGCGTCGTGCCCGCTATGCGTATAACTTTCAGAAGGTTGCGGCGCCCAAGACGTAGTGCTTTACTGCGAGGTCCCTATGAATGATTTTTGGCGTGACGTTCGCTATGCAATTCGAATGCTTTCGAAACAGCCTGCCTTCACCGCGATCGCTATACTCACGCTGGCGCTTGGCATCGGCGCGAACGCCGCGATTTTTTCGATCGTCAACGCCGTGTTCTTGCGGCCTTTGCCGTTTCCTAATTCCGAGCGCATCTATCAGGTCCGCCGCACCGGGAACCAAATCGGCGGCTCAAATATTTCTTGGCCAATTTTTCTTGCGTGGGAGCAGAGCCGGCAGCTCTTCGATGGCCTGGCGGGTTATCGCGGCGACGATGCGACGGTCGTGCTGCAAGGCGACCCGCAGACCATATCGTCGCTGGACGTTTCCTCGGAATTTTTCTCTGTGCTCGGCGTGCAGCCCGCGCTAGGCCGCGCCTTCCGTGCCGACGAGACGCGCTTGGGCGGCCCAAATGTGTTGATTTTGTCGGACGCGATGTGGCGGACCCATTTCGACAGTGACTCCGGAGTAGTCGGGCGAACCGTACCGATCAACGGGAAGATTTTCAGCGTCATCGGCGTGATGCCGCACAGCTTTTCCCTGCCGCTTCCTTACACGGAGAACGCACAGCTTTTTCTTCCGCTGCCGGTGCCGGCGCAGAGCCAGAATCCATCGAATTTCATGCGCTGCGTTGGCCTCCTGAAGCCGGGAGTCACTCCAGCACAAGCTGAGGCCATGTTGACGCTGCCGCTTGGCGAGCTCTCCAAGGTGTTTCCAGACATGATTTTCCCGTCGGAGAAGGCCAATCTGCGGCCGCTGGGCGAATACTTGCACGCCGCGGCGGGGCCGGTGCCGCTCTTGCTGCTGGGAGCGGTGAGCCTCGTGCTGCTGATCGCGTGCGCGAACGTTGCGAATCTTGTGCTGGCCCGTGCGGCCGGCCGCACCCGCGAAGTGGCGGTGCGAGCGGCGCTGGGCGCTAGCCGCGGGCGAATCCTGCGCCAGCTTCTTGCCGAGAATGTAATTCTCGCGATTGCCGGAGGTGTGGCCGGTGTGGTGGCGTGCTATTTCTCGTTTAATCTTGTACTCGCGCTGATCCCGTCCAATCTTCCGCACATTGGCGCGATTGCCGTGGATTCGCACGTTTTTGCCTTTGCGCTTCTCTTGAGCGTCGTCACCGGCATCGTTTTCGGCTTGGTTCCTGCGCTTCAGACTTCCAAAACCGATCTGCAGACTTCGTTGAAGGAAGGGACGGAGCGGGGCGGCACGAGCCGCGAACGCGGCCGATGGAAAGCAGTGTTGATCGTAAGCGAGGTGGCTTTGGCCTTCGTTTTGCTAGTGAGCGCGGCGCTGGTTCTCGAAAGCCTCTCGCGGCTTATGCACGTCCCGGTGGGTTTCGACGCGGACCGTGTTCTGACGATCCACGTCACCCTGCCGCACGCGCAATTTGATACGCCTGCCAAGAGCCTGGCAGCCTTGGACGGCATCACCACACAATTCGCCGCTCAGCCGGGCGTGCAGGAAGTTGCCTACGCCAGTGCGCTGCCGATGGACAAAGGTGGCGATTGGCTCTTCAGCATCGAAGGCCGGCCCGACACGAAAGAATCCAAAGGCGACGCGGATTTTCGAACGGTGCAGGCGTCGTATTTTGCGGCGTTTCGCATTCCGGTAGAACGCGGCCGCGTTTTCACCGCGGCGGACTCCCCAAATTCCGAGCCTGTAGTCGTGATCAATCGAGCTATGGCGGCAATGTATTGGCCGGGAGAGGATCCTATCGGTTCATTTATTTGGGTGGGAAAACCTGTTTCAGCCGCGAGTGCGGAGCCGGCGCCCCGGCGGATTATCGGCGTCGTTGGAAACGTGCACGAGGACGCGCTCGGTGAGCCGCCGCCTCCAGTAATGTATGAGCCATATTCACAAGCCACGGGTCCTCTTTCCGCAGGCGTGCTGAGCGGCACGTACTTCATCATTCGCACAGCGCAGGATCCCGGCGCCATCACCCCTGCGGTCCGTTCGATCTTGCGTACGGCGTTGCCCGGCCAGCCACTCGACACCGCGCGAACGATGGACCAGATCATTTCGAATTCGCTGACGAGCGAACGCTTTCAAACGACGCTGCTCACGCTTTTTGGCGGGCTGGGGTTGCTGATCGTGATCGTGGGAGTTTATGGCGTCATTTCTTATTTCGTTGCTCAGCGCACGCATGAGATCGGCGTGCGCATGGCACTGGGCGCCACGCAAACCTCCGTGCTTCGGCTGGTGCTGCGCCAAGGCGCACTGCTGGCCGCTGTGGGTGTCGTGATCGGCGTGGCCGCTTCGCTCGCGCTGGCCCGTGTGCTGCGAGGCTTGCTCTACGGCATCGCGCCCTCCGATCCCGCGACGCTCGTTGGGATTACGGCGCTGCTGATGATTGTAGTGCTCGCAGCCAGTTGGATACCTGCTCGGCGTGCTACGCACGTGGACCCGCTGATCGCACTACGCCACGAGTGAAAGGCCCGCGCCGGGCAAATCCTCTCTCATCTCTTTCCTATTGCCAACCCATACGTTCTGTGCGAACCTCGCTATGGCAATCCCATAGGAGCGGACGCGATCCCCTTATGACCGGAAAAAAAGATGTTTGGCAGGGCACCCTGGCGCTGATGGTGCTGAAGACGCTCGAATCCATGGGTTCGCTGCATGGATATGGGATCGCGCGGCGCATCGAGCAGACCAGCGGCGACCTGCTCTCCGTCAATTACGGCACGATCTATCCGGCGCTGCTAAAGCTCGAGCAAGAAGGTTATATCTCGTCCGAATGGGGGACTTCCGACAACAATCGCAAGGCGAAGTATTACAAGCTCACGCGCGCCGGCCGCAAGCAAGTGGAAAAGGAAGCGCGGGATTGGGAACAGACCACCGCGATCCTCGCCCGCTTTCTGGCACCGCATGAGGAGCCGTCGTGAGAGCGGTGCGCGCGTGGCTCATACGCCTGCGCGGCCTGTTCGGCAAAGATCGGCGAGACGCCGTGTTCTCCGCCGAACTCGAAAGCCATCTCCAATTCCACATCGAAGACAATTTGCGCGCGGGCATAGCGCCGGACGAAGCGCGGCGAGCGGCGCTGATCAAATTAGGAGGCGTGCAGCAAACGAAGGAACTGCATCGCGAGCGGACAGGTCTTCCGTTGATCGAGACCTTCCTGCAGGATCTACAGTTCGGATTGCGCATGCTCGGCAAGAACCCCGGGTTCACCGCGGCCGCAGTGCTTGCGCTGGCGCTGGGGATCGGCGCGAATACAGCAATTTTCTCGGTGGTGGATGCTGTACTGCTGCATTCCTTGCCCTATCGCGACGCCAGCCGCCTGATGTGGGTCACAACTTTTCTTCCGCGGACCGGGCAGAGCATCGTCGTTCATCCAGACTACTTCGGATGGCGTCAGCAGAATCACGTATTCGAAGACATGGCTGCCTATTCCCCCGATCGGGAGGATACGCTCACGGGCGCCGGCGAACCGGTGCGTCTTTCCAGCACACTCGTGACATACAGTTTTTTTCGAGTGCTTGGAGTTGAGCCGCGTCTCGGCCGCGAGTTTTCGCAAGCGGAAGACCGCCCCAAGGGTCCACGAGTTGCCATTCTTTCCGATACCCTCTGGAAGCAACGGTTCGGCGCGGATCGTAATGTCGTGGGGCGCGTTATTGCGCTAAATGGCGATGCCTACACCGTCGTCGGTGTGATGCCGCCAGAATTTGAGTTCCCTGAGAATGGCAACGCCGAAATACTTCTGCCTTTCGCTTTGCCAGATACCCCGGTGGCGGTTGACCAGGCTCTCTTTCTGGTACGGATCGTCGGGCGCTTGCGACCGAAAATCACGCCAGCAGCGGCCAGTGCGGATCTGGATGGAATTCTGGACCATTTGCATTCGATGTACCCGGCAGGATACGCAAAGATGCTGGCGGGAGCGCAGACGCGCGTAATTTCGCTTCACGATCGCGAAGTGGGTAATGTGCGCCCAGCGCTTTTCGTATTGCTCGGCGCCGTTGGTTTCCTTTTGCTGATCGCGTGCGCGAACGTTGCAAACCTACAGCTTGCGCGTGCCATTGCTCGCGAAAAGGAGGTGGCCATTCGGCGCGCTCTGGGCGCCGGACGCGTGAGGATCGCCCGGCAGTTGCTGACGGAAAGTACGCTCGTCTCTGTCCTGGGCGGCGCAGCGGGAATGTTGTTGGCCTTCTGGGCCCTGAGCGCGATGCGTTTGGCCGGTCCCAGGAATATTCCGCACATGGGTGGTGCCCGGCTGGACTGGCGCGTTTTGCTTTTTACGCTGACAGCGTCTTTGGCGACAGGAATCCTTTTTGGTTTGGCGCCGGCACTCGCCGCGTTGCGTACTCCGGTAAATGAACCGCTCAAGCAGAGTGGCTCGCAAAGCGCTTCGTCAAGTGGAAGGGTCCGGCGTTCGCAAAAGCTCCTGATGGCGGCCGAAGTCGCTCTCGCCTTTGTGCTGTGCATTGGTGCGGGGCTGCTGACGCGCAGCTTGATTTGCCTAATTTCGATACCGCCTGGTTTTGACGGCAGAGGTGTCCTGACCGCACAAATCGACTTACCTATCAGTTCGTATCGCGAGCCGGAACAATGGCACCACTTCTACTCCGAACTACTGATAAGGTTAGGGTCGTTGCCTGGCGTCAGCGTTGTTGGCGGTGCATCCGTACTACCGCTGCGGGGATCGACATCGAGTTCTGTGATGACCATTGAAGGGGACCCCGCTCCCGATCTGGGTGCGGCTAGGGTTTTTGTGAACACGGCAACGCCAGGCTATTTTTCAGCGCTGCGAATTCCGTTGATTGCAGGACGCGCGATCGATGAACGTGACGGCGCCACAACGATGCCCACTGCAGTCGTCAACCAAGTGCTGGTGCGGCGCTATTTTCCTCATCGGGACCCCGTAGGCGCTCGCTTCAAGCTTCCCTGGGGCGATTGGCGAACCATTGTGGGCGTGATTCAAGACACGAAACAAAATGGCATTGCCGCGGAAATCGAGCCTGAGATTTTCCTAACCATGCAGCAATCCGTTTCGAATCCCGAGATGACGCTGGTGATTCGCTCCTCCGTTCCGCCCGACAGCTTGGCTTCGGCCGTGCGCGTAAGTGTGGCCGCCCTCGACCCAAATTTGCCGGTCTATGGAATCCAAACGATGGATGACCTGTTGGCGGGACAAGTGGCGTCTCAACGCTTCAACTCTTATCTGCTGGCGGCATTCGCCTTGCTGGCGTTGCTACTTGCGGCCGTGGGTATTTACGGCGTGCTGGCTTACACCGTGAGCCAGCGGACGCGCGAGATCGGCATTCGCCTGGCGCTAGGGGCGGAGTCGAGTAATGTGCGGCGCATGATCCTCAGGCACGGGTTGGGGATTGCGCTGCTCGGAATTGGAATCGGCTTGGCAGCCTCGTTTGGCCTCACACGAGTGCTGCGCAGCCTCCTCTACACCGTGAAGCCCACCGATCCGGTTACTTTCACTGCCGTATCGCTGGCGCTCGTTCTGGTGACGCTTGCCGCGTGCTGGATCCCGGCTCGGCGAGCCGCACGCGTGAACCCGATGGTCGCGTTGCGCCATGAATAAAGATCGCTCGATCGCTCCGGATCCCAATCGTCGCGTTGACGGCTAAGCCGCATTCATTCGCTTCCTCCTTCTTCTCACGCTAGAATTGTTTCTTCACCTCCAGGCTCATGCCAGAAATGAATTCACTGGCCGCTGTGGACACCGCGGCCTCACCTGCAGCGCAAACTCGGGGCTCGGCGGCCTCACCCGCGGGGCGTTCCAAGCTGGCCACCACGCTGCGCGCATTGCGACACCGCAATTTCCAGCTCTTCTTTGCCGGGCAACTTATCTCCTTGGTCGGCACGTGGATGCAAAGCGTAGCGGAGGCATGGCTTGTCTATCGGCTGACGGGCTCTTCGCTAATGCTGGGCCTCGTAGCCTTCGCGTCGCAGATCCCCGTGTTTCTGGTATCGCCGCTGGGCGGAACCGTGGTGGATCGTTACAACCGGCACCGCGTGGTGATCATGACGCAAACCACGGCGATGTTGCTCGCATTCGTATTGGCCACGCTGACGCTCGGGCATTGGATTCGCGTGTGGGAAGTGGTCGTACTCGCGTCACTGCTCGGCGTGGTCAACGCGTTTGACATACCGGCCCGGCAAGCCTTTCTCGTCGAGATGGTCGGCAAGGAAGACATGATGAATGCAATCGCGCTGAATTCTTCGATGTTTAACAGCGCGCGTGTGGTCGGCCCCGCTGTCGCCGGAATTCTGGTGGCCTCCATCGGCGAAGGCTGGTGCTTCTTTGCCAATGCGGTTAGCTTTATCGCCGTGATCATCGGCCTGCTGATGATTCGGGTAGCGCCGCATGAAAGCGCGGGACGCGGATCGATGGTGGAGCACATCGCGGAAGGATTCGCCTTCGTTCGCCGCACCAAGCCGGTGCGTTCGCTGTTGCTGCTGGTGGGAATCATCAGCCTGGTCGGCATGCCCTATTTGGTGCTGATGCCGATCTTTGCCGACAAAATCCTTCACGTGGGCGCCAAGGGGCTGGGATTGCTGATGTGCGCCACCGGCTTTGGCGCCGTGATCGGTGCCTTGAGCCTTGCGGCGCGCACGGGCGTGGGCGGACTTGCGCGAATTGCGGGCATTTCCGCGACGGGGTTTGGCGCATTCCTGATTATTTTCGGCGCGTCAAAATTGTTCTGGTTTTCGTTGATTGCGCTCGTACCCGTGGGCTTCTGGATGATGTTGCAGATGGGCTGTTCGAACACTCTCATCCAGGCCATGGTGCCCGACCGGTTGCGCGGACGCGTGATGTCCCTTTATTCCATGATGTTTATGGGCATGGCGCCGCTCGGATCGCTACTTGGCGGCGTGGCCGCCAATTGGATCGGCGCGCCGTGGACGCTCGCGATCGGCGGAATCATCGGCATCGCCGGCGCCGGCTGGTTTTATCTCCAATTGCCGTCGCTCAACGCGGAGGCCAATCGTCTGATCGCCGCGCAGGGGATGTTTCTCGGCGAAGCTGCCGAATAACCGCGCGCAAGCTGCCTATTGCATTGGCGGTGGCGGCACGAGCGGGAGCCGCCGCATTTCACCGCGCGCCTCGCGTCCCTCCACATCTTCAAAGAGTAAAGAAGGCGCGGTGACGGTGCTGGGCAGGCCATCGGCGGAAGCGCCAAACGCCGCAAGCGCTGTGCCTTGCACACCCAGCGTCTGGCTTTGTTCGTAAGCGAATAGCGTTGGATCATTCCCAATACCGGAGACCTCGCGCAACAAACGCAGGTCCATGCTTAGTAGATGGCCCGGTCGAAGCGGCTCTTCGCTGCCGTCCGCCACATTCACGCGATAGACCTCGAGCGGCACGCGTTCCCCGCTGGATGCGCCAGCGACCATGTCCTGCACTTCGCCTTCATCGTGAATGTCACCGATCACGGGGTTGTCCAGTTCGCGGACCAGCAGGCACCACTGCCGTCCGTCCTTCTTGCACTCATCAAGGAATTTCTTCTTGAGGTCGTCCGGGGAAACTCCGTTGGCCGACTTGAAGAACAGATTGCTGCTTTCCGCGTGCGGATCGCCCAGAAAAAGAGCGCGGCCGTGTCCGTTGGATTGCGTAAAATCCTGTCCCGGACGCCGCGACATCAATAAGTCTTTTAGCGTTCCATTGTCCACCAGGGTAACGGCCTGCGGGAGCACGCCCTCATCATCCACGCTGTAGGAGCCTGGTAGCGGCCTGCCCTGCGCATCCTTGGCCGAAGGATCGTCCGCCAGAGAGGTGCCGGCCGGCAGCACGCGCGAATTCAAGCGGCCCAGCCATTCGCTGCGCCCGCCGCGGCTTTCCATAATCTGGTCATACATCGGCACCATGGAGACCGGAGGCCGTGAACCCGAAACAGATGCCCCGAGCATCTCCGCGAGTAACTCCGCGGCGGCACGCGACTCGAACAACACCGGTCCTCCATACGCAGGCATGGGCTCGGCCGTGCGCATGGCGATAAGTTCCTTGCCGCGCGTGTCAAGTTGATGAGCGACTTCAGTGGCAGACGGGAGGTCCACTGGATGAATTGCATAGGCCGTGTAGAAATGATGCATGGGCACGCCGTCGGGCGCCTGCGTTTCCATCCCGGCCTCGATCGCGGCCAGGCTGCGTCCCGTGCGAACCTCTGTGCCCTCGGTATTCATGATGTAGTAGGTTTCGTAGACCAAGGTGTAGGTGATGCGATTGCCATAGAGATCGGGATACGCGCGAAGCACCTGGCTGGCTTGCTTTGCTTCCTGCTCCCAATCGCGGTTGCTCCAATCCGGCACGGCCTTCGGTTCAATCCTCTGGAGCGGCTTTTCCTGCGAAAAATCGGCGACGTCCGGTGGTTTCGAGAGGCTACGCAAGAATCCTTGTTTCCTCGCCAGCGAATCGAGAGCTGACTTGTACGCCTGATCGGTGGCAAGCCATAAGTCCTGCCGCAGCGATTCGTAGTCGCCATCCACGCCAACCTGCCCCGCGGAGCCCAGAAATCCTTGAAACTGTTCCCCGGAAATGAAATTCGAATTATCCAGGTTGTAGCTGCCGACGCGGATGTTCACGTCCATAAATCGATTATGCGAGGTGGTGCTGGAGACGAGCGCGCCAAAGGAAGCCGTGATGGTGCGCACATCGAGATCGAGGAGCCGGTACTCGATGAAATAGGGCTTCTCGAGACCCGGGATCTGCATGCGCGTCTTCGAACGATCGAGTTCGTCATGCATGGCCTGCAGCGTACGATCGGTGGCGTCAGACTTCTGCTGCGCCCGCGCTACCGGCACAAGGATTACGGCCGCGATAATTGCCAATGCGGCGGCGCAAAGCGAGCGTCCGCGTTTCATTGGTGATCTCCTTGCGGCTTCGGCGCCTGCTTATCGTGAAATGGATGCGGCAGAATCGGCGGTGCGTCACTCGAACTTTCTTTCTTCTGCACTTCCATTTCGCTGATTAGCATTTCCGGAGCGGCCGCTGCAACGGGGACGGAGCCCGACTCCGCGCCGCAATATCCGTTGAACACTTCCGGCTTATCGCCGGTGGCAACGATTTTCGTCAGCGACAGTAGCGGCGTACCCACAATGTCCACACCGCGCACGAGTTCGTCAGGACGCCCGTCGGTATAAACCTTGTAAACCACCAACGGTTGCACTTGAAACGCCTGCGGTTGTCCGCGGCCGGTGAAAGTAAATCCCCCGGCGATATCGTCAATCAGCAGCCCGAACGGCTTGCCCTGTTTCTTGATCTCTTCGATGAACATGCGGCGCAATTCCGCGTTCGAAACGGCATGACTACTCTCGACGATCAGGTTTCCCTGCCGAGAGACCGGCTCCGCCCCGATTTGCCTGCGTCCGTGCCCATTCGAAACAGGAAAATCAATGAGCGCCTGGCGCGACATTTCGAAACCCTTCAACACGCCATGATCCACGAGCGTCACGCGTTCGGACGGCACGCCTTCGTCGTCAAAGGGGTAGGACCCGAGCAAGACATCGTTGCCAAGCGTCTTTTTCGTAGGGTCATCCACGATGGAAATAAAGCTGGGCATGATCGGTTCGCCGACCTTGCGCGCAAATGTTTGGCCCTCGTTCATGTCCTTTTGGCGGAAGCCTTCGTCACGGTGTCCAAAAACTTCATGGAAGAAAACCGCCGCAGCGCGCCCGGTGAGCAATGTTGGCCCGGCAAACGGCTCCACGAGCGGAGCCTTTACCAGCGATTCCAGCTCATGCCTCATCGTGCCTTCGGCCGCCATCACCGCATCATCGGTGGGCGGCTGGTTCGGATCCGTCCAATCAAAATTGTAATAACGATCGATATCCATTCCGTCCGGGGCTTTGCCCTGAATGAAGAGCTCGAGGCGGAAACGGACTTGGCCGAACTGCAACTTCGAGCCTTCGCTGTTCACCTGATACTGATTGTCCGCCTGCGCGGTGAAGGTGACGATAGAGTTCAAGACATCCGCAGACTGCCTAAAATACGCCGTATACTTGCGAACTTTTTCTTCCCAGGGATGCCGGTCAAGTTGAATCGAGGCATGAGGGCCAATGGACACCTCGGGTTTCTCTCGGGAGAAATCGGGCGCATGTTCCTCGGCGGACTGCACCTGCACTTCCTTGCTCGTTTTGATCTTGATCAACGCCTCGGCCGCGGCGCGATATTGCCGGTCGGTTTCCATCCAGATGGCGCGCTGTAACACCGCGGCATCGTTTTCGATCGGCACCTGCGCGCCCGGGCTCGGCTGAAACGCCGGCTGCGTCCCACCAATTTTGTGCGTGTTATCAAGATCGTAGCTGCCGACGCGCACTTCCGCTTGCAGCCACCGAGTAAGTGCCTGCGAACTATCCAGCAACGCACCGTTCGATCCCGTGACTGTAGCGTGTTGCCCCTCCGTCACCGTATAGCTGATGAAGTAAGCCGGGGGCTCGGCTTTGCCCAAAACCGGCAAGGTCCGCTCGAGTTCCGCGTTCATGGCGGCCAATAGCGGCGAAGGCCTTGCCTGTTGCGCTTGCGCGAGCGCTGGCGTGCCAAGGAGCGGCTTTGGCGCCGGCAGTGGGAATGAAGAAACGGGCGCGGCAAATGGTATGGCGGCCGCGAGCAAACCCAAAAGTATCGGCCGCGTCCAAAGTGATGGCCGGTAAGAAGGCATATCAATCGTATTCAAGTGCGTCTCTTTCTGCCGGCAGATGCTGCGCCGGTCTAAAGCTTTCGCAAGGCCCGAGTTGACTACTGCGGTTTGACGAACAGGCTCGGCACCGGATTCGTATTAAATTTCACTTCCTGAATCGTGCTCTCTGAAAATTTTGTTCCGGCGCGGTAGGTGACACTGTGGTAAGGAAACTTCACGCCCTCCACGTCCCGGAAATCGCTCCACACTTCGACGGACTCAACCTTTCCCTGCTGGGTATCCTGATTGAATCGCGCGCCCATCAAGAGGTGCGTTGAAGGATCGAGATAGATCGTCATTTCCAAGGCACCGTCACTGATCGCCACGCCCTCCGTTTGCTGGCCCATGAGGTCGCGCGTTCCGAGCGCCTGCGCCTGTAAGGTGCCAGCCACAGCAGCACGAAAGAGCCCAACCCCGCCGGCGAGCAGCACGCTTCGCGCAAATTCCACGTTCATTTCGGGCGGCACCGCTTGCGATCCCTGCGGATTGCCGAGCCAACCATTCTTGCCGTCGTATCCTTGCGTCACATCACCAAATGGCAGCTTGGTATCCACGCGAAGATGATCCGGAAAGAGAACATATATCTTCGATTCGACAGGCACTTGCGTTCCGCCCACGGCCGCTTCTCCGCGCGCGCTCGCTTCAAGGCTTTGCACCTTCGTCAGCGCGTCACCGCCCGTGGCTTGCGCCGCAGCCAACATAAACTCTTTGCCCTGCGAGAGCGCCTCGGGGGTCGAAGGCGGCACCGTCTCCACGTACTTGCGCAAATTTGGCTGCATGAGGTCAAGCTGCGCGGCTGCAATCTCATCATACGCAGCGCCTGGAAAGGCCTTCTTTAGCTCATCGCGAAACTGAGACGCGTTTCCCGCGAGAACGATGTCGAGCGACGATGGATCGAAATACTTCGTCGCCATCGCGTTCACTTGTTCCAGGGTCACTCCTGCTATGTGCGATTGATACGCTTGGTTGTAGTCGGCCGGCAGCCCGTAGTGGGCCACCATCAGCACGCGGGCCGCAACCTCGTCCGGGGTTTCCGTTTGGATGGGATAAACGCCGACGAGATAGTCACGTGCAAACGAAAGTTCGTCGGCACGGACGTTCCCCGTCGCCATGCTCTTCATCTGGTCCACAACGAGCTGCACGGCCTGCACGGTCGCCTCGGTACGCGTAAACGTGGAAGCTTCAAAGCTCCCGCCCAGCATTCGCGTGTCGAACACCGAGTTCGCGCCATACGTCAGGCCCTTTTTCACCCGCACTTCCGTATTCAGACGGCTGTTATAGCTGCCACCGAAGACGCGATCCGCCACATAGAGCGGAATGAAATCAGGGTCGCTACGCCGCACGCCTGTTTTGCCCACGCGAATCTGCGTTTGCACCGCGTCCGGCTTGTCAATTACGGTGATGTGCAGCCCGGAAGTGGTGCGCGAGGCGACGCTCGCAGCCGAGGGAGTTCCTTTCGCTTGCCATGAGCCGAAGTATTTTTCAGCGGCGGCAAACGCGGTGTCCGGTGAGATATCGCCGGAGAAGGCAAGCAGCGCTGCGTTGGGCGAATAATATGTATCGCGAAAATGAACGATGTCGTCGCGACCGATTGCATTCACAGAGCCGGGTGTTCCCTCCGTCGGCAAACCGTAGGGGTGGTCGCCGAACACCAACCGCTGGAAAGCCGCCGACGCCAGGTAATCCGCGTCTTGATAGCTCACTTGCAGGTTCGACAAAAGCTGCTGCCGCTGGCGTTCGAGCTCGTCCGGGCGGAAATTCGCGTGGAGCGTTATGTCCGAGAGTAAATCCATGGCGAGGTCGAAATCCTTCTTCACCACGGTCGTGTCTATATCGGTCGAATCCTCTCCAGCAGTAGCGGAAAGTCCGCCACCGACGAAGTCGATCGCTTCGGCAATCTGTTGTGCGCTGCGCTTTTCCGTTCCCTGATTGATCAGTGCGGCCGTCATCGCCGCGATTCCGGGTTTGCCCTTCGGATCATTTACCGACCCCGCGGAAGTAAGCAGCAAACGTACGCTGATCGCCGGCATGGCGGGCGAATTCACCACAAAAACGCGGATCCCGTTTGCCAATGTGCGCGTCGCCACCGGCGGAAAAACATAATCCTTGGCGGGCAAGGGACCGGGCATCTGCGCTACCAATTTTGCCCCGGACTGGCCAGCAGCCGGAGAAGATGGCGCTTGTTGTTGCGTTTGCGCCGCGGAGCCTTGAGCCCATGCCAGCTCCGGTGACGACCCAAGAAGGCTGCAGACGAGCATAGAGAAAATCGGCCACATCCGCGTTCTGAACGCCCGTACCATCACGGTCTCTGCTCCGGATTCGTTTGGCCCACCGCTCCAGCCTTGGGAGGCTCAATGATCATCACCGTGCTTCGTGCGAGTGTGAAATATTGCTGCGCAACACGCTCGATGTCGGCGGCACTCACCTTGAGGTAATTTCCCAGGTCGGTGTTCATTAAATTCGGATTCTTGCCGATCACCGCATAACGTCCCAGAGCATCCGCTTTCGATTGATCGGTCTCGCGCGAAAGAATGAATCCTGAGATTTCCTGGTTCTTGGCTTTCTGCAATTGTTCGGCGGTCACCGGCTTGGTTTTCATTTGATCGAGCACGGCGTCCACGTCCTTTTCGCCTTCTTGGGTGGTGTGACCCTGGTTCATCACCGCGATGGCAAAAAACAAATTCGGATCCTCTGTGAAATTGCCGGAGCCGGACGCCTGGATGGCCACCTGATCCTGATACACGAGCTTTTGATACAGCAAACCGCTCTCTCCACCGGAGAGGATATTGGCCGCCAGGTCCAGCGGATACGAATCCGGAGTGAATTCCGCCGGAGTCTTATAGCCGATCACGACGGCGGGCAAAGGCGAGTTGGAATAGGATTTCGTCACGCGCCGCTCCGCCTGCTGTGCAGGTTCCGGCTTCGCGATACGCGGTATAGGCTGGGACGGCTTGGGAATGCCTCCAAAATATTGCTGCGCCCAGGCAGCGGCCTGGTCCGCGGCTAAATCGCCCACGATCACGAGCGTGGCATTGTCCGGACGGTAAAACGTGTGGAAAAACTCCTGCACGTCCGGCAGCGTTGCCTTGTCAAGATCTTCCATGCTGCCGATCGGCGTGTGATGATACGGATGAACCTGAAACGCAGCCGCGTAGAGATCCTCAATCACGTGCCCGTAGGGCGCATTATCAAAGCGATCGCGGCGCTCTTCCTTCACCACTTCACGTTCGGACGTGAAGTTGGCCTCGTCCACGTTAAGGCTGCCCATGCGGTCGGCCTCAAGCCACAGCACGCGCTCCAGATAATTACTGGGAAAAGTTTCCCAGAAGACCGTCATGTCCGTATAGGTGGAGGCATTATCGAACCCACCCATCGCCTCGATGATTCGCGAATGATCTTCCGTGGCGACGTGCGCCGACCCCTTGAACATCAGATGTTCGAACAGGTGTGCAAACCCCGTACGGCCTGGCTTTTCGTCCTTCGACCCTACGTGATACCAAACCTGCAGGTTGATCACCGGTGCGTCGTGATCTTCTACCATCACCAGACGCAGCCCGTTGGGTAGTTCCTGCGTAACAATGTGCAACTCCGGTGGCCGCACGGCTTCGCTGGAGGCCGTCGCTGCTGGGGATGTTTGCGCCCGAGCAGGCACAACGATCGCGAAGGCGCACAGACAGATAAGCGCCATTCGAACTCGATTCATGGGTTCTCCCGCCCACACAGAAATGACCGTGGGAAGCGCTCTAGCATGCTAGACGCGACTATCGGTGCCGTCAATAAAGCCTGGAAATGTGTGCTATCTGTTAGAAACTCCGGCATGTACCCCAAGATCATTGAGATGCGGCTTAAGACGGAAGTGTTGGTGCGGAATCAGAAGTGCGCATCTTCGAGCGCAACTCTCACCACCGGTTCCCAGACAGGCAACGGACTCTAGGCACATCTTGCGTCAGGGACGCTAGCGAAGCAAAATGATCAATATGCGCGCTTTACTAAGCTTGGTGCTGATCGCGGCGATCGGCTTGGGCATCTATTACGTATATCTGAGGCAAGCTGCGCCCGCTCCGGGCGTTCCGGTAACGGCGGCAATTAGCACCACGGGCGTACAGATGGATTTGACGGCGATCGCGCAAGGCGAGCGAACCTACTACACGCAAAGCGGTACCTATGCCACGCTCGATCAACTTATGGCGAGCGGCGACATCACACTCACCCGTCCCGGGCGCGATGGCTATACCTACTCGGTCGAGACTTCATCGGCTGGCTTCACCGTCACCGCGCGATGGACCCCGCCGCCCGGCGCCTCCGCAACCTTGCACTACCCCACCTATACAATTGACGAGACGATGCAGGTGCGTCGCGAAGACTAGACCTCGGCTGAACCTCGCGTCCCAGCTCCCCCTGCGACTTCCTTCACGTCGCGCGTTTCTGTTCAGCCACCGTAGTGCCGGCCTCCGCATAATTCGTGGCTGGCACATCCAGGAACGCCACGTGAATGTTCTCTCGCTTGGCGCGGCCTTCTTTTTCAATCGTGTCTGTGATGCGTTGCGCAATCGTGCGCTTTTGCTCGGGGCTTCTGCCTTCCACCCAGGTAATTTGTACGTACGGCATTTTGTTCCTCTCTTTGATTTTATGTTTCGCCCGTCATCGCTGCTCCGTAATTTCAGGGGGTCTTGGCGTGCGTATCCAACGCCGCAAGAAACGAAAGCGAAAACGCCGCTTTGTCTCGGTTTCCTACTTCCGGTATTCTTGGAGACGCTGCCTCCCATGCACGACCTGAGCTATTTTCGCGAACACATTGAGCTCTTTGAGCAGATGGCGCGCAATCGCGGTATCGAGCTTGATCTGGCGGGCTTCCGCGAACTCGATCGCAGCCGCCGCGAATCGATCACGACCGTCGAACATCTGAAAGCGGAACGCAACAAGGCCAGCGAGGAAATTGCCCGGCAAAAAAAGGCCGGGCAGGATGCGTCCGCCCTGCTTTCGGAAATGAAGCGCGTGGCCACGGAGATTGCGGCGCAGGATGAGCGCGTCAGCGAACTAGACGCGCGACTGCGTGACTTTATGCTAACCGTCCCCAATTTGCCGCATGAATCGGTGCCCGTCGGCCATGGCGCAGCCGATAATCGCGAGGTGCGCCGCTGGGGTAGCGCGCCGAAATTTGATTTCACCCCGCGGCCTCACTGGGAGATCGGCGAAAGGCTAGGCATTCTGGATTTTGCCGCCGCTGCCAAAATGACCGGTGCACGCTTTGCAGTCTATCGCGCCGCCGGAGCGAGGCTTGAGCGCGCCATCGCCAATTTCTTTCTGGATAGGCACACGCGCGAACATGGATACACGGAAATTTTGCCCCCTTTTATCGTGAATACCGCATCGCTCACAGGTGTGGGGCAACTGCCCAAATTCGCGGACGACATGTTTCGGCTCGAAGGCACAGACCTTTGGCTCACGCCCACATCGGAAGTTGAGCTGACCAATCTTTATCGCGATGAGACGCTAGACGCGGATTCCCTGCCGATCCGCGTCTGCGCCTGGACCTCATGTTTCCGCTCGGAAGCCGGCGCCGCCGGCAAAGACACGCGCGGCATCAAGCGCCAGCGCCAATTTCAAAAGGTGGAGATGTTCAAGTTTACGCCACCCGAACAAAGCTACGACGAGCTCGAATCTCTGGTGCGCGACGCGGAGGATCTCTTGCAGCGGTTGGGCCTGCACTACCGCGTGCAATTGCTCTGCACCGGCGACATGGGTTTCGCATCTTCGAAAACTTACGATATCGAGGTGTGGGTCCCGTCGGCAGGCGAGTTCATGGAAATTTCCTCGTGCTCGAACACCGAGGCTTTTCAGGCGCGGCGCTCCAGCATTCGCTTCAAGCCCAAGAGTGGCAAGAGCGCATTTGTCCACACGCTCAACGGCTCAGGCCTGGCGGTCGGGCGAACCTGGCTGGCCTTGGTAGAGAACTACCAGCAGGCCGATGGCAGCGTGGTAATTCCCGAGGTCTTACGGCGCTACATGGGAATGGACCGGATCACGCCCTAGTACTGTTCGACATCCTCGGTGTTGTTTTATACTCTTGATAAAGAGACACTTAGCAACTTGCGATGGCTCCGACTGCGGCTTGCAAGTGTTACCGACCGTTCAATACGCCTCGTATTTTCTCTGTGTTTTCATTGACATAGCAGTTTTGGGCTGACTACACTGCGCCGCACGCCAATTTCAGGCTGGCGCTGTGGAAGGTGCTTGCAGCGCTGTGTTTGAATCCGAAGTTTGCATTCGGTTTTGCTTAACCGCATCCGGGTGAGCGGAATATCTCTTTCAGCTCTTCGTTTCCGGCGCAGCAGCGAGCGAAATCGCTGCTAGGACAAGGAGCAAGACGGATGTCTACGCAAGCGCGCACCGCCACGCAGCAACCCATCGTGCCCCGAGTGGCACCCAGGGAAGATCTCAATCCCTTTCGAATTGCACAGCTTCAGTTCGACATGGCGGCGGAATTCCTGAAACTCGATCCAGGATTGCGCCAGGTCTTGCGCACGCCGAAGCGCATCTTGGAGGTCTCGATTCCCGTAAAGATGGACAACGGGCAGGTAAAAGTTTTTACGGGCTTTCGCGTGCAACACAATGTGGCGCGCGGACCCGCAAAGGGCGGTATTCGCTACCACCCCAACGTCACGCTTGATGAAGTGAAAGCCCTGGCCGCGTGGATGACCTGGAAAACTGCCACCGTCAATATCCCGTACGGCGGCGGCAAAGGCGGCGTCATCTGCGATCCCAAACGCATGTCCAAGCCGGAGCTCGAACGCCTCACGCGGCGATACACCTCCGAAATTCTTCCCATCATCGGGCCCGAAAGGGACATCCCCGCGCCCGACGTTTACACCGATTCACAGACCATGGCCTGGATCATGGATACGTATTCCATGACGGTAGGCTATTCCTCGCTTGGCGTGGTAACCGGCAAACCGATTTCGCTTGGCGGTTCGGCCGGCCGCAATGAAGCTACCGCGCGCGGCTGCATGTTCGTGATTGAAGAAGCGTGCAAGGTCAAGAAGATGTCGTTGCGCGGCGCCAGCGTCGCGATTCAAGGCTACGGCAATGCCGGTTCGATTGCCGCTCGCTTGCTCGCAGAAAAGAAAGCCAAGATCGTGGCCATCAGTGATTCGCGTGGCGCAGTCCACAATCCGCGCGGCATCGATCCGATAAAAGCCATGCGATATAAGGAGCGCTCCGGCACCGTCGTCGGAATGCCGGGCGCCTCGCGCTTGGCGGCGGACGATTTGCTCACAATGAAGTGCGACATTCTGGTGCCGGCAGCCCTCGAAAATTCCATCACGCTGCACAATGCGGACCAGATCAAAGCGAAGATCGTGGCGGAGGCGGCCAATGGCCCAACCACGCCCCACGCCGATGAGGTGCTGGCGCGCAAAGGTATCATCGTCATTCCGGATATTCTGGCGAACGCCGGCGGCGTCACCGTGAGCTATTTCGAATGGGCGCAGGATCTGCAAGGCTTTTTCTGGCAGGAAGACGAAGTGAATCTGCGCCTCGAGCAGGTGATGCGTCGCGCCTTCGCCGATGTGCACGAAACCGGCCGCAAATATCATACGCATCTGCGCAACGCGGCTTACATCCTCGCGGTGGGGCGCGTTGCGGAAGCCACGGCCGTCCGTGGGCTGTTCCCCTGAGACGCAACCGTTCGTGCAAACGCTTTGCCGGTCGCAGGGTCGGGACTGCGTTTCTTGTCTGACCCAAAGTTTCCTCTTGCGCCTGTTGGCACTGGCGCGTACATTTCCTTTTGCCGGCTCGCCGCCGAAACTGGCGTGGCCGGCTCTTTTTCACTAACGAAGAGGAAAGCCGATACCAGTGGCTAAGGAAATGAGTTGAGCAATCATCCTCCGGCGGTCACCCCACCTATCGTGCTCGTTATCGCCGGCTTTGATCCTTCCGGTGGAGCGGGCGTAGCCGCCGACCTCAAGACGATCGCCGCCCACAACGGCTATGGAATCGCGGCGATTACCGCGCTCACCGTGCAGTCCACGCAGGGTGTGAAGTCCGTGCATCCCATTCCATCCGCGACACTCCGTGCGCAATTGGACGCGCTGATCGAAGACGTCACCCCAGCGGCCGTAAAGATCGGCATGCTCGGCAATCGTGCGAATGCCGTGGTCGTGGCGGAATTTCTCGACCGCGCCAAAATTGCGCATGTGGTGCTCGATCCCGTGATTCAACCGACCGCGGGCGAGCACGATCTGCTCGATGCGGCCGGAGTGAAATTCCTCAACGACGAATTGCTCAAGCGTTCGACGGTGGTAACTCCGAACGTGCCGGAGGCCACGATGCTCACAGGAATCACGATCAAGGATGTAGCGGGAATGGAAGCGGCGGCGCGTGAATTCGTGGCTCGCGGGGCGAAGGCCGCGGTCGTGAAAGGCGGCCACATGGAACGCGCCGTCGATGTGCTGTTTGACGGCGCCCAGACGGTGATCCTCGGCGGCGACCTGGTGAAGCTGCAGAACACGCACGGTTCGGGATGCACGTTCGCTTCTGCTATTGCCGCGCAATTGGCAGCCGGGCGCCCGCTCCGCGAGGCGGTGACCCTGGCCAAGACTTACGTGACCCTGGCGATGGAGCGTGGGTTCAGTATCGGGAAGGGTCCAGGCCCGCTCGATCATTTCTACCGCATGCATCACGAAGCGCCCATGCGCGGAGTTCACGAAGTGCCGCAGCACGGTATGCATCCCGCCGCCGAGCCAAGCACGCGTTAGTGCCGCAGTTCTCCTGTGAAATTAATTCTCGCTTCCGCATCGCCTCGCCGCGCGGAGATTCTTACCAATGCAGGTCTGACATTCGAAACGCACTCCGCAGACGTTGACGAATCCCGCCGAACCAAAGAGTCACCCGCGGATCTGGTGGAACGCCTTGCGCTGGCAAAAGCGCAGGCTGTGGCTGACCGCTCGCCGATTGCAGAGCCAACAATCGTAATCGGCGCGGATACGATTGTGGTGGTCGAAGACGACATCCTTGGCAAACCCGGCACGTCCGCAGTTGCTCGGGATATGCTGCGTCGCCTCGGCGGCCGGGAACACGCCGTTATCACCGGCGTCGCGCTGGCTGTGCTTTCTGCTGGACCGGCACCTCTGGCCTACACAACCCGCGTAGAACACGAAATCACTCGCGTTTGGTTTTCGCCGATGAACTCGAAGGAAATTGACGATTACGTGGCGACGGGCGAGCCGCTCGACAAAGCCGGCTCATATGCCATTCAGGGGCTGGCGGGACGTTTCATCCCCCGTATAGAGGGCTGCTATTTTAATGTGGTCGGATTGCCGCTGGCTCGCGTCTGGCGAATGCTAGCGGAGGCAAATTTTTGTGCAGCTGAGAAGTGATTATCTGAAAACGTCGAACACCTGAACGCAAACCTATCTCGTTAACTCGCCTTCTTTTCCTCTGGTGGAGGAGCAACCGTCGTCGTGGTAGTGTTTGTGTTCGAAGGCGGAGCAGTGGGGCCACTGTTATGCATACCCTCTCTGAAGTTTCGAATGCCTTCGCCCAGGCCGCGCATGACTTCCGGGATTTTCTTTCCGCCAAAGAGCAGAACGATGATGGCCAATACAATCAGCCAATGAATTGGGCTCATTTCACCCATGGAGCACCTGCCTTTCGGGTCTCCGTCAGTGGAGATAAATAAAGGGGAGAAACCCGAGACTACGGATAGAGTATAACACGCTCATCGCCCTGCCGGCGCGTAACCCCTGTGCGATCTAGATACTCCAAAAGTGGAATGGCGTATTTCCGGCTGATCCCGGCGAGACCTTTGAAATCGGCCACCTTAATCGAATTTGCGTGCGAGCGGCCGTAGGTCTTGAGCGCCTCGCGCAGCCTCGCGAGCGCGTTGCGGTGATAGATCAAGTCTGTTGACACTCTGATCAAAACACCTTCGCGCAAAAGGAGTTGCAGGATTTTCTGGGCGCGAGCTGCTTCCACGGCTACACTTGCAAGCACTTCCTCGGACGCTGGCGCGGCAAATCCTGCTTCTTCGAAGACAGATTCGATTTGGCCGCGCGCTCGTGCTTCCGCATCGTTTAACGTAACGGAGTGGCCGGCGCCCTTGATTGTGTCCCCGGAAACGCTGATCGTGCCGGCGGCGGTCAATCCGCGCAATGCTGCATCGAAGACTTCCCTTCCACCACCTGCCTCGGCCCGCAGGACTTCCTTCGCGATGCCCTCGCCCAGTGGGTTCGCCCGATGGAATTCAGAGACGACCTTAGTCACCCTCAGCGCACAAGCCGAAACTTGCTCGCTTGATGCCAGATTCAGAGACTTGCGGTTCAAGGTGACGGCGTCACCGCTTTTTATCAACGCTTCGGCCATGTGCTCTATTTCCGCAGACCGCCAGCCCGTGCGACGAACGATTTCATCCAAGACGATGCCATTCGGCGCAGCCTTCACCAGGGCCTTGAGGATTTCTTCCCGGCTGCCTCGATCTAAAATGTCTAAAAATTGCAACGTCCCTGCATCTCGCGCGCGATGACGTCTCGGATGCGCGTCCAGGACCTTTCCGCCACCGATGGTGATCACCGGCGAAAATTGGCGAAGAATGAATCGGTCACCCGGCAACACAAAAATCTCATCCTGCAACACCAGTTGCGCAAAACAGAATTCGCCGGGAACGAGCGCGGCCCGATCGAGCAAGACGGCTTCTGCGACGGTTTGTGCGGCTCCCTGGTGAAAATGAACCCGCGCACGATTCTTCAGTGGCTTCGAAGCCGAGCGCGGCAAGGAAATCCTGACATCGATCCGTTTGGTGGCTGAAAACATCCCTGGCGCTACGAGCACCATCCCGCGCTGTAGCTCGCCAGCTTCAATTGCCGCTAGATTGAGAGCCGTTCTTTGACCGGCGATCGCCAATGAATGTGTCTTTCCGCCGGATTGAATACCGCGCACGCGAAGACGGCGCTTCGGCGGGAGGAGCTCCACTTCGTCTTCAGGCTCCATTTGCCCGGAGACCAACGTGCCTGTGACGACAGTGCCAAAGCCCTTCACAGCGAAAGCGCGATCGATGGGAAGGCGAAAATGGCGGCTGGAATCTTTGACGGCCACCATACTCGCCATCTTCAACAACGCTTCTCTTAGTTCAGGAATTCCTTCGCCGGTCCGCGCGCTGACGGAAAGAATCGGTGCGCCATCAAGGAATGACCCGCGCACGTGCTCGCTCATTTCCCGGCGAGCTACGGCAAGCCGCTCACGATCCACCACATCGCTTTTTGTAAGCGCGATCAGGCCGGCAGGAATTTCCAGAAGACGGCAAATATCGAAGTGCTCGCGGGTTTGCGGCTTGATGCCTTCGTCCGCAGCGATCACGAAAAGCACCAGATCGATTCCTCCCACTCCCGCGAGCATGTTGCGCACGAATCGTTCATGCCCAGGAACGTCGATGAAACCCAGCCGCACATCGGCGGTCTCCAAAAATGCAAAGCCGAGGTCGATGGTGATGCCGCGGCGACGTTCTTCCTCCAAACGATCGGGATGTGTGCCGGTCAATGCCTCGACCAAAGCCGATTTGCCATGATCGATGTGTCCGGCGGTGCCGATGATGACGTTCTTCATCGCATTGCAATTTGGTCAGAGCTGGCGTCTGGCTGCGATTACTTAGCGGACTTCTCTTTGGGAGTGGCGGCGTTCGGCGCCGGTATGACGATCAACGGCACATTCTGGCGCCGCGCCATCGCGTTGAAATCAGCCACGTCTTTGGTTCGCATCGTGTCCCAAGCGGCAACCTGCGCATCCACACGCCGGCTTAGGTCTGCATACACTTGCTGCGAGCCTTCGGTTGGCGCGGCGTCGGCGCTTTCCACGGTCGCCTCAAGCACCGCAAGCTTTCCATCCAGACCTATGGCATAGGCTACCGAATCCTCGGATGAAGAAATCTTTGGATTGATGAACTTCTCCTCCTGTGCGTCCAGTTTCTTTCCCAACTCCTTGGAAGCCGCAATCACATCTTTGGCGCCGCCACTCCGCGCCAACTCATTTTCCAGATTGTGAAGTTGGATTCGAATCGATCGAATCTGGTTCACCGTCTCGTCGAGCCGAGTCAGCTTTTGGCTGATCTGCGTGGCCAATTCAGACTGCTTCTGCAAGTCCGCCGAGGCGGTTTTGACGCGCGGATCGAGTTGAATTTCGAGGGGTGCCGTAAGCGTTTGCCCACCAGCGCTTAAGCGAACCTGATATGTGCCTGGCAGCACGCGCGGTCCGTCGCCGCCGGATTCATATTGCCAAAGCGAATAACCACTGATCTTGGTGGCAGGCTCCGCGCGGAGGTCCCAGTTGAAGCGATTGAGTCCAGCATTGGCTGGTATGGGCTCATTGGCAGGCGTCTCGCCCGCTTCCTGCGCTTCCTGGGCCGCCTCGGAGGGTTCTTCGCTCGCTTGCTTTTTGCTGGAGTAGTGGCGCACCAGATGGCCCCGGCTATCGAGAACGTCGAGCATAACTTCCTCGTTCTCCTTGGGCGCTTCTTTCAAGGAGTAATAGACAATGGCACCTGTTGGAGGGTTTTCGCCCACTGGCGCGCCCATTGCAGGCCGATGCGAAATCTGCGTGCGATAGACAATACCCGGCTTGAAAAGATGTGCGGTTTGCGTTGTGTCTTCCGGCGCAAGTTCGCGAAGCGGCGCAATATCGTCCAGAATCCAGAACGCTCGGCCATGCGTAGCCACTATGAGGTCATTATCCATGACGATCAAATCGTGCGCCGGGCTTGTGGGCAGATTGAGCTGCAGCGATTGCCAATGGGCACCGTCGTCAAACGACACCATCACACCCATTTCCGTACCGGCGTACAGAAGACCCTTACGCTTTGGATCTTCACGGACCGCGTGCACAAACACGTCGTCCGCCAAACCCGCCGTGATCTTGTTCCAAGCCTTTCCGTAGTCGTGCGTTTTGTAAATGTAAGGATGGCGATCGTCGAGCTTGTGACGGTCAATTGCCAGATAAGCACTGGCCGCATCGTGAGGCGACGCTTCGATCAGGCTCACCATGCTCCATTCGGGCATGTCCTTCGGTGTCACGTTCATCCAATTCTTGCCACCGTCACGCGTCAAGTGCACCATTCCGTCGTCGCTGCCGGCCCAGATCAAATCTTTCTGAACCGGTGACTCGGCGATCGTAAAAACGGTGTCGTAGTATTCCGTACCGGTATCATCCTTGTTGACAGGACCTCCAGAGACCTGTTGCTTCGATTTGTCGTTCCGCGTCAAATCCGGGCTGATCGGCGTCCAGCTATGACCCGCATCCGTGCTCTTGAGCACCACTTGCGCACCGGTGTAGATCACATCTGGATCGTGCCGTGAAAGGATCAGTGGCGAAGTCCATTGGAAACGATATTTCAGGCCGGCGGCACCCTCGGCATCCGACACCTCGGGCCATGGCGACACAACCTGAACTTGCTCGGTGTGCTTATCGTAGCGATCGATTTCGCCTTCGTAGGCGCCCGCATAGACAATGTATGGGTCACGCGGATCGGGCGCGATATAACCGCTTTCGCCGCCGCCGACGGGATACCAATCAGGCTTATCTATGACGCCCTCATCGCTGCGGCTGGCGATGCCTACGGTGGAGTTGTCCTGCTGCGCGCCGTAGAGGTAATACGGAAATCGATTGTCCGTGGTCACGTGATAGAACTGCGCGGTTGGTTGGTTGTCTTCCGTGGACCAAGTCTTGCCGCTGTCGACGGAAATCGTCGCCCCGCCATCATTGCCCAGAATGATTCGCGCCGGATTATCGGGATCGATCCAAAGTCCGTGATTATCTCCATGGGGTGCGTGGACTACATCAAATGACTTCCCGCCATCGGTCGAGCGATACATGCTAACGTTGAGCACATAGACCGTATCCACATTCTTGGGATCGGCGAAGATGTGCATGTAATACCAGGCACGCTGGCGCAAATTGTCCGCTGCGTTGATCCTCGTCCAGTTCTCGCCGCCATCGTCAGAGCGATACAATCCGCCGTTGCCAGCCTCAATCAAGGCGTAGATGCGGTTAGGATCGGCGAGCGAGACCGAAATTCCCACGCGGCCCCAAATGCCCTTGGGTAACCCATGCTCCTGAATCTGTTTCCAGGTTTCTCCGTCGTCTTTTGATTCGTAGAGACCACTGCCCGGACCGCCGCTCGAAAGGCTGTACGGAGTCCGGTTCACCTCCCACAGCGCCGCAAACAGTACGTGCGGATTCGCGCCGCTGAAGGTAATGTCCACGGCGCCGGTTTTGTCATCCTTAAACAGCACCTTCTTCCAGGTTTTTCCGCCGTCAGTCGACTTGAAAACACCGCGTTCCGCGTTAGGGCCGTACAAGTGCCCCAGCGCCGCAACAAAGACTTCGTCCGGATTCTGCGGATTCACAGTGATTTCCGGAATCGACTGCGTGTCCTCAAGCCCGATGTGTGTCCACGACTTGCCACCATCGAGTGACTTCCACACTCCGTTTCCCTGAGACACGTTCCCGCGCGGGCAGCCCTCGCCAGTACCTACGTAAATCACGTTGGGATCGGAATCGGCCACCGCAATGCTCCCGATAGAGTCAAAGGGCTGCTTGTCCGTCAGAGGCTCCCAACTACTGCCGCTGTTGATCGTTTTCCAGACGCCTCCACTTACCCCTCCGAAATAATAGGAATTGGGTTGGCCGCGCACGCCCGTCACAGCTACCACACGTCCACCGCGGAATGGTCCGATCAATCGCCACTGTAGTCCCTTCAGCAGGCTTGCGTCGTAGGGCGAATCATCTGCGCCGTGCGCAACGCTCCAGCCACCAGAAAGCAGACTTAAGGATGCCAGCGCCAGGAAACCATAAAGCCACGGCCGACGGAGACCTGCGAAAATTCTCATATCTCCTCCAAAGGAAGGTCGATTGTATCCGCAACGGGCGGCGATGCAAACTTCTGGTACCGGCGCGCGAATCGAAATTCTTGTGTCGCGGGTTCAGCGTGGCGAGTAAATAACAGATGGGGAATGCGCGAGCCGTGAGAGGGCGATTCAGGATTCGTTTTGTGCCTGCGATATTTCGCTCAGAATTGCTCTTGCGGCCGCCACTGGGTCCGAAGCTGCATTGATCGGCCGACCGACCACCAGGTAGTCCACACCGGCGTGAATGGCCTCGGCGGGGGTTGCCGTCCGGGCTTGATCGTCGCTAGGCCTGGTGCCGGTTTTCGGTTGTGGTCTTACTCCGCCGACAGCCAGCACAAAATCCTTCCCGAACGTCTTCCTCAGCTTCTTCGCCTCATGAGTGGAGGTCACCACACCATCGAGGCCGGCGCGTTTTACCAGCTTCGCCAACTTAAACACTTCAGCCGCCGGTGTGCCTGCGATACCGACTCCTCGGATTGCCGCTGCGTCCATGCTGGTGAGAATCGTAACTCCGAGCAATTTCGGAGCGTTCGGATTGGTGCCGCGAGCTTCGGCCGCGGCTTGCATCATGGACAGGCCGCCAAGAGCATGAACATTAAGCAGCTTCAAATCAGGCAGTTGAACGGCTGCCCGAACGGCACCAGCCACTGTATTGGGTATGTCATGAAATTTCAGATCGAGGAAGATTTTCGATCCCAGGGAGGCAATCTTTCGGAGGCCTTCGGGACCACAGGATGTGAATAACTCCATTCCAATCTTTAACATACCAGCTAAGCCAGAAAGCCGCCCGGCCAGCTCGTAGGCAGGTTCGAGCCGAGGAAAATCAAGGGCGACAATAAGCCGCTGTGAAGCCGCAGCATCGTTTAGTGGCGTTTCGGCACCTCCAAAAGCTCCAGTCGGACTCGAGCCACGCCCCGATTGACGATTCCCAGCTTCTGGGCGGCGCGGTAGGAGACGTCTATGTTTCGGCCCTCGACATAAGGACCCCGGTCGTTGATGCGAACCACAGCACTGCGACCGTTGCGCATATTAACCAGGCGCACCACCGAGCCAAAGGGCAAGTCGCGTTGTGCCGCAGTCGAAGCCGTCATGTCGTAGGTTTCACCGTTGGCGGTCGTGCGACCGTCAAAACCGGGGCCATACCAACTGGCAGCTCCCCACCACACTCGGATGGGCTTGGGCGGTTGGCTCGCGCTGGCAATCAGCGGAGCCTGAATGGATGGAGCAAGAGTCAACATCAGTAGAAGACAGGGCACCGATGTCAGAAGGATCCAGAGCCTATGTCGCATAGTGTGTTTTTTTAGCAACATAAAACCTCCCTATATTACTCGCTTCCAGGCCTGAACTCAACCGTTTTCTTCGATACAGACTCCTCTCAAGTCATTGATATTAGGTATCTTATTATCAACGCATAGCTGCGAAAGCTCGCGGCTAAGCGTTTGAATCGCCCTCGGGTCGGAGAAATGGGCAGTGCCAACCTGAACCGCCGTAGCCCCGACCGCCATATATTCCAGCACGTCCTCCCCTAATTCGATGCCCCCGAGCCCGATGATGGGGAGGGTAACGGTACTGGCGAGAATGTGTACGAGCCGCAGCGTAATAGGCTTTATAGCCGGCCCTGACAGGCCGCCACTGATCCTCCCAAGGCGGGAACGGTGTGTGCGAAAGTCCACGCTCATCGCCGGATAGGTGTTTGCCACCGTCAGGGCGTCAGCGCCGGCCCCCTGAGCCGCCTTGGCGATCAGTCGAATATCGGTGACGTTGGGCGAGAGCTTCACCCAGATTGGCCGGCGCGCCACTTGGCGCGCCATATGGACGACGTCAGCCGTCATGGCGGGGTCGGTCCCAAAGAACATGCCTCCGGCGTCCGTGTTGGGGCAGGAAACGTTAAGCTCGTAGGCTGCCAGACCTTCGGCATCCTCGAGAATTCGAATGACCTCGGCATAGCTGGCCGCCGAAGTTCCAAACACATTCGCAATGATGGGGGTTCGATAGGCGCGGAGCGTCGGCAGCTTTTCCCGAACGAAGGCATGGGCTCCGATATTCTGCAGCCCAACCGCATTGAGCATGCCGGAGGGAGTCTCACAAAGGCGCGGAGCCGCAGCACCCTCCATAGGCTCCAGCGAAAGGCCTTTGGTGACAATCGCGCCGAGTTGATTCAGGTCTACGAGGTGGGCGAATTCGATGCCATATCCGAAGGTGCCGCTCGCAGCAATGAGGGGGTTCGACAGCTGCAGCGGGCCAATCTGGACGCTCAGGTCAACGACCCCTTGGGCGGACATCCGCCGGAGTCTAACACGCTAGCTTGAAACAGCCAGCGCGGAAATCAATCGCTGTGGAAAACCGGCGGATTACTGCCTATCCGAAGTTGCCAGCTGCGCTTTTGCGTTGGCGATAAGCTTCTCTAACGAATGCCCGTCGGCGTGATGCATGCGAAATCCGCAGAGTTCGGCCAATGTAGGAGCAATATCCGCAGGGGACACGGGATTTTCGAACGTGCCATGGCGAACACCCCAGCCATAGAACAGTATAGGTACATGCTGATCGTATTCGTTGGCGCTCCCGTGCGTAGTTCCGCCGGCTGAGGGCTCGCTGTAAATCCAGTACGGCTTTAATGCGATCACCAGATCACCGCTGCGACTCGCAAAGTAACTGAAAGAGGCGGCGCCTTCGAGGCGACCCCGCGCGGGTACGCGCCTCATAAGTCTCTCTGACTGGAAGACGCGCGCGACTCCGGGCGTTTCGGCTATTTGCTTCGTGATTTCGGCAAGAACCGCCTGATCGGCCCGCAAGCGATCGTATTCTCCTTTGGCGAACCATAAATCGCCCTCGACCATCCCGGCCACATGCTTGCCGCCGCCCCATCGGTTGTCGAGAATCTGTTCCAAACGATCCGTCAGGGCTTTGGTCGAAAAACGCCCACCGGGCGGACCCTGTTCCGCGCCTTCCTCGGGAATGGGAGCTACGCCGTGATCGGCGCTGAAAGCCACCACATAGTTACCGGCTCCAACCGTTTGATCCAGGTGGCCGAAGAATCCGCCTAGATCGCGATCGAGTTGAAACAAAGTGTCCTGTACCTCGTGACTGTAAGGACCCATCGCATGGCCGATCAAATCGAGTGAAGAAAAGCTAATGGCCAGAAAATCCGTGCTCGACGCTTGGCCCAAGCGAAGCGAATCCACTGCGTCTCCTGCTAAACCTAGGAGATAGGCGGCAGAAAACGGGCTCGACTCCCATTGCGTATAAAATGCTGCATCGGGCCCCGTGGAGTTGGACGCGCCGCCCAACTCGTGCGGAAAGGAAGGCTTCCACCCAGCGGGCGCCTGGCGTTTCTGTGGCGCTACATCGTAGAAAAATTTCTCCGCGGGGTCCGGCTGCCAAACCTTTCCATAGTCCGCGGCCACGGGATGTGTCTTGGTATAAGCGGATATGAACGGTGCGTCGTGGTAGGCGGAAGAAGTGACCCATAATCCCGTCTTGTCGTCGTGCCACGCGATCGCGTCAGCCTTATGTCCGGCAAGCATGATCGCGGCGCGAGCTTTGATGGAGAACGAGACCACACGCGTCTGGCCGCTCCCTTGCGCTCGTAACTCCTCGGCAAAGGATGGCGCCTCGAGTCTCCATGCGGAATCGCCTTCGTGAGCTTCGCCACCATAGGACACGTCGCTGGCATTGGAATCGGCGGTGCAACTGACCATCTTGCCTGAAGCCCGATCGAGCCATGCATTTGCGATGATCCCGTGAGCATCGGGTAGCTGGCCCGTGGAAATCGTCGCATGACCCGCGCAGGTGACCGTGGTCAGGTAAGGGTAAACAGCATGCTGGAACCAAGCCCCTTGATTCACCAGACGCTCCAAGCCACCACTCCATTGCGCATGGAAATGATCCACGTAATCCGCGCGCATTTGATCGACCACCAACAGCACGACGAGCTTGGGGCGCGGCGTAATGGCCCGCGGCTTTGTCCAAAGCGCGCCGCCACAAAGCAACACCAGCCCCCACCCGGCGA
>DATNLT010000078.1:0-23027 GCA_035602725.1 Candidatus Acidiferrales bacterium
GTTGGGGACGTCCACACCCACTTCAATCACCGTGGTCGCCACCAGCACATCGAGCTTTCCGCCGCGGAATTGCTCCATCGCCGCCTCTTTCTCGGCGCTTGTGAGCCGCCCGTGCAGCAGGCCAATTTTCAGCGCCGGAAAAACCTCCTGCGAAAGCCGCTCGTATTCCGTGATGGCAGCTTTCAGTTCCGCGCGCGATTCCTCAATCACCGGGTAGACCACGTACGCTTGCCGCCCACGCGCAATTTCGCAGCGAAGCGTCTCCCACACTCCCGGCAGATGCGATTCCGAGGTAAGGCGTGTGGTGATGGGTGTGCGGCCCGGCGGCATTTCGTCAATGATTGAGGTGTCGAGATCGCCGTAAAGCGTCAACGCCAACGTGCGAGGAATCGGCGTGGCCGTCATAACCAGCACATCCGGCGTGCCGCCTTTTTCCATAAGCTTCTTGCGCTGCAAAACCCCGAAACGGTGCTGTTCGTCCACGATTACGAGACCCAGCTTCGCGAATTGCACTGCCTCTTCAATTACCGCGTGCGTGCCAGTGATCAGCTTGGCGGTACCGTCTTCGATACGTTCGAGCGCGGACCTCTTCTCAGAAGCGCGCAGGCCGCTAATGAGTAACTCGACGGCGTAGCCCGATTTGGCGAAGACGCGCCGCGCGGCGAGAAAGTGCTGCACGGCAAGGATTTCCGTGGGGGCCATCAGCGCAACTTGATAGCCGTTCTCGATAACGATGGTTGCCGCTTCGAAAGCCACAATGGTCTTGCCGCTGCCCACGTCGCCTTGTAACAAACGCGCCATCGGCGAAGGCTTCTCCAAGTCCGAAGCAATCTCGGCGAGCACGCGTTTCTGTGCTTGGGTCGGCTTGAAAGGTAGGATGTGCTTGACGGCGGCACGGATCGCCGGTTCGCGCACCCGAAACGCGATACCCGGCGCTCGTTGTAGGCTGCGCTGCCGCACGGCCAGACTGAATTCGAAAAAGAAAAACTCCTCAAAAATCAGCCGTAAGTGGGCCGGCGAGCGAAACTCGTTGAGCTCATTGATATCTTCCGCCTGCGGGGGGAAATGCACGTAGGTCAGAGCTTCGCGGCGCGAAGGAAATTGGTAACGCGTGCGCAAGCTCTCCGGCAACAGGTCCGGCAAGTCACCGGGGAGACTCTCGAGTGCTTGGCGAATGATCCGCCGCAGCAGGCGCGAGCTTACATTGCCGATCGCTTCGTAGACCGGAACAATACGGCCTACTTCGGTGGAGTCACCCGATTCGGCTCTGAGCGTTTCCACCTGCGGATTTACCATTTCCATGCGCGCGGGACGATTTGGGTCGAAGTCCGCCTTGCCGTGTACTACCAGTTCCTGGCCTGGCTTGAAACGATTCTCGAGGTAGCCGCCATGGAAAAAACGGCAGTAGAGCCGTGCGGTGCCGTCGCGCACAATCAGGTGATACATGGCGTTGCGCGAGCGCGCATAGCGGAGCAATTGACCCTCGACCACTTCCACGCGCAAGGTTGCTGTCTGTCCCGGCGTGAGGTCACGGATTCTGGCGAAATGTGAGCGGTCCTCGTAGCGAAACGGCAGATAAGCGATCAGGTCAGCCAGCGTTACGATACCGCGCTTGGCCAGGGCTTCCGCGCGTTGCGGCCCCACTCCTTTCAAATATTTCACTTCGCCGCTGATCGAAATCATCGTGTCCCTTATATCATCGCACGCCGTGAACGATCTTCGGGTGCTCCCGCGGCCGATCTAGTCCCGGGCCGGCGGTCGAGAGCAATCGATTCGCCGCTCGTGCATTGCGACGCTTTGTGCTCTGTGCCTCACTACCGGCACTTGCATTCGCGTTAACTTGATCGCTAGAGTGGGAGATCGCGCGTCTTGCCGCGCGGACGATGCACAGGTGGCTTCCCGCGATGCCGCCACAGGAGGCCGGATTGGCCGAATCGCACGTTTTTGGCGTGCCAGGCATACGTCTTGAGCGGCTGAACGCGCGTGATCTGCGCGTCCTGCTGTTCTGGGTGCTCGCCGGTATCATCGGCGCAGCCACTGCCTCGCGTTATTTCTTCAAGGCGTTCCCTGAAGCTTCCGTCCATTTCACCGTGCAGCGCGGCCAAGCGATGGATTTGGCGCGAAACTTCCTCGCGAATCAACACGCCGATTTGCGCAGCTACCAATCAAGCATTGTGTTTTCGGTGGACGAGAGCACCAAGACCTATCTCGAGCGCACAGTGGGACTCGAACAGGCGAATCAGCTGATCTCCACGCAAATTAGCGCGTGGTATTGGGAAATTCGCTTCTTCCGCCCGCAGCAAAAAGAAGAGTATCGCGTTCGCATCAGCCCGGGCGGTCACATCGTCGGCTACGAACATGTGGTCGAGGAGGCGCGCGCAGGCGCGCATTTGGATCGCGCCGAGGCACAGACGATCGCCGAACAATTCCTGCGCTCGGATTACGGTACCGATCTTTCCGGCTACGACTTATTGCCGGAAGAAGTGAATTCCGCGGAACGTCCAGCGCGCCGGGATTGGAGCTTCACCTGGCAACGCCGTGATTTCCACGTGCCTTCCGGTCCTGCCGGCGCTCCGTATCAATTGCGCGTCACCGTGCAAGGTAACGCTCCAGGGGCCGCCGAGGAGTTCTTGAAGGTACCTGAGGCGTGGACGCGAAGCTTCGATCGCATGCGATCTGCAAATGATTTGATCGAAACGATCGCGCTGGTTCCGTATTGCCTGCTCTACGGATCAGCTTTCTGGCTGATCTTTGAATTTAGCCGACGCGGACTTTTACGCTGGGGACCCCCCATTCAACTCGGCCTTTTCCTGGCCGCGCTTTTCTTTTTGATGGCCATGAACAACTGGCCGGGAACGCGCGCGGAATACAATACGAATTCTTCCTATTCTTCGTTTGTTTTCGGCCAATTTGCCGCGGCGGCGGTGCTGAGCCTGGCGCAGGGCTTGCTCGTCACCCTGGCGTTGGCGCCTGGCGACCCGCTCTATCGCGCCAGCCAGCCGGACAAACTTCGATTCGGGGCGCTGTTCTCCCTCCCGGGCTTTCGTTCCAAGGAATTCTTCCGTGCTTGCGTAATCGGCGTTTCGCTCGCCGCGGTGCACATCGGCTATGTTGTGATGTTTTACCTGGTAGGGCAGCGGTTTGGCGTGTGGGCGCCGCAGGACGTCAACTATACGAATTCGGTGAGTACGGTGCTGCCTTGGCTCGAAGCGTTCACGATTGGAATCTATGCGGCGTGCAGTGAAGAATTCATGTTCCGTATGTTTGCGATTCCGTTTGTGCACCGCCTCACAAAGTCGAAATATCTGGCGGTGATACTGCCTGCGTTCGCTTGGGGATTTCTGCATGCGAACTATCCGCAGGAGCCGCCGTACATTCGGGGAATTGAAATTGGCCTAATCGGTATTGTGGCGGGCTTGGTGATGCTGCGGTGGGGAATTCTGGCCACGCTGGTGTGGCACTACACGGTGGACGCAATGCTCGGCAGCCTCTTGCTGCTGCGCTCCGCGAGCGCTTACTTACGCATCTCGGGCGCGATTGTCGGCGGCCTAGCGCTGATACCGCTGGCCATTGCCGGAGTGTGGTACTTCGTGCGTGGCGGATTTGAAGTTCGAGAAGACCTGCTGAATCGCGAGGCGGCCACGAAGCCGCCGGCTACCGTCGTATCTCCGGAAGAGACAACCGCCGCAATCACCGAAGCGTCTGCGGAAGCATCGGCGCCCGCGGTGGTCTACGATCCTTTGCCGCGCGCTATGATCTGGAAGGTGCTCGCGTGTGGAGCGGCCGGGATCGTACTGCTCTTTGCGATTCGTCCGAAGGTTATCGGTTCTTTTATTCACGTACATATTGACGCATCGCAGGCCTTGAATCGAGCCGAGCAGGTGTTGAGCAGCCGCCAGGTGGACGTCTCCCGTTACCGGCACGCCGCCATTTTCTTGCCAAATGAGGACCCACTCGCAAACGAATTTTTGCACGAGAAGATTGGCATTCAGGCGACCAATAAAATCTACGAGCAGCTCGTGCCCGTGGACTTCTGGCGCGTGCGCTTTTTCCGCGACGGCGAGCAAGAGGAATATCTCGTAATTCTCCGTAGCGATGGCCAACTCCACTCGGTGCACCATACGCTCGAAGATCGCGCCCCTGGCCCGAACCTCTCCAAGGAAGAGGCGCTTGCGCGCGCCGAGGCCTGGCTGCGTGACAATAAAGCTTTCGATTTCTCGCAATGGACTTTGATTGACTCCGCTTCGGTGAAGAGACCGAATCGCACCGACCACGCGTTCACGTGGCAGCGCAATGCGCCTCTTGCCGGAGGACCCGGTCCGGCGAGCGCTGCCTTCCTGCGCACCGACGTAAGCGTGCTTGGCGCCGAGCCTTCGAACTATCGCGTTTACGTCAAATTGCCGGAGCAGTGGGTTCGAGACCAGCAGCATGAAACGCTTGCAGGCACTCTCCAAGGGATCTGGCGCTACGCTTTTTTCACCATAGCAGCAGTCGCGTTTGTAGTCGTATTTTTCAAAAATATCAAACACCCGGCCGCCGATGCCGTCCCTTGGAATACGCTGGCGCGCTTCACCGCTTTTGGCGCCGTCGCTTACGCCATCATCCTGATCACGAACCTGCCAACCGTTTTATTCAGCTATCCAACCGATAAGCCGTTTCAGATATTCGCCGCGACCATTGGAATCGCCTGGGTGATTACCGCGGCGCTCGTTCTCGGCTCGCTAATTTTCTTGTTTGGTCTGGGTGCTTTCTTCTGGACGTATGCCGGATTCGACCATCGTTTGCCGCGTTGGTTTGGGATGCCGCCGGCCTACTATCGCGATGCTTTTTTGATTGCCACCGCCGGACCGCTGGCGTATCTCGGATTGCAACGATTAGAGTATTTGGCGGCTACACTTTGGCATGGCCGGGCCGCGAGTTTGACGGCTGCGGCGCCCTCGGGACTGGACGCACTTTCTCCGGCGGCACAAGCTATAGCCCGCTCCGTGTTTTCGGGTTTGTACTCGGCGGCGGTTGTGGCGGTGATCGCGGGGTTCATTGCGGCCTTCATCAAACCAACCTGGATGCGCGTCGTATTGGTGGTGGCAGCCGCGTTGGCCATGGTCGGCGGAGGAAGCCCGGCCGAACTGATCCGGCAATTTATTTTTGCGGTGGCGCAAATCGTAATCGTTTGGTGGGCCGTTTCACGCGTCGTGCGCTTCAATGTCCTTGGCTACTATCTCTTTTATGCGGTCTTCATTTTGTTGGGTGCGGGTTTCGAACTTGTTTCGCAACCCAATTCCTATCTGCGTACCAACGGCGTGGTCGTACTTGGCACTCTTGGAATTTTGCTTTTGTGGCCGCTTGTGGCGTGGCGCCGGCGCAGCGTAGGAGGGATCGCGCCGGGCCTTTCGTTATAATGGGTAACGCTCGTGTGGCAGATGTGGGAACGGAACGTTCCAGTGGGACCTGGAACTGATGCCGGGCCGGGCCGAACAGACGCAAGACGAACCCCGCGCATTTGAGCGGACCCTTCCCTGGGCGAAAGGGAATCCTCACGGGAAACGTGCTGTACTACCTGTTGATGCCCCATTTGCCGGAACTCTGGCAACAAAGCTGTTTCAGGTAGATCCGGGCCTCGGTTTGGATTTTATCCTGTGCGTCGCGGACTATATTCTGGTACGCGCGATCTTTGGCTGAGATCCCGCCTATCTCCTTGTAAATACTGTAGTTGTCGCAAGAATTGGCGGATAAGCACCCGCTCGGCCCTAAGGGTCTGCTCGCTCACATTCGGCTTGCCGCTGCGTCTATACTGGTAGGTATGCCTCTCACTGGCTTTGCTATCGCTCTGCCGGGACCGCGTGTGTCTGACGCGACGGACGACCGCGCCCGCGATGCCTCGCGCTTAGCCGAGCGAGCGCTGATCGAACGCGCGCAAACGGGCGATCGCGCAGCGTTTGAAGAGCTCGTTCACCGTTACGATCGTGATGTCCTGCGCTTGGCGCTCAACTTGATGCGCCGCGCCGAAGATGCCCGGGACGTTTATCAGGAAGCCTTTCTCAAAGCCTACAAAAATATTCATCGCTTCCGTTTTGAATGCAGTTTTTATACCTGGCTTTATCGCATCGTAACGAACGTTTGCCTGGATACCCTGCGCCGCAGAAGCAGCCGCCCCGAGGATCAAGCGCCGGAGCTTGCCGACGAGAAAGATGCGCCGCGCGATTTTTTTGACCGGCAACGCGAGCCAAACCCCGGGGCCGATCCAGAACGCCACGTGCTCGGGCAGGAAATCGCTTCGCGCATTGCGTCCGCGCTGTCACGGCTTTCTCCGCGAGAGCGCGTCGTTTTCGAGATGAAACATTACCAGGGACTGAAGCTTCGCGCGATCGGCGATGCGTTGGGGACCAGCGAGGAAACGGTAAAGAATTCGCTCTTTCGCGCCACCCGCAAGCTTCGTGGCCAGTTGGGAGAATTGTTATGACGTTCAAACTCTCCGCCACGCTTCGTTGCGAGGATGCCTCGCCATTGCTGGTGTATTACGTTTGCGATGAGGCTGCTCCGGAAGAACGCGCCGCGCTTGAGCAACACATTGCCGCATGTTCGCAATGTGCGGCTTCGCTCGCATCTGAATTGCGTTTGCGACAGGTGCTTTCCACGCTGGCACAGCCTGCCGATGTGCTCGATCAGGCGGGCGCGCTGCTCGCGCAGTGCCGCAGCGAACTGGCCGAAGCTTTGGATGACGTGCAAGACGCCAAGCGCGAGTTTCGCCCGCAAGTGGGATTTGCCCGTTGGTTTTCCAAGTATCGCATGGAGCTCGCGTTGCACCCGGCGCTGGCAGCCGCGATTTTTGTTCTCTTTGGCTTGGGTCTCGGACGCGTGTTGCCCACGGCGCCGATGTTTGGTGCGCAACAGTCGGGCCTTGTGCCAGGGATGACGGTTTCCGCAGCGCCGCGCATTTCCAATGACGAATTGCAGAATATGGCCGTATCCGGAATTTCCGTGGTCCCGGATGGCGGCGCCGGATCGCCCACGATCGAGCTGCACCTGCGCTCCGTGAAACCCATGACTATCCAGGGCCATGTGGATGATACGGACGTAAAGCGGATTCTGAGCTATGTGATCGCGAATGGGCAGCGTTTCGATTCCGGCGTGCGGCTGGATTCGGTGGAAGTGTTGCGTTCCCGCGTGGACGATACCGATGTCCGGCACGTTCTTTGCACGGCAGCTTTGCATGATGCGAATCCCGCGGTGCGCCTGGGGGCTTTGGACGCGCTGCAAGGCGCCGGCGGCGATCCCGGTGTGCGCGATGCTCTTCTGGATGTACTGGCCCACGACGACAACACCGGCGTTCGTATCGTAGCCATGAATCATGTTCGCGCGATTGTAGATTCGGGCCATGCCGCAGGCGATGTCCGCGTGCGTGACGAGCTGCACTCCTTGAGCGCGCACGATCCGAATAGCTACATTCGTCTCCAGGCCGCGTCCGCCATACGCCGTCTAGATGGCGGGCCGCTTCCTTAACGTGCGAGGGGGTCGCTCGCAGCGGAAAATTATTGTGAACTTACGTTTCCAATCCGGTTTCCTCTTGTTGAGTAGCGTTGTGCTCCTTAGCGCGGCTTCCGCGTCTGCGCAGTGGACGCCGCAGCCCGCTCTTGCTCCCGCCGCGCCTGCGCCGCCAGCGATGCCGGGTGCCTTTCCTTACGGCTTTGCATTCGCTCCGCAGTCTCCGGCGGCGGCACAGACGCCGTCTGCGCGCCCCGTGACCGAAAAAACAGGCTTCTTCATCGTGGGAAAAGATGCCCAGCAGCTTCGGCTCGAAACCGACACGGGCAACGTGGTGATTCACACCGGGGCGACGGATCAGGTGCGGTATCGCGTCCATGTGGAAACAGATGCTTCGCCCAATCTCCTCGATCAATTCCGGTTGCGGGCGCAAGGGACATCGGGAGGCATTCTGATTACGGGGCGCATTCCGGACGCGAACGCTCGCGCGCACCTGTGGCTCAGCTATGACGTCACAGCGCCGCGCGATTTCCGGATTGATGTGAATACCGCGGCGGGAAACATCCAGGTGGACGACACGACCGGCGCGGTGGTGCTGGATACGCGCGGCGGGAACATCACCATCGGGCGTGCGGCTTCCGCACACCTGCAAAGCGGCGGCGGCCATATCATTGTGGGCGACATCACCGGTGATCTACATGCGGAAACCGTCGGGGGCCACATCAGTGCGGCCAATATCGGCGGTGACGCCGCGCTCATCACCGGCGGCGGACATGTTCATGCCGGTACGATTGCGGGCGTGGCACAGATTTCTACCGGTGGCGGGAATATTTCGGTGGATCGTGCCGGGTCGCGCGTTACCGCGTCGAGCGCCGGTGGCCAAATCATTTTCGGCGAAGCGCGCGGAGCCATCCAGGCGCACACCGCGGGCGGCGGGATCCGCGTAATCCGTGTGGCCGGACCGATGCAACTCGATAGCAATGGTGGAAGCATCCTGCTGACGCAGGTGGAAAAGGAAGTCCACGCCAGCACGGGGACGGGGTCGATCACTGCGTGGTTTTCCCCGGGCGGGAAGTTAGCCGCGCCTTCGCAGTTGGAATCGGGACACGGCGATATCGTCGTCTACTTGCCGAGAGATCTGGCGATGACCATTGACGCCACCGTCGATTCGCCGAGCGACCATCGCATTCTCTACGATCAATCGCTGCCCATGAAGCTCACCTACGTTTCTGCGTCTGGCGGCAAGCAAGTACACGGCGAATGCGCGTTGAATGGCGGCGGTGAGGTGTTACATCTGCGCGCCGCTTCCGGCAATATTCAATTGCGTATTGCCGATAACGTCGTCTTTCTGCAGCAGCAAATGTTGCAGCAGCAAATGCTGTTGCAGATGGATCTCGCGCAGCGCCAACTCGAGGAGCTTTCTCAGGAACTTTCGCAATCCGTGCAACTCGCTCTGCAAAAATCGCTCAAGGAACAACAATTGCAGAGGCAGATGGATATGAGCGCGCCTCCAAAGATCGCTGATATCGGCGCCGGTCCGGCCCCTCATTCGCCAAACACACCTGCCGTGGCGCCCGCTGGCGATTGGCAGCCCGCCATCGCGCCCCCAACTGCCTCCATGCCTACCCCACCACCCGATCCGGGCATGCCGGAGGTTTTGTGGATGCGACTCGGCGAATTATGGTGGGGCGGCATCCCGGTGGACTATAGCGACGAACAGAAGCGCTTGATTCACGATGTCCAGCCGGCCTATCCGGACACAGCGCGGCAAGCCGGTATCGAGGGCAATGTGACCCTGCGTTTGCTGATTGGCAAGGACGGCCACGTGCAGGAAGTGCGTCCGCTTTCCGGGCAACTGTTGCTCGTGAGCGCGGCGATCGCCGCCGTGAAAGAGTGGCGCTACAGGCCGATGCTGCTCGACGGGCAGGCTCAGCCGGTGGTTACTACCGTCAGTATCGGATTTCGCTTGCAATAAACGCGCGGCGCGCAATCACGCATTGCTGTAATTCGGGCCATCGATTCAGCGAAACTCCTGGAGGTGAGGCGTGCGAAAGTGTCTGGGGGCACTGGCGTTTGCAGCGGCGTTGCTGTGCGTGCGGCCCGTCCGAGCCGCGGACCAGGTCTACGAGAAAACGCTCCCGCTCGCAAAGGGCGGCACGGTCAATTTGGAAAACGTGAACGGTTCAATCGACCTGCGCGGTTGGGATCGGGAAGCCGTCGAGATTCACGCCGTCAAAACAACCCGGCGCGATGTGAGCGATCTGGATCGTGTGACGGTGGAAGTCCGCACCCTGCCGAACCGCGTGGAGATACTCACGCACTATCCGAAGGACCAGGGCGTGGATGTGAGTGTGGATTACGAAGTACACGTTCCGGAGCGGGTGATCCTCGAACACATTATCACCGTGAACGGCAGCATCAAGATGGCCGGTGTCGAAGCGCGCGGCGAACTGCGCACCGTCAATGGCAACATCGAAGCCTACAATTGCGCGGGGAGCATCAGCGCGCACACCACCAATGGCAATCTCCGCGAGGAACTGTCGAAGATCGGTTCGAGTGAAATGGAACTCGATACGGTCAACGGTTCGGTGATCCTGGCTGTGCCACCGGATGCCTCCGCGGAACTCGACGCTCGAAGCATGAATGGCGAGGTCCGTTCCAGCCTGCCCGTCACCGTGGCCAGTGCTTTCACCGCCGGTGCCTTCCGCGGCAAGCTCGGCGCAGGCGGACCGTTGCTCCACATTCGCACCGTCAATGGCGCGATTCAACTCGCCACACTAAACGGCACGATCTAGCGTCGTTTCAAGAAGCAACGCTTTTGCGCTCGTTATCGCGCTCACCGAAATGCCTCCGGGCCGTCGAATTCAGCAGGGAGAAACGCAATGAACACAAAGCCATTCCTGGCGCTGGGTGCTGCCGCGGTGATTGCGATAGGGCTTGGGATCGCATCCGGCCAATCCGCGTCCGCACAGGATCAAAAGACCCACCAGGATCAAAAGCCCCCGCAAGATTGTTCAGACGGATGGGCCGTCCGCCAAGACACGATTGATGCCATGCGCGAGCAGATGGCCACCATGAAAGTGGATGCCGCGAGGCTGGCGGCTGCGGCGAAAGAGGAATATGCGCAGAATGCCGCACCGGCGATCGCGAAAATACAAGCGCAGTTGGCCGAAGCGTTTGCCCAGCAAGATGCCGACTCTCCGCGCCAGCGCGTGATTATTGATGGACAAGGTTTGTCTTTGCGAATGGACTCGGGCTGGCTCGGTGTTTCGCCAGAAGATGTGACGTCCGATCGCGCAAAGGAGTTGAAGCTTTCCTCTCCCAGGGGCGTTTACATCAGCGAGGTGGAAAAGGATAGCCCCGCCGAAAAGGCAGGACTAAAGTCCGGCGACGTGATTGTGGAATACAACGGCGAGCACGTCGAAGGCTCTGCCCAACTGCGCCGCCTGGTTTCTGAGACCACCCCGGGGCACATGATTCCCGCCGTCATTTGGCGCGACGGCCACGAGCAAACTCTGAATATTACGGTCGGACAACCGGAGGGCCCCATGCGTACCTGGACTATGCCGCGTGTTGCGCCGATGGCTCCGGAACCGCCAGAGACCCCCGAAGCTCCTCGCGCCTTTTCCTTTCAGATGCCGGACATGGGCGGCAACTTCCTGCGCATTCCGTCCGCGCCCACGCTCGGAATTTCTGCCGAGGATCTGGACGGACAGCTCGGCACATACTTCGGCGCGCCCGATGGCGAGGGAATTCTGGTTCGTGAAGTGGAATCCAACTCTCCCGCCGAGAAGGCGGGCTTCAAAGCCGGAGATGTGATCGTCAAGATCGCGGGCGACCGCGTGAAGAATCTGGGCGAGATGCGTGAAAAGCTGCGCGATAAACGCGAAGACAAAACCGTGCAGGTGACCGTGCTCCGCCGGGGAACGGAACAAACGCTCACCGTTGAACCGAACAAACCACAAACGCGCACCGCCGTTCGCGCGCGCGGCGTCGCCTTCTAGCTCTCCTCCAGGACGTTGCTATTGGCCCGGCGCTAGGGACGAAGTAAAATGGCGCCGGGCCTCCTCCTTTTCGGGATGGCTCAACGTACGGCTAAGGGGAAGTCATGAAGAAGCCAATCGCGGCAGCCTGCAATTTCCGGTCGAACCGCAACCGTCGCAGTTGGACCATCACCGGCGCGTGCAGTCTGCTATTTTTGGCTGCTGTGGCGATTGCCGGCAAGGCGCCCGCCGCCGTGCCGTCCGGCACGAATGACGTTCCCGCGCACCATGCTACGCCGCCCGATGGACCGCTGCCGGACACACTCGATCCCGCGAAATTTACGGATGGCCTTACCCAAAACTCCTATGCCATGGCGGCCAGGATCAAGGCCGTGCTGTACGAACAACCGTGCTATTGCTTTTGCGATCGCACAGACGGCCACCATAGTCTGCTCGATTGCTACACCAGCGATCACGCCAGCGTGTGCAATGTTTGCCGGATGGAAGGAATTTTCGCGTACGAGCAAACGCGCAAAGGGCAGACGCCGGCGCAGATCCGCAAAGCCATTATTCACGGCGATTGGAAAAAATTGAATCCGCAGGATTACCAGATCGTGCGCGATCTTTCGCCGGTATCCAGCCCTAAGTAAGCCGCACTTGGACTCATGGCGTGCTCGTCAGGCCGCCCCAATCCGCTATTTCCGCACGATCTCTGCTTTGGAGGCGGGCACGCTGATGCGCATCACCCGGTGCGAGGAGTCCACGCTTACGAACACGTCGATATCGCTGGTGTGTACGCGCAATTGCTGGTTGCCCGTGGCTTCCACGGTGATCGACCCTGGCTGGTGCTCTTGCGGAATCAACACTGCGAAGGTCTGCGGTCCACGCGCGGACCAATTGTAGAGGTGCGCCAAAACTCCGTACTGATCGTAGAGGTTGTTGTCCAGGATCACCACTTGCGAAGGAAATGTAAAGTCCTGTTCAAGCGGTGAAGCTTGCCCCAGATCCGTGGACATCTTGGCCTGGTTCCCGTCGAATGTAGTTGTCGAGGTAATTTTCTTTTCGGCAGCGAGAACCCATTGATACCGCACGGGCGCCCCGGCGGCATTCAGGTGCAGCTCCCCGGTGATATGCCCGGTTCCGTTGCTGGCCGTGTGGAATTCCGTCGAGCCACGCGCCACCCACCCGCCGCCCTCGTGAGCCACGGAAAATTCCTCGGTGGCCACTACCTTGCCGTCCACGCTGACTTCGAATTTGCCTTTGTCGTCCGCGAGTGCCGCGCGCACGGGCGTTTGCGAACGCGCTGGCGCGATGCTAGAGGCGCAAAGGGCGCTCAGCAACGCCACAATCGGAAATCGGGTACGGCCTCTCATGCGCTTACCTCGGGTTCCTCGCGACGCATCGTCGAAAGGGGCATATTTCCCTCGAGCAGCCCTAATGCGAGGATGCGTTCGGCTACGCTGCGCGGAGAATCACCGCTCTCCACGCGAAAATCAGCCAATCGGTAAAACGGGACACGCTCCTCGTAGAGCTTGCGAAAGCTCGCCTCGTCGCGGAACAAAGGACGATTATCCATCGTTACGCAGCGCGCGAGAAGTTGCTCGATTGGACAATCCAGCCACAGCACCCAGCCCGCGCGCGGCGCGCCCTCTGGAATGCACGCCGCATGCAACAATTCCAGGTTGCGCGGCTGCGCAAAGGTGCCGCCGCCGAGCGCCATAACGGTCGGAACCCGCGAGATGACGCTTTCATGCAGCGTCCGGTCAAGCAGTTCGTGTTCGAGATCGCGGAATGCGGTTTCGCCGATCCGCTCGAAGATTTGCGAAATGCGCGCCCCGGCGCGTTCCTCGATCCGCTCGTCCAAATCGACGAAACGCCAGCCAAGTTGTTGGGAAAGTTGCCGCCCCACGGTTGTCTTGCCGCAACCCATAAAACCGGCGAGGCAGATCAATCTCAAACGCGGGCGTGGGGCAGACGGGTGCATTCGCGTGGCGTCCGCCGCAAAGAGAAAAAAGCGTCAGTCGCGCGCGGCGATCGTGATTGTACCACTGAAAGAAGAGAGGTCGACGCGGGCGTCACCTGCGCCAACGGATCCGAATGCCGAGCGTCCGGAAGCGAATGCTGTTCCGAAATGCGGCAGATGCGACTTCCATCCGTGCTTATCCGGTTCGAGCGCGGCCTTGTTTACCACCGTGCCGTGCAAAGCATTGGCGCGCAGATCGAACGAACTGGCCTTGCCGAAGCGCACTTCCGTGTTGCCCGTATCGCTGCGCAGAATGTACACGCCGCGCCGGAGGAAATCGCCGTCAAAAAGAATATTGCCCGCCGTGGTGTGCAGCGTCACCGAATTCATCACCGGCTGGAACAATTGCACGTTCCCACTAACGGATTCCGCCTTGATGCTGCCGTCACATCGCGTGCAGACGATAGCGCCTTCCGTCGTATTCACCACCAGGTAGCCGCCCACGTCCTGCAGATTCACATCGGCGGCAATCGTCTCAAAGGTCAGGTCGCCGTGTACGCTTTCCACCACAATACCGCCCGACTCCGTGCGAATCTGCAATTCTGATTCTTCCGGGACGGTGATCTGATAATCCGTCTGCCGTTCCGCCGGTTTCGACGCCGGGTTCAAGATATGCGTGCCGATCTCGATGCGCGAACCGGCCTGCTCCGTTTCGATGTCCACGTTCTTGTTGCTACCGTAGTCGCCGATCACCATCACTTCGGCTTTCTTCCAAGACTTGATCTCCACGTGACCGTTCGAATTCTGCAGGATCACCAGCGGACGCCCTTCGACGGGGAAGTGCTTCTCCACGCTGTGCGCTGCGGCAGGCAGGGACATCGCCACGACGGCCGCGGCCGTCAATACCGGCCGCCAACAGCCCGGGCCGGCCAAACGTCTAATTTGCGAGTGCATGGTCGTTATTCCCCTGTCCAGTCGCGTTCCATCGCCGTGGTCAAAAGCTCCGCCTTTTGCTGATAAGCGGAGTAAAGATACTGCCGAGCTTCTTCATTCTGGGGTTCTTCGCGGACGTTCTTTTCACACAGTGCAATGAACTTGTCAACGATATCGAGATTCCGGCGCAGCGAAGCGTCTACCTCTGACGTGGCCGGATGCAGTTGGCTTACCGCCTGCGTTTCGAAGCTGCCGAGGTCCTTTTGCGTTGCGAGCGCTTCAGCAGGCAGCACGTAGGCTTCCATGGAGGCGCGCTGCGGCGGATTTTGCCAAATCACCGCGATAGCGAAAACCCCCAACATGGCATAAGTGGCCACCAGCGCTGGGCGATGCGTCCAGCCCAGCAGCCCGGCCAGCCAGCCGGTACCACCTGTCTCGGGCTGCCGAATCACTCCTTCGGCAGCGAGTTGCGCTCGCAAATTCTGCCAGATGTATGCGGGCGGCTCCTCGGTGAAATCCTGGTTCAATTCAAGCGCGGCCGCGCGTATCGCTTCGAAATCCGCGGCCATTGCCCGGCAGGCGTGGCAATCCTTCAAATGTGTAGCGGCTGCGGCCGGGAGCTGGGTGCCCTCGGACTGCTCAAACACGGATTCGAATTCACGGCACAACATAGCGAACCTTCTTCCTACCCCCAATTGCTGCTACTGCTCTGCCTGCTTCCGGGCCTTAGAATGAAACTGACCGCTTGCTTCAATCTTCGCCGCCGGCCACTTCGGTCTTCGCCGCTTGCCGCGCATCGCGCGCACGATCCCGTTCGGCTTCGTGCAGCAATTCGCGGAGCCGCGTCCTGGCCTTATGCAGTTGAGACTTCGAATTGCCGATGGAACACCCCATGATCCCGGCAATTTCGTTGTGTTCGTACCCTTGGATGTCGTGTAACTCAAACACTGCGCGATACCCTGGCGGAAGCCTATGAATGGCCCGTTGCAAATTGATCCGGTCCACTGAGCCGGAAAGCAACGGATCCGCCGAACCGAAATCCCGCCGGGGGCCGCCGGACTCCTCGTCCGGTTCCGTGGTTTCCTCGAGCGAGCTTTCCGCAATCGTTTTCTTGCGCAACCGCATCAGCACCACATTTACTGCCAGCCGATGCAGCCAAGTGGAAAACGCCGACTCCCCGCGGAACGTTGCGATCTTCCGGAAGAGCTGGAGGAAGGCCTCTTGGGTCAGATCCTCCGCCTCGGCTGTCCTGCCAACCATGCGCAAGCACAGGGCGTACACGCGGCGACTGTGCATCCGGTAAAGATGCTCGAACGCTAGCTGGTCGCCCTGTTGAGCGCGCCGAATCGCTTCCGATTCGGTGAGCGCGCCGGTTTCGGTTAGTCTCGTTCGGGCCACCCTATACCCGTTCGGGACGCATCCGCCTGATGGGATGCTGACCCCGCCCCCTGAGTTGTCTTTATGCGCCGCTACCCGTTGCCTGTTCAGGAACGGGTTACACAAGTCCCGGCTGGCCCCAGCGCGCAGGACGTTGGCTCGGTCTCTACACTATTATTGTCGTCGGAAAAGTGCCGTTCGTCTATCTGCTTCGACGCGTGTGGCAGTGGTACACAATGCCAACCTTTCGCGGAAGTATTGAAGTTCCTTATCGGGCAGTGCCAAGAGGAACGATTTCAGCAGTACTTTTGCCTCGCTGAGCGCTGTGGTGACGTCATAATGGCAATTATCCAAAGCGTTCCAATCCTGCCGTGGGCCTATAGACGACCCCTCGACTATGTGGGTTGACGCCCCGCGATAAACCGAGGCGCAGCTCCAGGTAATTTCATGCAAAGACCGTAACTTATGCAAAAAGCGGTTGTTCTGGCTCCAGAGAACCAGCGATAGGTTCAAATTCTTGCGCGCCAAGCTTCGCGCTGCCTCGCCCCGAAAATTCTCCGGGCACAGGGCTTCCACTGCAGGCAGCGTACCGTAGTGTTGCGCGTGCTGCTCCAGCGCGAGGAAAAGTCCGGCCAGTTGGGGAGCGAAACGCTCGCACAGATCGGCGGAAATTTCCACCTGACGGCGTATCCCGTTCGAGCGACTATGCTTCCGCAGTTCTAACGCTTCGTTCAACGCCACGCCGAAGATATTGTGGGCGGTTACAATGTGTGAGAGGCAATCCTCAAACACATCGTACTTTTCGGGGCAGAGCCGCGCGTACCAATCTTGAAAAACACTACGCTGCTTGCGCCGACGGCGATTCGCCCACAGACGCACCCATAACCTCCGAGAGGGAAGACCGATGGCTTCGCACTGTGCCCGAATGTGACTCACCTGACAACACCTCTAAAGGCAGATGTATCCTAAAAGGCATATTTCGTCCAGCACAGCATTTTTCTGAAAGCACCACGCTCTTAACGCCCGCGTTAAACGTTTCGCTTTGTGTACTGAGCGAAACGTCGACCTTCGCATGTTCAAGACTGCCAGCCCGCATCGGTGGGATTTACCAGGAACGAAATAGAAAGACTGTCGGCAAACCACTCATAGCGCAAAAGAGGTAAGGCGACCACTCGTAGTCTGCAAGTGGTCGCCCTGGAATAAATGTAACAAGTCCACTAACAACTTAGCTCGCCAGTCTAAAATTCAGCTTTGAACCTTCAGGCTGATCGTGAGGGTATGGGTCAGGTTGCCGGAAGTCCCCGTCACGGTAATCGTATAAGTGCCCGTCCGCGTGAATCGGCTCACGGTCAAAGTCAGCGTGCTCGTGGTGGTTGTGGGGTTTGGCCGGAACGCCGCCGTAACTCCCGTAGGCATTCCAGAAGCGGTAAGCATCACATTGCCCGCGAACCCATTGGATGGGGTTACCGTGATCGTACTCGTCCCGCGAGTCCCATGGGTAACGGTGAGACTACTCGGCGACGCGGTAAGGGCAAAGTTCTGAGGGATGGCGGGCTTTACCGTGAGCGAGACCGTGGTCTGTTTCGTCAGACTTCCGGAAACGCCCGTGATCGTAATGTTCGCCGTCCCATAGGCCGCGGTGGCGGCTGCGGTTAGGGTCAGAACGCTGGAATTCGTCGCCGGATTGGTGCCGAAGGACGCTGTCACGCCCGAGGGCAATCCGGACGCCGAAAGCGCCACGCCACCTGTGAACCCGTGCGACGGCGTGATTGTGATCGTGCTGGTGCCGAGCGTTCCCTGAGTGATTGTGACGCCGCTTGGCGACGCCGACAAAGCAAAATTCGGCTGGGCTGAGGCATTTACGATCAGCGCGATAGTCGTTCCTTCGGTCAGGCTTCCCGAAACGCCGGTGATCGTAACCGTTCCTGTACCGGTGACAGCCGTGCCGCTCGCGGTCAAGGTCAGCACACTCGAACCGGTCACCGGGTTGGTGGCGAAGGATGCTGTGACGCCCGCCGGCAATCCGGATGCCGAAAGCGTAACGCCACCCGAGAACCCGTTTGTAGGCGCTATCGTGATTGTGCTGGTCCCTCCCGAGCCTTGCGTGATGGTGAGGCTGCTGGGCGAAGGTGAAAGGCCGAAGCTCGGCGAGCCGCCGGAGGAAGGCCAAGCATTCGCCAGGTTGGCAGCATTTACCGAGCCGATTCCGGTCGCAAAGTCCCAACCCGTGGTCGTTCCGTAAGCAGGTTTGTAGGCCCCGTCCGAGGTGGAAAGCACGCCGTTGGCGCCCGAGGGCGCATAGCAATCTTGCGTACCCGTGCAATTCACGTCTATATCGCCCTGCGTCACGTCGTAAAACACGCACGTGCTAACCGCGGCGTTGCCGAGGGTCGAGTTGCAAGAGCCGTCGCCACCGCCGCCATACTCCGCGGCAGACAAGCTGTAATATACAGGATTCGGATTCCCCTGTGCTGAACCGGTCTTCTGGTTTATCAGTGCCTGGATTCCGGCCATGATGGGGGCGGAGAAGGAAGTTCCACCCGCACCCGACCAGCCGCTCGGCGCCCCCTTGCAGGGAGTGCCGCCGTTGGCCGTGTTCGAATCGCAAAACACATAGTAGTGTCCCCAAACGCCGTTCGCCGCAAAGAGAGACACGTCCGGAATATCGCGCACGCCGTCATTGGGATTCCCCGCTACTGCTTGCCACGAAGGTTTCGGGTATCCGGCGCAGCTTCCGCTCACCACGCCGCCGGTCGTGGCGCTTCCGGACGCGCACCCGCTCGGTCCGCCGCTTCCCGCAGCGGTTGTGAGCAGCCCATCTGAGCGGGCCGTCGAGCCGTTGCAGAAGCCGTTCGCGCCATAGGTTGTCGAGTTGCCTAAAACGGAGGCGAGCAATACACCGGCGCACGAATCATTCCACGGAATCTCCGGAACATAGGATTTCGCCGATTCGTAGGTGGAGGTATTGGTGGAATTCCAATAAGAACTGTTTGTCCCGGCGTAACTATCCCCGAAGTCCGTTCCGCCCACAGCTACATCATAGGGCGTCGATGCAATGCCGCTCACCCCAATGCCGTGGCTCGCGGAGTTTGCGCCCGCGTCACAGCTTGCTGCCCCTTCGTCGCCAGAGGATACAAACACGGAAACTCCCTCGGCGGCCGCTTGCTGGAACAAATAGTTGTACGCCGCGTTCGCCCCGGTCCCGTTCACCGCTTCACACTGGCCGTAGCTAATGCTAACAACCGCAGGCGGCTTGCTGCTCTCGTTCAGAAGATTTTGCAGCGCCACGAATACTCCAAAATTGTTGGTGTCCGCGCAGGACGCCAGCTCGATCGTGGCGCCTGGTGCGGTTGCGCTCGCGTACTCCGCATCAAGGATCGCTTCGATATCGTCCGCATTCACCCCTGGATCGCTGCAATTGTTTGGCCCTGACGGTGGGGCGGGATGGACCTGCGTGAATGATCCGGAGCTATAGGCGGAAAGCCCGAACGTCGAGCGAAACGTCGTCCAATCCTGAGTGGAATAGACGTCCGTATCCTCGAGTACTACAACCGTCTGTCCTTGCCCGGCCGTCCCGGCCTGGAAGAGTGGATTTATGTTGTAGATCGTCGCCAAATCGCCGGGAACGACGGCCTGATATTGCGATCCGCCCAAGGTATATGCCGGTCGCATCTTGCGCATTGCGTGCGGCATAAAGTCGTGAAGCGAGATCACGCCTGCCACCACAGGCGCCAGCGCCGCGGGGATCTGCGGATCGCTCGCGTTGGCCATATGTCTCACACCGCTTACTTCGAACGCGTGAATCTCCGTCCGAAACGCCTCGCGGACTTGGCGCACACTGGCCGAAAAATCGATTAGCATGGCGTTTGGATAAATCAGGTTCACTTGCATCCCATGCGATGCAAGCCATTCCGTGACGGTATCGAGATCCTGTTTCGCTACGCCAAACTGCTCGCCGAATTCCTGCGCCGTAAGCCATTTGTGATAATTGGGCGAATTCGGATTTTGGAGATCGTCAATATATTGCCGCAGCGCTTGCTCCTGCGCGCCCGAGCGCTGCAGTTGCAGCAACAGGTGCGGCATGGGCGTATCGTCTGCCAGCGCACCGCGGTCGTTCGCGGGCGTGGCTTCCGGTCTGATGTTGCCGCGAAGCGTTGTGCGTGTTCCTTCGTCGATTTTTTGCAGGATCGCAGCACGCGCATTGCTCCCCACCTGATTTTGGGCGAACGTTGGAGGCGTCAGCCCAAAAAACAACATCGCCATTGCGGTAGAAACGAAAGCGAGACCGAATCGTATTCGCATGAATCTCCTGTCCGACGGATTGAGTTAGCCGGGACCCTGCGAATATCGGGGCTGGGTTCTACGGTGTGGTCCTCGGTGCGTAAAGCATAGTCCGCGGTCGTATGCGAAAAGGCCGCGTGCCCCGCAAAGAAGCGCGTTGGTTAACTGGCCCGTTGTACAGGGCAGGCGAAATCAGAGGGCAATGCAATAAGGCTTAAGAGCGAGAAGATATGCCGTGTGATCGGCAGCTGGTGTGCTACTAGCGAATCAGCCCATCCCCGTCTTCGACGACTGCGGCTTCGTACTTTTCCAACATCGGCATCAGTAGATTTTCCAGTTCGTGCTTCCACAGCTCGCCTTCGTAGAATTTCGCTTTCCTTGGTTCGCGCGAAGCCAAATCTGGAAAGCCACGCATGAAAAAGAACACGTCAGGATCTTCCACCGAAAGAAACGGTCCGAGTATTGTCATCCCGATGTCGTTGTGCGCAGGTATGGATTTCGCTCGAAATATCTCTACGAACCGCGCACGCATCCCGGACTTGGTCTTGTAAGTGCGCATCTCAATAATCATTTGACGTCCCCGCGCGACGGTTGTTGGGCTAAGGGCGTATTAGTGGACGTAATTGATCGCAAGAGCGGGAGTCACCGTGATTGACGTGTTATGGCCGCCCGCAATCACGCGAGTGCCGAGCAACACGCCCAGACTGGGCCGGAAGTTGTACTCGACCGCAGGCGCCAAGCCGAACGCATCACTCGACCCAAGGTTGATCACGATGTTTGTTGGATTCGCCAGATTGTTCGGATCGAGAAGGTCATACCCGGTCACGCGTGTATTGCCGGCATGCCTGTAAGTAGCGTCGAGCGCAAGCACCCATTTTTTCGTCAAGCTGTATTCCCAAGCGGCATCGACAAAAGACGCGCCGCCAGGTTTGGCGTGTCCTCGAAAACCACCGGTGGTGCCGTAAACACTGGCGTCGTCCACAGTTGCTTCGCTCGAGAACGTCCTCGACACATTAAACCGCATGCGCAGGATGCGGCCGTTTGGCATCCAGAAATAGGTCTGCGTATTGAGCGCCACCAAGGTGCTATAGGCGCCGCTGCCAAAGCCGTCGCTCGGACGGTCGCCCAGCCGGTCGTATCGGCCGGTCGGAAGTGTTTCCTCGACTTCAATAGCCGTCGAGGGTACCCAACTGCCTGGATGAAATTGCGTTATCCCGTACTGCCCCAGCAAGCTTACGTCGCCCAGTCCCATGCCGGCGCTGCTCGGCCCACCACTCACTGTATTGAATCCGCCTGTAGGTACGATCCCGGCAGTGAACTTGTCCGTCACGCCGTATAGCATGTAAGTGAGCGACCCATAGCTGTTCGAATTTGCACCCGCTACATCGTAGAAGTAAGGTTCGATCAGGAAGTGTCCCCGCGGTAGAGTCCCGGCCGAATTCGCCAGCATTGGGCCGGTCCACCAGGCGTCGGTGACTGACTCACGCATGATGGGAGCAGCGCTTGTCGCGTCCTGGGCATTCGCTATGGGAACAGCGAGCGCCAACATAGCGATCACACCACTCACCGCTCTTTGAACAAGACCGCTTCCGAACGATGTTTTGGCGAAGTTCATGGCGGGCACTACTTGTTGATGTCTTCGTGATTTTCCAGCCGCCGCAATAGGTCGGCATGCGGCGCTTTTAGCGCCTCCGGGCAACCGTCCATCGCCAGCTTCATTTCTTTGATCGCCGTATCGAAATCGCCTTCGGATACCGCTACCCGTGCCTTCTCGTTGTGCGCGATCCACGTATTTGGATCCTTCTGAATGTTGATGTGGAAAAGCTCGATGGCTTCTGCGTAGCGTCCGTCACCTTGTATGGTCCGGGCGAAACTCTGCACCTGCAATTGATTGCCCATGGCGATGGCTTTGTTCCGCGCGGCCAGCGCTTCGTCCTGCCGTCCCAGCGCGGCCAGCGCTCGCGACTTGGTTATTTCGTTTTCGAAACGATCTTCGTTGTCGATCGAATGTTGCGCGTACCTGGCCGCTTCCTCCGCGCTGGCCTGATCGTTTTTGAAGTTGGTCAGTAAATAGTCCGCCGCCTCCATCCACGGCTGCCATTCGAACTGCACGCGGCCGCGAAGCTGCTTACGCAGGTTCTCCGCCACGATTTGCGCCGTGTTCACCTGTACGTGCAGGGAAATCCCCACCTTTTCCCAACGCATCGTGATAAGGGCGGAATCAGGCTTCGGATCTTCAATTCCATAGCTCAGCGCTTCTTGGTTCTCGATGCTTTGCGGCTTTACGTTTATGCGCAGCGCATCTTCCGCTTGGTCGTACGTGAAACTTCCCCAGGACGTTGCATTCTTTGACAAGATCACCACCCAGGCAGTCTCGCCGGGGATCATATGCAGCCCATAGGCGCCCTTCGGCAGCGTCTGCCCCTCGATGCTGACCGGATCGCTCACCTCCAGAATTGTGTTTTCGTTTGCTCCTGCCCGCCAGACTTGCCCATACGCCTGCAGCCCTCCAAAAATTTTCCGGCCCCTTACGAGGGGACGGCTGTAGTCGATGGTGATGTCGGTGATGCCGATGCGCTGCGTGATACGCGCGTGCTGGCTCGCCCGCGGCAGGTTCAGCATTGCCGATTGCGCCTGAACTCTCGACGCGCCACCAATTAGCCCTGCGCTGATCAGTGCCGCCATGCCCATATATTTCCGTAGCACGTGATTCTCCTTGCTGCCGCGCAGCCTGCATCCTTGGAGGGAACCGCGTTGGCGGCAGATGCAATCATGGCCTCCACTGTGATATTTTAAAAGATCCACTTTCCATGCAATTCGTGATACCACTTTCAAGACATGGCGAACCGCTCTTCCGGCAGGTCTACGGCGGATTACGGCGGGCGATTCTTTCGGGTGCGTTTCGCGCCGGCGACAAATTGCCGGCCACGCGAGACCTGGCGAACGAACTCCGTATTTCGCGGACTGTCGTGCTGTTGGCCTACGATCAGTTGATTGCCGAAGGCTTC
>DATNLT010000080.1:0-2720 GCA_035602725.1 Candidatus Acidiferrales bacterium
GGAATGAAAAGCGGGCCGCCGAAGGTGTACCCGAAATCATTGTAGCGGAGCGGCGGGCGGGGCGTATGGGTCTTGTTGAGAAAGAAATTATTGGCCTGCAGGACGTCATTGCGGAAGAACTCGTAGCCATCGCCGTGGTACTGGCTTGATCCCGATTTCGTAACGACGGTGATTTGCGCGCCGGCGGAACGGCCAAATTCCGGATCGTATTGTCCACGCAGGACTTTGAATTCGTCAATCGCGTCGACGCTGGGGTAGTCGAGCAAAGTAAGATCGGAACCACGATCGATGTTGTCGGCGCCATCGAGAGTCCAGTAGCTGGTACTGTTGCGGTTGCCATCGAAATAGAAAGGAATCGTTGCAGTGGTGCCCGACGGCAAGGAATTGCCGATGTAAAACGTGTCCACTCCGGACGAGGTGGAAACACCGGGCATCAGGGTAACGAACTGCACAAAGTTGCGCGTATTCAGCGGCAACTGATGCATCTCGGTGGGACTCACCAGGCCACCTTGCGTGGCGGTCTGCGTTTCTACGTGCAGCGCACCGGCGTTCACAGTAACGACTTCGTTTAGCGTTCCGACTTCCAAATTGAAGTTGGCCGTCAACTGGTCGTGCACGTTGACCATCATCTGTGTCCGTTCCGCTTTCTTGAAACCATTGGCCTCAGCCGAAACCGAGTAATGTCCGACGGGAAGCAGCGAAAGAACGTAGCCGCCGCGGTCATCGGTCTTGACGATGCGAATCACGGCATTCTTATCGGTATTGGTAGCGGTTACCGTGGCGTTGGCCACGGCCGCGCCATTAGCGTCGAAAACCGTTCCCGCAATGGAGCCGGTGGTATCTTGAGCAAGAGCGGATCGAGACGCGAGCAAAGACGATAAAAACACACACAGCACTGCGAATTTCTTCGCACACTTCATAGGGGACACTCCTCCTGGTTTTTGCGCAGGCGATGATGAAATGGATTGCTCAGCTTACGAGCGCGAAACGAACCACCCCTGGTTTCGTTTGCACATCGACCTGCGTGGGAGTTCTATACCACTGAGTAAGAAAACGGGTCAAGGAAAGGGAGAAGATTTATGAAGATTGTTGATTCACCGGATACAATATACGGAGGCCTTCCCTATTGGGTCTCCGCAGTTCGTAAGTTACGACGCAATCAGTAGGCTCTGCGCGAAGGACCACTCCGAGTCAGTCCACTGGCCGGCGCATTCGAAATTGGCGTCCGCAGCCATTTGGACGACTTCGCGGCGCGTGTATTTGTGCGAACTTTCCGTCCAGATCGTTTCGTCTTTGCGGAAGGAAACGATGCAATCCGCGCGGGCAATGTTTACGCGCTGCGCGACCGTGGAGCGGAGATGCATTTCGATTCTGCGCTCACGGTGATCCCAGCGGGCTTCATGCTTAAACTTAGCAAGGTCAAAATCGGCGTCGAGCTCGCGATTGATGCGCGCCAGCAGGTTCAGATCGAAGGCGGCGGTGACGCCGGTGGGGTCGTCGTAGGCAAGGAGCAATTGATCGACGGGCTTTTCAAGGTCGGTAGCGAGCAGCAGTGCATCGCCGGGAATTAGACCGCGACGGACTTGGCCGAGAAAGCGCTGAGCGGGCAGGCGGTCGAAATTGCCGATGGTGCTGCCGAGAAAGAGCACGAGAAGACGTTCACTTTCGCGCCGGCGTTCGGCAACCTGCGACAATCCCTCCAAGTAGGGCGCCTCAATCGCGGACAAGTTCACACGTTCCAATTGACCGAGTTCCTGGCCACAGCGGCTCAGAGCCTGCGCGGAAATATCGATGGGAAAGTAATCGACCGAGTGGCGAGCGGCGATGGCTTCGAGCAGCCACCGTGTGTTGGTGCCATTACCGCTGCCTAATTCAGCCACTACCACCGGCGTGGGAAGCAATTTGGCAATTTCGTGCGCATACCTGCGCATCAGGCGCGCGCCCGCGCGATTCAAGCCATATTCGGGGAGCAGGCAGATGGCTTCGAAAAGCGCCGAGCCGAGCTGGTCATAGAGATATTTGGAGGGCAATTCCTTCTGCCCATCGCGCAAAAGTCCCGCGCAAACATCCTTGGCAAATTGCGCCTGGCATTCGGTGAGCGATCGCTGCGTACGCCAAAATGCGGGTGCGGCCATGCTAATCCTCCACGCAGCGGAATTTCGTGTAGATGTACGGGTAGTGCGGCTGAAACCAATTTCGAAAACTGCGGCGTAGCATGCAAGCGGCAGTCTGCGGCGAACCGCCCTTCAGAACGTAGTGCTTGCCGTTGAAGAAATTGGCGGAATAACCAGGATAAAACGGGAACGAACGGAATCCCGGCAGCGGGGCGAAGGGCGTGGAGGTCCACTCCCAACCATTGCCGACGAGATCGGTGATGCCAAAGGCGCTGCGGCCATCCGGATGCGCGTTCACGGGCCTAGGATCCCAGCGTTCGAAATCAAAATTGCCGAAGCACGACGCGGGCAGAGCTTCGCCCCAAGGGTACGCTCTTTCGTTGCCTTCCGGGGTCCCGTAGGCCAGGCGATGCCACTGAGCTTCATTGGGAAGTTTTTTGCCGGCCCAGCGCGTATACGCAGAGGCTTCCGCGTGGCTTACATAAACGGGCCAGGATGCGGGAAGCGGAATGTCTTCGAACATGGTACGCAGGTGCCAACCATCCGAGGGATGCTCGACCCAAAAATGGGGATGCGAAATCGCGCTCTGCGTTTTCCAAGCCCAAT
>DATNLT010000083.1:0-24238 GCA_035602725.1 Candidatus Acidiferrales bacterium
AGCGTGCCAGTGTAATCCAAAAAAAAGGAGCGCACGCCTGACTTGCCGTATTCCTTCGGCGTGGCGGCCAGTTCGAAACCGGAAGAATGCCGCTCTTCGTCGTCGCTCGGCAGAATCCGATAGCGAATCGAGTAGCCGCCCGCCTGACCCTGTGCGAGCTGCGAATCGAGCAGCCCAGCCGTATCCGGCGAAATTCCATTCTTGGGCGCGGGACCAAGCTGCGAAAGCGCGTCCGGCAGTTTCTCGAACGCTTTGCGGTAGGTATCGAGGGCCCTTGCAATGTCGCGCATGGCGGTGATTGCCTCATTTTCGCGATCTTCCATCGCTTGGCGGGTCCACTCGGCCGTGAGCTGTGGGATGTCCAGCACCACGAGGCCCAACGAAAACACTTTCCAGCCGCTCGAGGCGCGCACCATCCCGAAATCCACTTTGCGATCTTTCGTGAGAGATACCGGCACAAAAGCCACGTTTTCATCAATTCGTGCTGTGCCTAGGCGAATCTCGGCGGTAATGCGGGGCGTTTCGCAACGCAACACGATGCCGCCGCTGGCGTCAGTTGAACGCAGCGGCTGACCCGGATCCTCGAGTTGCACGAATCGCTTCAGCAAGCCGATTTGCTGGTTGGGGGGAAGACCGCGGTAGGCGGCACTGCTGGAGGTGGTGAGGAAATCGGTGAACGCACTAACATCATGTTTGCACGCCGCGGAAAATGCGGATGCCAACGTATCGGCCGGTCCGTTTGGCAGAGTTTCGCTTAACGCGTCGCCACCTCGCGCTTGATGCAGCGCGGTTGAACCCGACGCCTGGCCCGCAGCCAAAGCCCAGACCATTACGCTCATTGCAAAAATGCAGCCAATCCTTCGCACCATTACCTCACGATTTCGCACGCGCCAGGATCGTCGCCAGTTCCTGGGTGAACTTCGACCGCGGCATCACGTCTGCGCCACCCACCGCACGTGCGCGTTCGGCCAAATCCGTTTGCACGTGAGAAAGGAAGGCAATCACAGGTGTTTGGTTGCCTCCGGCGCGCAACCGCTCGAGGGCTTCCACGCCACGTCCAAATGGCATAGAGGTCTGCGGATTGGCGCCCGGTGAAGCACCCCCGCGCACATTCAAATCCACCACGATCAGCACCGGCCGCGCGGAGGCATCGCCTTGGGCCGCAGCCAGCAACGCATCCACGGTGGTGGCGGCTTGGAATTCCACGCCTATGTGGCGGGCCGTCTCCGCGATTTTCATTTGAAAGAAAATGTCGTCCACAAACGCTAGCACGCCGCCCATTGATTCTTCCTCATTCCGAATCGAGAAGTCGCCCACACAGAAGTCTACGGCTTCTTAGGGTTTGCGGGAAGCCTGGGGCAGGCGCGGCGCTCGCTTTTGACGCCGAACCCAAATGCGGTATAAAGAATGTCGGATCTGAAGGAGCGAGAATGCCGCCCCGTTCGCCACAGAATCTGCCTTGTTTGAATCTCTTGGAACAGACACCAATCATCATCGAAAAAATTCTTCTGGATGTGCCCGATTCGACTCTGACGTGGAAGCCCGCACCAGACCGATGGTCGATCAGCGAAATCCTTGGGCATTTGGCGGACGTAGAGCAGACCAACCGGGAGCGCACGCGCCTGATGGCGCAGCAGGACAATCCTCCCATCGTCAAGTACGACCAGAATGCGGTTTACGCTACGGGCAAATATTCGAACGGCACAGGACGCGAACAACTTCACAATTTCTGCCACGAGCGCGATCGGTCATTGTCTCTCCTGCGCTACCTCCCAGAAGGAGCGCTGGGGCGCACTGGACAGCACTCGACGCTTGGGCGCATCACCCTGAGCGACTTGCTCCACGAATGGGGTTTTCACGATCTGGGACACATACGGCAAATCTCGGAAATTTATCGCGCTGCGGCTTTTTATCCGAAGATGGGCGTCTTCAAAACGATGTACAGCGTAAAGCCGTAGGAGGCATGGGCGGTTGCAGGACTCAAGCGCTGGAGTTACGCGATGAATCGGCTCAGCCGACGATTGCTTGCCGCTTTTGATTCCGCGGCGGATGGTCCACTCGACGCGGCCGCGCTCACCGAATATGCCCGCGAACATTCGGCCGGGGATGAGCAGGTGCTAGCCGAGTTGCGGCGCTTGACGGGCCAGGGCCTCTTGCGCGAAGACGGCGGCCATTGGTACCGCACCGAAGACGGCCGCCTGGCGATTGCCGGTCCTCGTGACATTACGCTCTACACCCGCCCCGGCTGCCACCTGTGCGATGAAGCGAAGCAGACGATTGCACCTCTGGCAGAAAAATACGACGCGCCAATTCGCGAAGTGAATATTGATGAAGATTCCGTATTACGCGCGCGCTACAACGAAGAAGTTCCGGTGTTATTCCTGGGTTCTAAGAAAATAGCGAAATTCAAAGTCGATGAAGAGCAACTTCGACGGCGGCTGGAGCGCGTTAAAGCAAAATAGGGCTGAATCACGAGTTCGGTGTCTGTAGAAAAAGCCTCGAGATTCGGTCAGGGCAAAACGGTGTGGCGCGTCTTCGCGATTCTTTCCGGCACGTCATTACCCGGCACGTCGCCCTTGCGGCCCTTTACGCGGTCGTATGCGGAAACGCGGCACGTCGAGCCTAACGCCTCGTTGTAATACGTAGGCACGCCCAGCGCGGAGCGCAGCTCCTCGTTAAACTTCCTCAAGTTAACCAGTTGCAAGCTTTGCGCCGGGTATTTGCGCCCATCGTCGAAAAGCAAGAATTTCTGATATCCTGCGTCCCATAGCCGGGTAAATTGGCCTTTCATCAGGATCGAGGGCAGAATCGTCATCTGATATTGCCCGGTCGGTGTGCGCCTAAATTCCGAGCCGCAGCCGTATTTTTCCACACGGACGACGCCGCCGGTGCTGCCGACTTTGAAGCCCAACGGCTGCAGGTTTTCCAGAATTAAAGGCTCCTCGAAGCGGTCGGTCACGTTCCACATAATGATCCAGAGTAGGCAAAGCTCTTGCCGATGTCAAAGCGCCTGACGCGCAGTCAGTACCAGTCCCGCGAGCGGGTTCACTTGGCTAACTTCGTCGTTCTAAGCGGGATATAAATTGCGCTCGTTTGAATATCGGACGCAACCAGCCGCATCGAATGAGCCTTAGTGGGAAGCGGCCATGACTCGTCAGCAAAGCTCGCTTATACAAGACCCATCGGCTCCCGCCATGATCGCTCCGGCTTCATTGCTCGACAACGTAGGCAATACGCCATTGCTGCGTCTTGCGCGAATTGGCAGCGGCTATCCGGATATCGAGTTTTACGCCAAGGCCGAATGGTTCAATCCGGGTGGTTCCGTGAAGGATCGCGCCGCGCTGAACATGATTCGCGAAGGCGAACGCACGGGCGCCCTGCGCAAGGGCAAAACGATCTTAGACGCCACGAGCGGCAACACCGGCATCGCCTACGCCATGATCGGCGCGGCTCGTGGTTACGCGGTTACGCTCTGTTTGCCTTCCAATGTCTCTCCCGAGCGCAAGCGCATTTTGGAAACCTACGGCGCCGAATTGATTTTTACGCCGGGCGACGAAGGCAGCGATGGCGCGATCCGCAAAGCCCGGGAAATTTACGCCGCCGGCACGGAACGTTATTTCTACGTGGACCAGTACAGCAACGATGCGAACTGGCTTGCACACTACGAAACCACAGCCATTGAGATTTGGGAGCAATCGCGCGGACGCGTGACGCATTTCTGCGCGGGTTTGGGTACCTCCGGCACATTTATGGGCGTCGCACGCAGGCTCAAAGAATTGAATCCTCGAATTCGTTGCGTAAGCTTGCAGCCGGATTCGGGGTTCCATGGCCTCGAGGGTTGGAAGCATATGGCCACAGCCATTGTTCCGAAAATCTACGATCCTTCGCTTGCCGATGAGAATTTTGAAATCCGTACAGAAGATGCGTATGGAATGGCCAGACGCTTGGCGCGCGAGGAAGGATTGCTTGTGAGCCCGAGCGCCGCTGCGGCAATGGTGGGGGCCTTGGAGATCGCGGAGACTCTGCCGAAAGAGACTCACGACGTAATCGTCACAATTTTCCCAGATTCCGGCGAAAAGTACTTAAGCGAAAGGTTCTGGGACGAAGCCGCCGCGCGCTAGTGGCTCAGTGACCTGCCTCGTTTCCGGGCATCTGATCAAGGTATTGGTTTATGCAGTCGGCAAGTCCCCAAGGCTTATGGCGCACAATTTGTATTTAAGCGAAGTGCTGGCGGACCGCATCCGCGCCCATGGTGGTGAAACCTATCCGCATGAGTGTTGCGGAGGGTTGTTGGGTATGGATGGCGAAATAGCACGGGAAGTGCGCGGTCTATTTCCGCTGGTGAACAGGCGCGAGGATTCCCCGCGCAACCGTTTTTCCATCACGCCCGAGGATTTCCGAAATGCGGAACGTGCCGCGCGCGCTGCCGGACTCGACCTGATTGGCTGGTATCATTCGCATCCGGATCATCCGGCGCTGCCCAGCGAATACGATCGAGAGCACGCTTGGCCATGGTACAGCTATATCATTGTGAGTATCGCCCAGGGCGAAGCGCAGGCCATGGTTTCCTGGCGCCTATCGGACAATCGCGTGCGTTTCGAGCCGGAGACGATCACGATGGGGATGAAGCCAAACGAGAAGGTTGCCCCGCGCGAGAACCGCTGACGCGCCTTCTATTGGTGCAGCGTGAGCTCCTTTTATTGGAGGAAGAAAATCATGGCAGTGAAAGTCTTGATCCCGACACCGCTCCGGCAGTTCGCCGGAAAAAGTGACACCATTGAACTCGAAGCGCGGACCGTCGGCGAAGCCCTCGGTGGGTTGACGTCAAAATTTGGCGAGTTGCGCAAGCATCTTTACACCGACGATGGACGTATCCGCAGTTTCGTTAACGTCTATTTGAACGACGAAGATATCCGTTATCTCGAGAAGGAAAAGACACCGACCAAGGATGGCGATACCATCACCATCGTGCCTTCGATCGCCGGCGGAATGATTCTCTGAAAAAATCCCCGAAAGAGACAGAACATGGCAACGACCACGGAAGCACCGGCCCCCAAACTTTCGCGCGAAGAAATTCTGCGCTATAGCCGGCATCTGATCATGCCGGAAGTCGGCATGGATGGGCAGCTCAAGCTGAAGCAAGCCCGCGTGCTAATGATCGGTGCCGGCGGCCTCGGCGCGCCGCTTGGACTGTATCTTGCGGCGGCGGGTGTGGGTCATCTCGGCATCCTCGATTTTGACGTCGTGGATTTCACGAATTTGCAGCGCCAGGTGACGTTTTCCACTCAGGATGTAGGCAAAGCCAAGAGCGAGGCCGCCAAAGCCCGTTTGGCGAGTCTGAATCCGGCCATCGAAATCACGACGTACAACACACGGTTGACCAGCGTGAATGCGCTCGATCTTTTTCGCGATTACGACCTGATCGTGGACGGCACCGACAATTTCCCAACGCGCTATTTGGTGAACGATGCCTGCGTGCTGCTCGGCAAACCGAACGTTTACGGCTCGATTTTTCGGTTCGAAGGCCAAGTGAGTATTTTCGGCATGCCCGACGGCCCGTGTTACCGGTGCCTCTACCCGGAACCGCCGCCGCCTGGACTGGTGCCCTCGTGTGCGGAGGGGGGCGTCCTGGGTGTGCTCCCGGGTATCGTAGGGTCGCTGCAAGCAATAGAGGCGATCAAGCTGATTCTGGGCAATGGGGAACCGCTGGTGGGCCGCTTGCTGCTATTTGACGCGCTGGCGATGCGCTTTCGCGAGCTCAAGCTGAAGAAGAATCCTGCTTGCCCACTTTGCGGCGAGCATCGGACGATAACGAAGTTGATCGATTATGAGGAATTCTGTGGAATTCGCGGTGAGGAAGCTCCTGCTGCGGCTACCGATGTTCCGGAAATCACTCCCGTAGACTTGAAGGCGCGGCTGGAGCGTGGCGACGACCTCTTCATTCTGGACGTGCGCGAACCGCACGAATACCAGATTTGCAACCTGAACGGCTACCTGATCCCGTTGGGCGATTTACCCAAGCGCGTCAACGAACTCGATAGCTCGCGGGAAATCGTGGCGCATTGCCGCAGCGGCAAGCGCTCCGCCGATGCCGTGAATTTCTTGAAGCAGGCAGGCTTCCGCAAGATCTGGAATCTAAAGGGCGGCGTTTTGGCTTGGTCGGATGAAGTTGATCCGTCTATGCCGAAATACTAGCCGCAGCATTCGAAATCGGCAGCATTCGAAGTGCATTCTTGGAGGAAAACATGGCTCAGGTAAAGATCACGATACGCCCTAACGGCCCGCTTCGGGTCGAAGCACCGGAAGGCTCGATTGAAATCGTGGATATCAATGGCAATCCGTTTGATATCGCCGGGAAGCCGGCGTTTTCATTGTGCCGGTGCGGTGGGAGCAAGAATAAGCCGTTTTGTGATGGTCAGCACTCGCAGATCGGGTTCCAAGCCGCTGAGGCCGCAGTGAAGGCCGCGGACGAGCAGAAACCCCAAAGTTAGCCGAAGCCCCGCGAGGGGCCCCGACGCAGCCATCAGAAGCCCCCTCAAGCCCCTTGGGTCGACGCTGTGTGTAGAATTTTACACAGTGAAATACGGCCCAAGTCGGTGACTGCTTTGTATCCGTGATTCTTCTATACCCGATCCCCTTCGAAATATGCATGCGTAAAGTCGCTTCGGGCGGACCAGAATGGTGCTAGCCACTTTGAGTTGCGAAGCGGTAACTATGAAGCCTCCTTCCTAACGGCTAAGTGCTTCGCTGTAAGTACATTCCATTAGGTACTAGAACTCTGAAACGGTAACAGTTCTACACGCTCGCCTCGGTTAAGGTGGAACAACCCGTGCGGGTTCCCCATAGCTCGGGAACAATTGTCTTTTCTTTTCTGCGGCTTACCAGCATAAGCATCCCACTCCCCAATCGGCCCTAGGGTTGCAGTTTCCTATCGCGTTCTGCCGCACTCGTGCGGCCTGCGGAGTTCTGAGGGGAGTCCGTTGGTAGCGTTGAGGCAAGTTTCGACACTCATTCGCCGTTTCCGGTGGCCGCTCGCGACAGCTGGGATGGCGGCGTCAGTCGCCGCGCTGGTTCAATTGCGCGGATTGCATATCGCGTTTGAACCCTTCCCGTACGCGACGCTCTCCCTATTTGGCAGCATTCTGATCCTCACTTTTTCGGCCAACGCGCTGGTCCGTTTCCGCGGCACCCACGACCGAATATCGCTAATTTTGGCCTTTGGCTTCGCGCTGGCCGCGCTTGTCGAGACCGGCGGCAGCTTCAACTTCTTCGAGGGGCAGTCGGCCAATTCGAGCGGGCCCTTGATCGTGCCATTGACCTGGATGGTGAGCTGCACCGTCCTCGCCGTTCTCTTGCTGCTCGCCCAGGCCGTCGAGCGGCGCTTGCCTAGTTCGCGGGAACCGGGCCGCGAAATCGCGGTCGCTTTCTTTATCGTGGCCGGCGCGGGCTACCTCACAGGCGCGGCGTTCTTGAGCTTCCCGTGGCGGATCAGCATTCACCCGTCGTGGTTCTTGGCGCGTCCCTGGGAACTGCTGCCGGCAGGTCTCTTCTTCGCTGCGGCGCTTGGTTTCCGGCAGCGCCTGCGACGCGCTTCCTCGGCGTTTGATAGTTCGCTGTACTGGATGGCTTGGCTGAATGTCGCCTGCCATCTCGTCGCGACGCAATCGGAGCACCTGCTCGACGCTCCAGCGCTCGCTGCGGAAGGTCTTAAAGTCGCCAGCTACGGTGTCGTCCTAGGCGGGGCGCTCATTGACAATGCGCGCCTCTTCGAAAAAGTACGCCGTCTGGCCGTTAGCGATTCGCTGACCGGGCTTGCCAACTACCGCACGTTAATTTCGAATCTCGAAAGTGAAATGCAGCGTTCGAAACGCTCCCACCGGCCATTTGCGGTGGTACTGCTCGATTTGGATCGACTCAAGAGCGTGAATGACCGCTTTGGCCACCTGGTGGGCACGCGCGCCATTTGTCGCGTGGCGAACGTGATACGCACGCATTCCCGCGTGACCGACACGGCGGCGCGCTATGGCGGTGACGAGTTTGCCCTGGTGCTGCCGGAAGCGGGTTTTGAAGAGGCCACACTTGTGAGCCAGCGCATTCGCGAGCGCCTCGCGTCCGAACCCGAGATGCCCAGGCTTACGGTGAGTGCCGGCGTGGCCGTCTATCCCGTGAATGGCGATACGCTCGAAAAGCTGCTCGGTGCTGCGGACCGCGCGCTATACCGCATGAAAGAAAATCTGGAAGACGCCCCGCGCTTCTCACGCGCGGCGGCCCGTTAGGAGGACCGCTCATGCAGAAACAATTCGCCCTTCCGAGAGCGGAAAAAAGAGTTCCGATGACCGTCGCCGTGCAACTCGAAGGCGACGAACGCGTGCCCGGCGTGGAAGCGACGTTCACACAGAACGTCAGCGCCCGCGGCGCCCGCGTCTTGACGGCACACCGGTGGGAAACCGGCGCGTGCCTGGAAGTAGCGATGCTGCCTGCGGGTTTTCATGCCCGTGCGAGAGTCGCCTACTGCAAAGCCGCTCGTAGCGAGGGTTTTGTCATCGGTGTGGAGTTCCTGGAGCCTAGCGGCCAGTGGGTAGTTACCGAAGCCGCGGCCCCGGAAAGAACAATACTCGGCTGAGGAGGAGGAACTGGGAGAGACAAACAGAAAATTGGCGCAGTTGTAAAGGCGCCGGATCGAGCCAGCGCGGCTCTTCCGGCGCCCGTTTTTTTTCCGCTAGCGCGCTGCTTCACGCTTCCGCAGAATATCCTGGTACCCGAGGATCGTGTTTTCCGTCATTATATCGGCGGAGAAGCGCTCGGACACGTCCTTGCGTGCGCGCTTCCCAAGACGCTCTCGAATCGCGCGATCCTTCAGCAACGGAAGAATCGCGTCCGCGAGAACTTCGGGTTTGGGCTGCGCCGCTAAAATCCCATTGACGCCGCTTTCGACGTATTCAGGCACTCCGCCGCTTGCGACTGCTACGACAGGCAAACCGTAGGCCATTGCCTTTAGCAGGGAAGTTCCCAAGGGCTCCGCAATCGATGGAAATACAAAGAGATCGAGAGCCGCATACACCTCCGCAATCCGCTCGACAAAACCTGCAAAGAGCACGCGGTCGCGGATGCCGAGCCCAGCAGCGAGCGTTTCCAACCGGCGGCGCTCCGGTCCATCGCCCGCAAAGAGCAATCGGCATTGCGGCGATTGCTTAAGGATCGACGGCATGACTCGTACGAGCTGGTCCTGGCCCTTCTCCGGTAGCAGGTATCCGATGCATCCAAGCAGAGTTTCTCCCTCCCGAATGTGCAGGGACCCGCGAGCAGCATGGCGCTCGGCTTCACTGACCGGAGCTGGAATCTCCACGCCTTCGTAGACGAGTGTGATCCGGTCGCGTGGAATTCCCGATTTCACCACGCTCTCAGCGACAAACCTCGAAATCGCGAACACACGGTCCGCGGCACGATAGCGGTCCTGCGACGCCCAACCGCGCCCAAGTAGATATGCTACACGCCGTGACACGACCAAGGGCCCACGCCGGTGTGCCCTGGCGAGCCAGGCTGCCGTCAGCGCATGCGGCTCATTCGCATGCACGATGCCGGTGCCGCTGTGTCGCAGGAGTTTGTGCAACATTTGGGCTGCGTGCCAGCGCCGCCGATGACCACTAACGTTTCGCACGGGTACGCCGATATCCCGCGCTCGCCGCGCCAAGACCCCCGTCTCCGCAGCGACAAGCTCAGCTTCATGCCCGCGTGCAATGAGCCCCTGCACGGTCAGCAACGCTTGCCCTTGGCCGCCCCGCCACTCGGTTTCCAGATCGACGTAGACGATCTTCACGGCCCCACATTCCTGGCGGCTGTATTGTTTTGGGCGCGAGCGCTTCGTCCTTGTCGCACCAGCGCTCCGAGCTTGCGATATTTCAGCCAGGTATATCGGGAGCTCATGCAAGCAATGCGGTAGCCGCGCCAGCCGTCAAAAAGCGCGCCCTGAAGAAATATCTTCCGCGCAAAGGTCCAGGCTGGTGCAACGTAAAGAGCCGCGCGCCAGCGGCGGCGGCCATTTGCAAAGAGTTCGGCAGCGGCACTGGCGCTGTAGGATTGCACAGTCGCCTCGTGTTCCTCCGGCGCATCAAACGCGTGGTGCAAGAGGTCCCCTGCAAGCCGCCCTATCGGCGATCCGGTGCGGAACGCATCGTGGGTGGCGCCTGCAAACTGACCGACGCCGCGACGATAAAGCCGGGTCTTCCAGTCCGGATACCAGCCCGAGTGCCGGATCCAACGACCCAGATAGATGGCGCAGCGCGCAAATTCATAGGCGTCAAATTCCGCAGGACGTTCTTTCCACTCGCGAAGCGATGCGCGCAGTGGCTCGCTCAGTTCCTCGTCGGCGTCCAGCGCCAGCACCCATTCGCACGTACATTGCTCGCCGGCGAAATTGCGCTGCTCCGCAAAGCCTGACCAGCCTCGTATATAAATCTTGGCTCCATGCGCGGTGACGATCTGCAGCGTGCGGTCGGAACTGCCGGAATCGACCACAACCAGCTCGTCCGCGAGATCTTCTAGTGACGCGAGAACGCGCGGAAGATTCCGTTCCTCATTTTTTGTGATTAGGGTGACTGCTAGGCGATTCATCGGAGTCTGCCGGGCCCCGTGGAAGGCAACTCTAGCACGCGCAGAGTGAAAGAGCCTGAAAGCTTGAGGGTTGGGCACCCACCGGATTGGCCACCTGTCAAACGGGCGGGGAAATTTCGCACCTGCCGGGCGCTGCCCAAACGCGCAGGCCTACTGCAACAGTCCAACGGTTGGCGCGACCGCGGGCGCTGGGTTTTCGCGGATTGTGCCGAACTGCGCCTCATAGCGCGCAATATTCTCACCCAGGGCGCGCCACAACCTTTTGGCGTGCGCGGGGTTCACGATCACGCTCGCAACCAATTTCCCTTGGGGCGCTCCGGCGGCAGCCACGTTTGGGAACACGTACACATAGTTGAAAGTGAATTCTTCCGGGCTGTGATGAATCATGGCCAAATTGCTGTACTGCCCGAGCATTTCCTTCTCATCGGCCTTGATTTGGACCTGTTGTGGTTGCTGCTGTTGCGGAGTGTCGCTCATGGCTCTCCTTTGGCGTCAACGCAAGGAGTATAGCAGACACACGTTGACGCCAGTGCGACTGAGACAAATGACGCCAACGGCCCATTGACGCGGCACGATATTAAGTATAGTTTATGAAAGAGCTTTAGTGCGGTTAACTCCGCGGTCACCGATGAACTCGATTCCCTCCCCAGGCGTTGCCCCCGAACCCACGCAAACGCAACACCAGCCGCATGCGGGACGTTTGCCTTCGCTGCCTGAATCCTTTCGGACCATTCCGATTGTGGCGGGCGCATCGTTCTGGCGGAAGCTTTTTGCGTTTGCCGGACCGGGCTACCTGGTGGCGGTGGGGTATATGGACCCTGGCAACTGGGCGACCGATCTTGGCGGTGGTTCAAAGTTTGGCTACAAGCTGTTGAGCGTGGTGCTGATGAGCAGCATGATCGCGATGTTCTTGCAGGCGCTTTCGGCGAAGCTGGGTATCGCGACCGGACAGGACTTGGCGCAAGCCTGCCGGGACCATTATTCGCGGAGGACTACGTTTTGCCTTTGGATCCTGTGCGAGATCGCCATTGCCGCGTGCGATCTGGCGGAGGTGCTCGGCTCGGCCGTGGCGTTGAAGCTGCTCTTCCACGTGCCCCTGCTCTACGGGGTGATCATCACGGGCGCGGACGTGCTTCTCGTGTTGGCGTTGCAGGGCAGAGGCTTTCGGTGGATCGAGGCGCTGGTAATCACGCTGATCTTTACCATCGCCGGCTGCTTTGCTTACGAGATCTTTTTCGCGCAGCCGTTGTGGAGAGAAGCCGCCATCGGCCTACTGCCGCGCGCCGAGATCCTTCGCGACCGCGAGATGTTGTACCTCGCCATCGGCATCCTCGGTGCGACGGTGATGCCGCATAATTTGTATCTGCACTCGAGTATCGTGCAGACCCGGGCCTTCGCGTATCAGGTGGAATCGAAGCGCGAGGCCATTCGTTTCTCGACGCTCGATTCTTCGATCGCTTTGGGTTTTTCGTTCTTTGTGAACGCGGCGATTCTGGTGCTGGGCGCCGCCGTGTTTCATCGCCGCGGGATGGCCGACGTAGCCGATATCGAGCAGGCCTATCGTTTACTGGCGCCGGCCCTCGGCGTTAGTTTCGCGAGCGTGGTCTTCGCGTTCGCGCTGCTGTGCTCCGGTCAGAACTCGACCTTGACAGGCACGTTAGCCGGGCAGATTTGCATGGAAGGTTTCCTGCATTGGCGCATTTCGCCATGGCTGCGCCGTTTGATCACGCGGGGTCTGGCCATTATTCCAGCCGTGATCGTGATCGCCGTGATGGGCGAAAAACAGGTAACCAGCCTACTGATCCTGAGCCAGGTGGTTCTGAGTTTCCAGTTGCCATTTGCCATCGTGCCCTTGGTCCAGTTCACCAGCGATCGCGCCAAGATGGGCGAGTTTGTGAATCGCCGCTGGGTCGCGATCCTGGCCTGGATTACGGCTGGGGTGGTGATCCTGCTGAACTTTCTCCTATTGGTGCTCATCCTGCGGTAGCGGTCACAAGTGAGACACAGTGCGCCGGCCGTGGCACTGGCCAATCCTCCGCTTGCAGATAACAATTATGGTCGCCCGTGCGTCTTATGATGTGCGTCCGGTGCTGCGACCAAGACGTTCAAGGACTCCGGAACTTATGAAAAGGAAGATCGACGAATGGTGAGCGGAAAGAGAGCAATGGTCGGCGGTCTGCTGATGATGGGTGCGGCGCTCTTGCTTGGGCTATGGACGGAGGCTCGCGACAAGGATTGGCCCGTTCCTGCCGAAGCGGCGAAGCTGAAAAATCCCGTGAAGCCGACTCCTGAGAATCTCGCAGCCGCGCGCGCCATCTACATGGACAAATGCGCGAATTGCCACGGCGATAGGGGGCTCGGCGACGGACCCGAAGCCGGAATGTACGATCCGCCGCCAGCCAGCCTGAACGACGCTCCGATAATGAACGCCATGCCCGATGGTGAGCTCTATTGGAAGATTACCAGGGGCCGCAAACCGATGCCGTCATTCAAAGCCCAGCTCAGCGACGAACAACGCTGGCAACTGGTGAATTTCCTGCGGACCCTCGTGAGCAAACCTGCGCCATCAAAACCGGGCGCGCCCAAATCCTAGCGCGCTCCCGCTCGCTTGCGTTTCGGCAAGTTACTTCGTCTGCGACAGCGCCTGCGCGACCTCGTTGATATCCGGCACTGTGGGAATGTCATACTGCTTGAACCACGCCACTCTGCCGTCTTTGTTCACGATAGCGATCGCACGGCCGGTGATTCCTTTATCCGCCAGATAAACTCCGAACTTGTCCGCGACGGCGCCACGCGGCTGGAAATCCGCCAAGAGAGGATACTGAATGCCCATTTTTTCGGCATAGGCCTTGTGCGACCACACGCTATCCACGGAAACGCCGAGAACCTGCGCATCGAGCGTCTCGAATTTCTTCATGTCGTTCACCAGGCAAGCGTGCTCATTGGTGCAAACCGGGCTCCAATCGAGCGGATAGAAAACCATCACGACGTTCTTCTTGCCCTTATAATCGGCAAGCTTCACTTCCCTTTGATTCTGATCCTTCAACGTGAACTCCGGGGCAGCTTGTCCGACAGAAATCGGCATTCTTCCTCCTCAGGATATGAAATGATTCGCAGCGGCGAACAGCGAAGGTTTCCGCGGCAATCTTCAGCAGACGCAACCATCATAACATTCCGGATGGGCTAGCTGCGTCGAGCACGAGACGCGCAGAGGGAATCTGCTAGCATATCCCGGTGAGACGCCGGCGCGTCACCGAGGCCTATCCCACGCTTTCCTTTCGTTCCAGGACGCTCAATCCCCTGGCGCAACTTACGCGGAGTCTGCCCGAGTGCGTGCACCTCGACACCGAATACCTCTGGATGGCTACATTTTCACCGGATATCTTATTTTTGCGCGGCAAAGGGGTGCCGCAGCGCGAAAAACCGCGGCCGGAAATATCCGTGTGCCGCGCGTGCCTGCGCAGTGTGATGGAGCCGGGGCTCGCCGCGCATTCTGGCCGCGTGGTCGCCTTTGAACCGGATGCGGCGAATTTCACGCAGTATTTCTTTGTGGAGCGCGACGATTTCGGGGCGGCCGGCCTGGTTCCCGAGGTTGGCGAAGCAATCGGCCGCCGGCTCGGCAAACTTTCCGGTTCTTGCGAGGAGTGCGATCATCCTGCGCATTGGATTTGGTTTTCCCGTACCGAAGTGCAGAGTTTGGACGATATCGGCAGTATCAGCGCCGCGCCCGGGCGCACGCTGTGCTCGAAGCATGGAGCAGCGCAACTCTGGACCGCATTTGAGAAGATAGGCGAGGCAAATCTTTTTTACGTGAATTTGCCTTACGGCGAAGCGGGCGCTTACGTTTGGATTTAATTGCCGGGCCGGGGCAAACGATTTTGTGTCATTCTGGGAGCCGATTCTCCGATGCACCTTAGCGAACTCGTGGCCAAATACCTCGCGCTGGCGGGCGAATTCGGCCGGCCGATTGCGCTCGAAACTTTTGGTTTAAGCACCCGAGAACTCGAGCAGCTTTTTGGTTTTCTCGACGAGGATTATCACATCAGCCGGTACTTCCACTTCACCAATGCAAGCGGTACGCAATACACCATCAGCGGGGAAGCCTGTACGCACGTGGCGATTGACGCAGCTATCCGAGAAATTCTCTGAAGCGCCCGTGTTCGCTAGTCGTGATATTTCTTTTCGCCCACAGGCAACGCAATCGGCAAGCGGTTCTGCGGCGGTGGCAAAGGACAAGTAGCGTACGCACTGTATGCGCACGGCGGATTTTCCAGGTGGTTGAAATCCACCACGAACTCTCCCGCTTGGGTCAGACCATGCTCCGGCAGCGGCGTATAGAGAAACCGACCGGCGCCATAACTGGCGTCAGCGCTGGTAGTGTCGCGCATGATGAAGAAAAGATGCGTCGGCACCTCCTCTTCCACCACCGGCTCGAGCCGATAGGGTTTTCCTTGCAGAGTGAACTCCACCGCACCCGGACACGGATATTTCACCGTAGTGCCAATCACGGTGGCGATGGAAAGCGTTTTGGACGGATTGTACGGAATCCATTTTCCGTGAACCACGTAGGTTTCGTTGGGCGGGAACCAGTGCAGTCCTCGAAAGCGCACACGCGCCGGCGCCCGCGAATCCTTCACCCGCAACGCAAAGCGGTCGCCGCGATGAATCACGAGCATCGTCAACGTCCCCGCCGTGAGCGTGGAGGGTTTCTGGGAGTCCGTGCGAATTTCCTCGTTTGGCTGTGGCGCTTGGCCATCCACCAGAAAGCCTGCGGGGAAGCCGCCAGTGGGCGGCAGTAAGTGGATAGCGCCGGCCTGCAAATGGAGATCGCCAACGTGCGCCGCCGCACCGCCTGCGACGCGAAACGCGTTGTCCGGAGCCGAGCCGAAGCTGTTGTCGCCTTCCTTCAGCCAGTCAAGACCGGTGAGCGACAGCCAGCCGTCGGGTGCGTCCATTTCGGCGGCGTGCTTCGTGCGCCAGTCGTTGAGGTCGTGGAGCCAGGACGAGCGGTCCGGTAGAGCCTCATGCGTTCCCGCGCGAAGCAATGCAGCTTCGGACGCAAGAGCGAGCACGCATAACCCCGCCAGCCAGATGGATTTCATAAGTGGGATTATAAGGCGGTTTTGCCGCGCCACGGTTATGGACACGAAGCGAGGGATGATCGTGGGGCTTGGAGTAGCCTAACGCGCGGCGGTCAACTCGCCCGAAAGGCGCGCTGCAAGATTCGATTCCTCTTGCCGCACTTCGCTGGGCAATTCCGCGCCAAACCTGCCGAAAAATGCTTTCACTTCGTCGAGCTCGCCCGTCCAATCCTGGGCGTCGACGCGCAGCAATTCGTCGACCTTCTCACGCGAAATGTTGAGGCCGTCGAGCGTCAGCGAATTAGGCGTAGGTACGTAGCCGATCGGAGTTTCCTTGGCCTCGGCGCGGCCCTCCACGCGCTCAAGAATCCATTTCAGCACGCGGACATTTTCGCCGAATCCGGGCCACAGAAATTTGCCGTCTGCACCCTTGCGGAACCAATTCACGTGGAAAATCTTCGGCGGGTGCGGAGTGCGGCGACCCATCTCCAGCCAATGACCGAAATAATCCGCCATGTTGTATCCGCAGAAGGGCAGCATGGCCATGGGATCGCGGCGCGTGACGCCCACTTTTCCTGTTGCGGCGGCGGTGGTTTCCGACGCCATCGAAGCTCCCACAAAAACGCCATGGCGCCAGTCAAAGGCTTCGTAAACAAGGGGCGCCAGCCGCGCGCGTCGTCCACCAAAGAGAAACGCGGAGATCGGCACGCCCGAGGGGTCCTGCCAGTGAGGGGAAATACTGGGCGATTGGCACGCCGGCACGGTGTAGCGCGAATTCGGATGCGCCGCGGGACCTTGCGAGGGATCCCAGGCGCGGCCTTGCCAATCTTCCAGATCTATCGGAGGGGCGATCTCGCTGCCCTCCCACCATGGCTCTCGCGAAGGCGTCATCGCCACGTTCGTGAAAATGGTGTTCTTATGCATCGCTTGAATCACGTTCGGATTCGTGTGCACGCCGGTGCCGGGAGCCACGCCGAAAAAGCCATTTTCGGGGTTGATCGCTCGGAGGTATCCATCCGAACCGATCGTCATCCAGGCAATGTCGTCGCCCACGGTCCAAACGCGATAGCCAATATTTTCCAGTGCGGAAACCATCATGGCGAGATTGGTTTTGCCACAGGCGCTGGGAAACGCAGCAGCCATGTAAGTCACCTTGCCGCGAGGATCTTCAAGTCCCAGAATCAACATGTGCTCGGCCATCCAGCCTTGGGTGCGGGCCATCCAGCTTGCGATGCGCAGCGCGAAGCACTTCTTGCCGAGCAATGCGTTACCGCCATAACCCGAGCCGATGCTCCAAATGAGTTTTTCTTCGGCGAAATGGACGATGAAGCGGCGCTCGGGATTCAGATCGCCGGTCGAATGCAGGCCCGGCACAAATTCACCCGAATTTCCGAGGCGGTCCAGCGCCACGCGCCCCATGCGGGACATGATCCTCATACTGGCGGCCACATAGGCACTATCGGTGACCTCCACGCCGATCCGGCTTTGCGGCGAATCCGCCGGACCCATGATGTAGGGGATCACGTACATCGTCCGGCCGCGCATCACGCCATCAAACAGGGGTCCGATTTTTTCCTTGGCCTCCGCCGGCGCGATCCAATTATTTGTGGGACCAGCATCCTCCTTGCGGCGAGTAGATATAAAGGTCACCTTCTCGGTGCGCGCTACGTCGTTGGGATTGCTGCGGTGCAGGTAACAATTTGGATAAGTGGCGGGATTCAGGGCCAGCGTGTGACCCTCGCGAATCATTTCATCAAAAAAAAATTGCTGCTGAGCATCCGATCCGTCGCACCAAACCACTTGCTTCGGCCGCGTCTTGCCTTCCATTTCCAACACCCACTGCTCAATCGGAGAAGACACCTAGCCTCCTCGAAAATTCACCCCGGTGGCGTCGCCGGGCTGGAACCAGCGTCCAGGCAGGGCGCGGCGCGCTAGATGATTTACCAATCCCCAATTCAAGTCTAGGGCAGCGGTACGGTGGGTTGCAAGCACGCGAAGCCGTATTCGCCATCGTGTGTTGCTGCATCCGCAAGCCCTCCTGTAGCTTGCTTTGGCGCGTTGACGCGGCCGGGTGAAAGTCTCGCAAGCGATATATACTTTGCTTATGTACGCACAGAAGTTGGCTGTCTATGTAGTGATCGACGGCGAGCGGAAGCCTTGTCCGCTTGATTGGCTCGATAGCTTCAGCATGCGCAACTTCACAAATTCCGCGGATTTTGACGATACGTTGCCTACCGGAGATGGACGGCTCGAGGCGAGTTTTCGCGTAAATCCAGAGCACTTTGCCGAAAAACTGGGCGATTGGCTTACGCAGCGTGGCAAAGGAAGTGGGCAGCGCGTCGCCGTCGAAATCGAGAAGGTTTAGCACGTTTCTGCTCGTAATTCGTCGCTCGGCTCGACTGCCTCTCAATGAATTTGGCCGGGGCTAGTCTTTATTTTCATCGCGGACGCGGGGAACATTGGTCCGCGGCGGATCGCCCGCGCGGCGGCGTGGCGCGATCGCTTCACGGATCGCCGGAATTGCCAGGCGTGCCGCTGATTCGCCTACGGCGATCAGTTGCGGCGTTTTGTCGAACTCGTCCCACATCACATCGGCAACGCCGGGCTCGATCAGGACCTCGCACTTCTTTCTCCAGTTCACTTCGCCGCCTTCCTGCAGGATGGAGAAGGCTCGCCCGATCACCTCGAACATGCTTCGCGGCTTCGGCGCCAAGCCGCCCGTGTGCAGATGCACAGCGATCACCACTTCGGCTCCCAATTCCCGCGCGCCTTCGATGGGCACGGTAGCGGTGACAAAGCCGTCGACCAGCGATCTTCCCCGGTGCTCGACGGGAAGAAATAAACCCGGATAGGCGCACGAAGCCCGCACCGCGATGCCGAGATCGCCCTTCGTGAAATGCATCGTTGTCCCGGAGCCGAGGTCAGTGGCTGCGATCGCCAGCGGGATTTTCAGATCCTCAAATCGCTTGGCGCGCGTGTAACGCGTCATGAACTCTTCCAGCCGCTGATTGGTGGCGAGCCCCATGCGGGAAAGCGTCCATCGTCCGAAGTCGCTGAAGCGCGTGCTGCCGGCCTGGTTGGCCATCTCTTCGAGAGGCGTCCCGGAAGCGTAGGCCGCTCCGATCAAGGCACCGACGCTGGTTCCAGCGATACAGTCCACCGGGATGCGGTGTTCTTCGAGCACACGCAGCACACCGATGTGCGCAATTCCGCGAGCGAATCCACCGGAAAGAGCGAGTCCCACGCGGGGCCGAGTCTCTTTTTGCGCCGTTGCGTTGGCGACAGGGTTTTCACCTCGGTCCACTACGGTGCTGGGACGCGGCGTCGCGCGCCTTTCACGAACAATTTTGGCCAAAGCCTAGCCCCTATGGAGGATGTCCGGTTGACCTTACCCTATACGGGCTGTAACCTGCACGTTTCGAGCGGGTTTGTCCAGTACTGTACGCAGCATCGCGAAAGCTCGGCCATTCAATAATCAAACAGACTACGAGGCGGGAAGTAGTGAGACGCAGAATCGAACGCGCGTTGGTGCTGGGTGCGGGGACCATGGGCGCACGCATTGCGGCCCATTTTGCCAATGCAGGAATCCCTGTCTTTCTCCTTGATATCGTGCCGAATACGCTTAGCCAAGCGGAACAAGCAAAGGGTTTAACCCTCGCCAATCCTGAAGTTCGCAATCGCATCGCGCGTGCGGGGCTCGAAGCCGCGCAAAAATCGCGTCCCGCATCCTTTTTTACCGCCGACGCCACTCGTCACATCCAAATCGGCAATTTTGAGGACAATCTCGATTGGTGCGCGAAGGCCGATTGGATCATCGAGGTGGTCGCGGAAAATCTCGAAATCAAGCGCTCGCTCCTCGCGCGCGTCGAACAATATCGCCGTGCCGGCACAATCGTCACCACGAATACATCCGGTCTACCAGTGCGCAGCATCGAAGAAGGCCGCAGCGAGGATTTTCGGCGCCATTGGGCGGGTACGCATTTCTTTAATCCTCCGCGTTACATGAAGCTCGTAGAGTTAATCCCGGGCCCCAGCACCGCGCCCGAGGTCGTCGATACCCTTTCCGATTTGTGCGACCGGCGTCTCGGTAAAGGTGTCGTAGTCGCGAAAGACACCCCCAATTTCATTGCGAATCGCGTGGGAACATTTTCGGTACTCAATGCCATTCGCCGCATGGAAGAGTTGGGGATGACGTTCGAGGAAGTGGACGCCTGCACCGGACCGCTCGTGGGCTGGCCAAAATCGGCTACGTTTCGTACCGCCGATATCGTGGGGCTCGATGTGCTCGCGCATGTGATCCGCAATATCCATGAAAACGCGCCGAACGATGAATCGCATGAAATGTATCGCGTACCGGCGCTGATTGAGGAATTGCTGCGCCGCGGCTGGTCGGGCGAGAAATCCGGGCGAGGTTTCTACCAACGGGTGAAGAAAGGCGCTGAAAGCGAAATTCTGACGCTCGATCCGAAAACGATGGAATATCGGCCGCGCCAGAAGGCGCGCTTCGCCTCGATTGAGATGGCGCGCCCGATCGAAGACGCGAGGGAACGCCTGCGTGCCATGCTTGCCCCAGCACTCGCCGGACAGGCCAGCGACAAGGCCAACCAGTTTCTGTGGAGCACGATTTCACATACCTGCCTCTACGCCGCGCGGCGCGTTCCCGAAATTGCCGATTCCGTGGTGGAAATCGACCGCGCCATGCGCTGGGGTTTTGGGTGGGAGTTGGGACCGTTCGAAGTATGGGACACGGTGGGTGTGGAAGCGATGGCGCACCAACTCGAAAAAGAAGGTGAAACGCTGCCGCCACTCGTCACCCGGTTGCTCGCTTCAAGACGCAAGTCGTTTTATCGCTCGGAGCGCGGCGTCACCTCATTTTTTGATCTTGCTAGCGGAGGCAGCAAGCCGCTGAGCGAGCCGCCGGGAATGATCGTGTTGGCCGCTCGTAAGGAAGCCGGCGCCGTCGTCGAGAAGAATTCTGGCGCGAGCCTAATCGATTTGGGCGATGGCGTGGTGTGCTGCGAATTTCACACCAAAATGAACGCGGTGGGCGGCGATATCGTCGCGATGCTGAATGCGGGCATCCGGCGGCTAAAGACGGACTTTGACGCCATGGTGATCGCGAATCAGGCAGTGAATTTTTCGGCCGGCGCAAACCTGATGCTGTTGCTCGTGGCGGCGCAGGACGAGGAATGGGACGAAGTCGATCTGGCCGTGCGGCAATTCCAAAATGTGAATCTTGCGCTCAAGTATGCGCCCGGGCCGGTGGTCGCAGCGCCACAAGGTCTGGCAATTGGCGGTGGCTGCGAGATGTGCCTGCACGCTGCGCGCATTCATGCGGCAGGCGAGGCCTACGTCGGTCTTGTGGAAACGGGGGTTGGCTTGATTCCCGCAGGCGGTGGATCGAAGGAAATGATTCTGCGCGCCGCGGAACACGCTGCGGATGGCGAAGATCTCGACCTGTTCCACGCCATGAAGCCGATCTTTGAAAATATCGCGATGGCGAAAGTAGGGACGAGCGCCGAGGAATCGCGTGCGCTTGGTTACTTGCGCCCAGCGGATCTCGTATCACTCAATCGCGACCGGCTGGTGGCGGACGCGAAGGAAACGGCGCTGTCGCTCGTGCGCGCCGGTTGGCGTCCCGCAGCGGCGTCTCCTGTGGAGGGAGCGGCACAAACGCAGATTCGCGTGCTCGGCGCAGGCTTCTCCTCGGCGGCAAAGCTGGCGATCCACATGATGCTGCGTGGCGCCTACGTCAGCGAATATGATGCATTGGTCGCGCGCAAGCTCGCGCACGTCCTGGCCGGCGGCGAACTTTCCGCCGCGCAATTTGTGAGCGAGCAATACCTGCTCGATCTCGAGCGCGAAGCTTTCGTCAGCCTTTGCGGCGAGCGCAAAACGCAAGAACGCATCGCCTTCACGCTGAAGACTGGCAAACCGCTCAGTAATTAGCGCACGCATAGCGAAGGCATTTGCCGCCATACCGCGACGAAGTTCCTTGACTCCGGTGAGACGCGGGAATAGGATCGCGCGTCTGCTAGCTATATCACCCAGGAAATACTACGGATTGTCGTACATTGTTGATCTCGCCAGAGAAGTGTCGGAAGGAGTCCCTCATGCGCATTCGTAAATCGGGCCGAATTTTGCCCGCTCTGCTGATCGTTGCCTCTGCATTCGCGGGGTGGAGCGCGTTGTCCGTGCGGCATGCCAACGCTTCGGAACCGCCTTACTTCGCGATCCGCAACGCGCGCATCGTGCCGGTTTCCGGACCGGTGATTGAAAACGGCACTGTCGTCATTGCGAAGGGACTGATTCAGGCCGTCGGCGCGACCGCAACGATTCCGCCGGAGGCCGAAATAATCGATGGCTCTGGTATGACCGTGTACCCTGGCCTCATTGATGCAGGAACGGACGTGGGCCTCGGCGCCACTGCGCAACCTGCCGCTGCCGCGGGACGCGGAGGCGGTGGGGGTGGCGGGCGGGGTGCCGCGACGAATGCGCCGCTCTCGATGGGCCCGGAGGACCGTCCCGCGACGACCCCGTGGGTTGAAGCCGCGGACGAACTGAAGTCCGACGACGCGCGCATCGCGAGTTGGCGCGAAGCCGGCTTCACCACCGCTCTGGTTCTACCTCGTGCCGGCATTTTCCCCGGCCAAGGCTCCATCGTTGATCTCCGCGGATCGGATCTTCCGGGCGAACGCGTGGACGAGATGGTGGTGAAGACGCCTGCCGCATTGCCGATCAATTTTGCCGGTGGCCGCGGACTTTACCAGGGCTTTCCCAGCGCGCTGATGGGGCAGTTGGCTTACGTCCATCAGGTGTTTCTCGATGCGCAGTGGTACGCGAACGCCAAAAAAGTGTATGACGCGCACCCAGAGGGAATCGCGCGTCCCGCCTACGACCGCACCGACATGCTGATCGAGCAGGTTATCGCGGATAAGGAACTCGTACTCGTCCCGGGCAACACCGACGTCGATATCGAGCGCGCCCTCAAGCTCGCTCCGCAGTGGGATGTAAAGTGGGCGCTCTACGGCGCGCAACAGGGTTATGCCGTTCCAGCCGATATCGCGGCGGCACACGTGCCAGTAATCGTGAACCTTGACTGGCCGGAGCGCGATCGCGATGCCGACGAGTACGCGATCCGGCACGAACAACTGCGCACGCTACGCTTCCGCGACCGCGCGCCGGGAACGCCCGCGGCACTTGCCAAGGCCGGCGTGAAGTTTGCCTTCGCGACGGAGAGCAGTGCCAATGCCGCCGATATCCTGCGCAACATCAATAAATCCATTGCGGCGGGGCTCGCCCCCGAAGCCGCGCTGAAGGCCCTGACGCTCGATGCCGCGGAAATCCTCGGCGTCGGCGCGCAACTCGGCAGCATCCAGCCAGGGAAAATTGCGAATCTCGTCGTCACCAGCGGCGATCTCTTTAAGGAAGGCACCGCCGTGAAATGGGTTTTCGTGGATGGCGAACGCTATGAAGTGCGTCCGAAACCGCCTGAGCCAGGTGGCGGTGGCGGCCGCGGACGCGGTGGCGCGAATCCGATGCAAGAAATCACGAGCCAGCCGGGCGGCGAGGTGCGCCAGTGATCCGGCTTACAACACATTGCTCGACGAGATTGCTTGGCGCGGCGCTCGCGTTCGCTCTACTTGGGGCAGCCCCGCAGGCTCAGGAATCCAACACCACGCTGATCAAAAATGCCACCATACTTACGATCACGCACGGGACGATCGAGCACGGCTCCGTATTGATTCGCGACGGGAAAATCGCCGATGTGGGAACCAATATCGCGGCACCCGCCGGCGCTACCATCATTGACGCTACGGGTCAGTACGTGATGCCTGGCATCATTGATTGCCACTCGCACATCGCCATCGAAGGCGGCGTGAACGAAGGCAGCGTCTCCGTTTCCTCCATGGCGAATATCGCGGACGTGATCAATCCCGAGGATCCCGATATTTACCGCGACCTAAGCGGCGGCGTCACCGTCGCGAATGTGCTGCACGGCAGCGCGAACTCCATCGGCGGCCAAACAGAAGTGATCAAGCTGCGCTGGGGTCTGCCGGCGGACAAACTCGTATTCGAAGGCGCGCTGCCCGGAATCAAGTTCGCGCTCGGTGAAAATCCGAAGCGCTCGAATTCGCCGGTATTTCCCGGCGCCACGCGCCGCTACCCGGCCACACGGCTCGGCGTGGAAGCGACGATTCGCCAGGCGTTCACCGACGCGAAAGCCTACAAAGCGGAATGGGACGACTACAACCGCCGCAAGGCTACCGGTGAGCAGAATCTGATTCCTCCGCGCCGCGACGTCACGCTCGACCCGCTTGTGGAGGTACTTGAAGGGAAACGCTACATTCACGCGCACTCGTACCGCGCGGATGAAATCCTGATGCTGCTTCATGTTGCCAAGGAATTCGGTTTCAAGGTGCAGACCTTCCAACACGTGCTTGAAGGCTACAAGGTTGCCGACGAATTGGCCGCCGCGGGGTCGGGTGCTTCCACTTTTTCGGATTGGTGGTCGTACAAGCTCCAAGCCTACGACGCGATTCCCT
>DATNLT010000098.1:0-26914 GCA_035602725.1 Candidatus Acidiferrales bacterium
CGGCCGCATTGGACGAGCCGTGGCGCGGCGCGCCGCGGGATTTCGCATGCGCGTGCTCTACAGCGACGCGGTGCGGCCACCGGCGGGCGTAGAAAAGGAACTACATGCAGAGCACGTGGAAATGGATCGCGTGTTCGCGGAAGCGGATTTCGTGTCGTTGCACGTGCCACTGCTGCCGGAGACGCGCGGCCTGATTTCGAGCAAGCGCCTGGCGACGATGAAGCCTACTGCCTACCTGATCAACACTTCTCGAGGCCCGGTGGTGGATGAGGCGGCGCTGGTGGCGGCGCTCGAAGCGAAACAGATCGCCGGCGCGGCGCTCGACGTCTACGAGAGAGAACCGCAGGTGCACCCGAAACTTGTGGATCGTAGAGATGTGGTGCTTGCGCCGCACATTGCGTCGGCCTCCGTGGAAACGCGCACAAAGATGGCGGTGATGGCCGCGGAAAATGTGATCGCCGCACTAGAGGGTCAGCGTCCGCCCAATGCGCTGAACCCTGAGCTGGCCGACCGGTAAGTTTCGTTGATATCGCTCGGGAGGATTTCTATGCCTTTGATCACGCGCAATCATGCCAAGTTGACTGCTGAGGGAGCGCGGGCAGTGCTCGCTGCGGCGGAAAAACGTGCGGTGGACATCAAGGTCCCGATGAACATCGCCGTGGTGGATGACGGCGGGTATTTGCTGGCGTTCCTGCGGATGGATGGCGCAAGGCTTTCTTCCGTGCAAATCGCTATCGTGAAAGCGCATTCTTCCGCGATACGCCGGAAACCCACGGGCCCCTCGCTCACGGATGACAAGCCGAATGTAATGCTCTCCATGGCACTGGCCGTGGGCAGCGGCGCGAAGCAAACGCCGATTCGCGGCGGCGTGCCGCTGATGGTTGGCGACGAAGTGGTGGGCGCAATCGGCGCGAGCAATGGCACCGAAGACGAAGATGTGGACGTGGCGCGCGCGGGAGCCGCAGCGCTTGCAGGAGCGTAAACTGGAGATCTTGTGGCCGCCGCGCTCGATCTGAAAGCTATCGCACGGCAAATCTTTGCGGAAACCCTCGCCGGAATTGACATCGCCGAAACCATCCGCCGCAAGTTGGCTCGGGACGGCTCGTGCATCTGTTGCGACGGCGACGTGATCGATCTTTCTCGCTACGAGAGAATCTGCGTGGTGGCGATGGGCAAAGCGTCCGTGGCGATGGTGAATGGCCTGACGAATTTGCTCGCGCCCGATTTCGAGTTGGGTGGAATCATTGTTGCGCCCGCGCCTGCGACCCCTGACGCAGCGCCGCAAACCACCCGTATCCCCGATGGATTTGAACTGTTTCTTGCCGGGCATCCGGTTCCCACCGAAGAGAGTTTTGCGGCGGCGCGCGCGATCCTCAAACTGCTTTCGCGCTGCGATGCGAAGACGCTCGTCTTTTTTCTCATCTCGGGAGGCGGTTCGGCGCTCGTGGAGCTGCCGCTCGATCCTGCCATTCGACTTTCGGACGTGCAACTTTTGAATCAACTACTGGTGGGATGCGGCGCGCCGATCGAGTCCATCAATTGCGTTCGCAAACACCTGAGCGCGATCAAAGGCGGACGGCTGGCCGCAGCCGCAGGCGCCGCCACAAAAATCACGCTCGGCATCACGGACGTCCCCGCGGGGCGCGAGTCGGCGCTGGCCTCGGGACCGACGCTTCCCGATCCGACTACTGTCGATGATGCTTGCGGAGTGATCTCGCACTACGGCTTGCTGCCAAAGCTACCTGCTTCCATTCGCGCGAAATTCGAGCATCGCGCCGGCTTGGTCGAAACCCCGAAGGCCGGCGACCCGGCTTTTCAACGTGCGCATTTTGAACTTTTGCTGGGAATGCATGACCTCTTTCATCACACGCACATCGCCGCGGAAGGCGCAGGATTTATCTGTATCTGCGACGACACCACCGATGATTGGCCGCTCGATCGCGCGTGCGAATATCTCTTCGCGCAACTCGAACAAGTGCATGTGGAGAATCCGCATCATGCGGTAGCAATCATTTCCGACGGCGAAGTCAGTTCTCCGGTACGGGGCAACGGCATCGGTGGGCGCAACTCGGCCTTTGTGCTGGAGTGCGTCGAGGGGTTGGCCGGACAAAATATCGCGGTGTTGAGCGCGGGCACGGATGGGATTGATGGGGTGAGTCCCGCAGCGGGTGCGGTGGCGGACGGTTCGACGCTCGACCGAGCGCGGAGGCTCGGGCTCGATCCGCGCGATTTTGCGGCTCGCAGCGATTCGTATACGTTCTTTCAAGCGCTCGGCGATGCCGTGGTAACGGGTCCTACAGGGAATAATCTGCGAGACTTGCGCCTGCTGCTTTCCGTTCCGCGCCACTGAGGAGCTGCACAGGAGCAGATCCCTCGCAAAAGTCGCTCGGGATGACCACGCTCTACTGCGCTACGCTGAATACGCTGACCGGGGCCAGTTCAATCGTGCCGGAGCGCAACGATAGGATCGACTTTCGCCGCACGGTGCGCGGGAATCCAGCAGGCAAAAGCGGAGACGCCCGCCAAAATCAAAGTCACCCCAGCAAACGTCAGCGGATCGTCCGGCCCCAGTCCAAAGAGTAAGCTCGCGATGAAACGCGAAAACGCGAACGCGGCGGCGAGGCCCAGCGCGACGCCAATCGCGGTGAGACGCATTCCCTGCCCGAGGACCAGCCGAAGGACATCGCTGCGTTTCGCGCCGAGCGCCATGCGGATGCCGATCTCGCGCGTTCGCTGCGTGGCCCAATAAGAAATCACGCCGAAGATGCCGGCAGCGCTCAGCAGCAGCGCCAGTGCCGCGAAAATGGAAAGCAGGATAGTGCGAAAACGTTGCGGGGAGATGGAAGTCGAAAGGCGCTGCTCCATGGTGAGCAACTCGGAAACAGGCTCGTTCGAGTCCACGGCGGCGATGGCCTCGCGCAGCGCACCCGCGATCGTGGCCGGGTCGCCGGCGGAACGAACGATGAGGTAAGCGCCCAAGGGCGGTTCCTGCTGCAGCGGAGCGTAGAGCTCCTCTGATGGCTCGGCCGCGGGACTGAAGTGCCGCGTATCGCCGGCGACGCCGACGACCTCACTCCATTCCGGATTCGGTAAGGACGAGGACACATTGACATGCTTGCCGAGCGGATTCTCACCGGGCCAATAGGCTTTGGCCAGGGACTCACTGACGACCACGACCTTTGGCGCGCCGCTGCGGTCGCCTTCCGTGAAGGCGCGGCCAGCGAGCATCGGAATGCCCATCACACGAAAGTAATCGGGGCTAACCGCGTTGTATAACGCAAGCTGCGCATCGCCGGTGGCGCGAGCGGGATTTTTCTCTTTCACGTCGAACTGGAATGCGGCGGAAACGGCGCCGCTCAGCGGCAGATCGCTCGCGAAGGACGCATCGCGCACTCCCGGAAGCGCGGCGGTATGCCGGAGCGCTTCCGCGTAAAATTGCGCTCTCTTTTCCGGTTGGCGATAGAGGCCCTCGCCCAGGCTGATCCGAGAGGTGAGGACGCGCTCGATATGGAAGCCGGGATTCACGGCAGAGAGCCGGGAGAAGCTCTTTAAGACCAGACCGGATCCCACTAATAGCGTGAGCGCCAGCGCGACCTCCGAGATGGCGAGCACGGAGCGTGCGCGTCCTAGTAGGCCACGGTCGGCGGATAATCCTGTTCCTGCTTCCTTTAAGGATTGATTCAAATCCAAGCGAAAGGAATGCATCGCCGGAAACAATCCGAAGAGAATGCCGCTGGCTAGCGATATGCCGAGCGTAAAGGCAAGCACGCGGCCATCGAGTTGAATCTGCCCTACGAGCACCATGTTGGCCGGAATCAGGATTCGAAAGGCGCGGAGGCTCCACTCTGCCAGAAACAATCCGGCCGCCGCAGCCAGCACCGCCAGCAGAATACTTTCGGTAAGATTCTGACGAATGAGGCGCGCGCGACCTGCTCCCAACGCGGCGCGAAGGGCAATTTCTTTCTGGCGCAAAACGGCACGCGTGAGCAGAAGGTTCGCTACGTCCGCGCAGGCGATGAGGAGCACCAGCGCCACGGCTCCCAGGAGCAGCATCAAGACCGGGCGAAAGCTGCTGAGAAGCGCGGCGTCTATGCGCGTTACGTGAACGGACGCGCGGGCATCCTGCAGGTTTCCGGGCGGCTGCGCGGCGGCAGTGATTACTTCGTCCTGCGCTTGCGACAAGCCCACGCCTGGGCGCAGCCGGGCGACGATCGTTGAATAGATTGCGGCGGTGGTGACGACGCCATCTTTATCTGGACTCCACGGCAACGGCAGCGGCAACCAGATCTGCGTGCGGCCGGGGAAACGGAAGCCGTCCGGCATGACGCCAATCACCGTAAGCGGCTTGGCGTTCACGGTGACGGTCCGGCCGATCACGTCCTGGGGCGCGCCGAATCTGCTGCACAGTTCGCTGCTCAAGATCGCCACTTGATCGCGGCCCGCGATACTTTCTTCCGGCAGAAAGGCGCGGCCCAAGGGAGCGATACCAATCGCCGGGAAAAAACCATCGCTGACCTCGACGGCTTTCACGCGTTCCGGATGATCCGCACCGGCGAGATTCACCTCACCACTCACGTAGATGGCTATCCTCTCAAACGAACGATTTTGGCTAAGCCAATCGGCCGGTTCCATATGCGCGCGCATGTGCGGCTCATTGCGAAATGGGCTGACTCCCCGAACGAACACGAGACGTTCGGGATGCGGATATGGCAGAGGGCGCAGCAAAACGGCGCTTACGACGCTGAAGATCGCGGTGTTGGCCCCGATGCCGAGCGCGAGCGTGAGTATGGCGACCGCGCTGAATCCGGGGCTGCGGCGCAAGGCCCTGGCAGCGTAACGAAGGTCCTGCCAAACGCTTTCGAGCAAGTGTTCCCACCCGGCGGCGCGGATGTGTTCCTTCGCGGCCTCGGCGCTGCCCAATTCCCGGCGAGCCTCGCGCAACGCGGCTTCACTGGTACGGCCGGAGCGTATCTTTTCCCGGACCGATGCTTCGAGGTAACCGCGTAATTCGTCATCCAGCTCGCGGCTCTCCTCTTCCCGGCGAAAGAAGTTGCGCAGACCATCGCGAATATTCTTGAACAACGGCATCGTCCCTCCGGCTTATGACGCTGCGAGAATGCGGTCGATGGCGGCGATTTGGCGGCTCCAATCGCGCCGATCGTCCTTTAAGCGGCGGCGTCCCGCAGCGGTCAAACCGTAATATTTGGCGCGGCGATTATTCTCGGTGGCGCGCCACTCTTCGTGAAGAAGACCCGCCCGCACCAATCGCCGCAGCGCCGGAAACAGCGAACCTGGATTCACGCAAAAAACCCCTTTGCTGATCTGCTCGATGCGCACGGTGATGCCGTAGCCGTGCATGGGTTCAAGCGTCAGGGTCTTCAGGATGAGCATGTCGAGCGTGCCGGGAACCAATTCTTTTTCGTTGGGAGACATCGAAAATGGGAGCTTCCTCTTGGCAATCTACGGCAAGGATATGCTATCCCTCTGGATTGTCAAGAGGAAGGAGTGAGAAGGCTAGTGAGCGTCACCGGGCGGCTTGCTGCTCCTTTGCAGGCGCGAGACTACCGACTGCGCCAACGCCAGCATGTCACCGCTAAAAGAGCCGTTGCGAATCAGCGCTTCAATCGGCGCAATCGCCGCCGGGTCGCCGCGCTCAGCCAGCGACTCAAGCGCAGCGGTGCGCACACTCGGATACGGCTCGGCAATGTAAGCGATCAATTGGGCTTCCACATCTTTATCTTGCGGTCCGAGAGAACCGAGAGCCTCGATCGCCGCAGGCCGCGCCTCCAGCGGCTTGCCGGGCGCAGACCATTCGAGGACCAGCGCGAGGGCGCGTTCATCGCCGAGAAAACCCAAGCCGGCAAATGCGGCCTTACGGATTAACTCACGCGGCGACTCCACTTTGACCGCGCCGGTGAGCACGTCAAAGGCGTTCGGCGCGCGCAAACGCGCCAGCGATTCGAGCGCAGCGGCGCGCACGCGAAATGACGAATCTTGTTGGTAGATGGCGGTGAGGCGGGGGCCCAGTTCCGGTTCGCTCTTGAGGCTGCCGAGTTGTACGACGGCAGGCTCGCGGACCCACGGCTCGCTCGCGCCCAGCGCCGCCACGATCTTTTGGGCGGCATCCTGAGTGCCGAGGCGGCCTAGCGCGCGAATCGCTTCCACGCGCACACCCCAGAAGGGGTCCTGCACGGCCGCCTGCCCGAGCGCCGCGGCTGCATTGTCATCGCCCTGCAAACCAGCCAGCGCCACGGCGGCATCCGCGCGATCGGGGACGGTATCCGCGTGGCGCAACTGGTAGATCCATTCCGCCGAAGTTTTGTCGAAGGCCACGGATTTCAGAATTCTGTTGCCTTTGTCAAATAGCACCATCAGCGGCGGCTCGTCCGCAGCGAAAAGGAAGGTCTCATTCGCTTTCGAAACGCCTACCGTGCGGCTCGTTTTCCCGGAACTGGTGGTGATCTCAATTTCCACGGGGATATCGAAAAGATCGACGCGGTCTTCCAGCCGCTGCGTTTGCGATACGGTGATGTGTTCCTGGCGCGTGGCGGCTTCGAAGTTCGCGCGAATGCGAAAGCGTGGCGCGCCAGCCCCGTAAATCCATTGGTGTACGAACCGATCCACATTCACGTTGGTGGTTTTCTCGATGGCTTTCACCAAATCCGCGGTGACCACGTTTTGATTCCGGTTCGACTCCAGATAAGCGTGCAGCGAACGAAAAAAGCCGTCGTCGCCGAGCTGCTGCCGCAGCATCTGGATGACGAGGCCAGCCTTTTCGTAAGTATTCCCAGAATATTCGAGCGAATCATCGAAATCGCGTGTGCCAATCGGTTGGGTATAGAGGCGCGAGTTGCCCATCCAGGCGCGAGCGTCACGCCAACGCGTGTAAGCCGCTTCGTCCGCGCCAAAATTGTGTTCCTCCCACCAGAATTCGGCGAAGGTAGCAAAGCCCTCGTTGAGCCAGAGATTCGACCAGTCTTTGCAGGTCACCAGGTCGCCGAACCATTGGTGAAACAACTCGTGCGAGATCAGAAAGTCCGAACCTTCGTGTGTCTCGGCGGCCAGACGGCGGTCGAGCAAGCCGTCGGTGGTAAGCGTGGTGGCGCTGGTGTTTTCCATGCCACCTTCCACAAATTCGTCCACGGAGACCTGCGCATATTGGTCCCAAGGATAGGGGACGCCGAGGCGTTCGGAGAAAAACTCCAGCATTTGCCTGGTGCGGGCAAAGGTAGGCGCGATCGTATCTTCCATGCCGCGCGGCACTTCGTAGGTCACCGGGATGTTATGCCAAGTCTCATGCGTCTCGCGAAATTGACCCGCGACCAGCGTGATTAAGTAGGTGGAAAGCGGCTGATCGAGCCGCCAGTGCCACGTTTTTTCGCCGCCGCTTGCATCGGTCACGCTCTGCAATTTGCCATTGGAGATAGTGATCCAGTCCTTCGGGACGGTGGCAATCATCTCGGAGGTTGTGCGGTCGTTCGGATAATCGTAGATCGGGATGTAGTAGCGCGTATCTTCGGCTTCCCCTTGCGTCCAGACTTCCGCAGGGCGATCCGGATAATTCTTGTCGGGAAGCACAAAGTAAATGCCCTTCTTCGGCTGCCCGGTATAGCGAATGGTGATTTCAAACTTTTCGCCGGCGTGGGTCGCGTGCGGGAGCAACACGAAAAGTTTCGTCGAGGCCGAATCGAATTTGGCAGGTTGACCGTTGAGCGTGACGCTTTGAATTTCGAGCGCCACCGAATCAAACGCGAAACGCGTGAGGCCATCGCGCAACGCCACCAGGCTCTGCGTGGTCTCACCGAGAATGCGCCGCTCATCGAGTTCAAAACGCAGCGAGGTGCGGACGTGCTGTAAGTCGTAATCGCGGGTGCGCGCGTAAGGCTCATCGGCGCGACCGATCGCGGCCGCGCCCAGCATCATGCCGAGCAAAAGGGAAAGCGTGGCAAGCGTGCGTCTGGAATGCGCACGAGAACACGACTCAGGGACGGAGGAGCTCGGCACGGGAAAGTCAGCTACCGCTTCGGCGCATTGCGGAGATAGGAGTCTTCCTTGTTGATCCAATCCTGGCGTGGCGGAGTGAACACGTCCAGGTCGTCGGTATCCTCGACGGCTTCGGCTGCGTGCGGCACGCCTGGAGGAATCAGGAGCACCTCGCCGGCGTTCAAGACAAACTCGCCATCGTCAAAAGTGAATTTGAGCGCCCCGGCCAGGATCATCGTGAACTGTTCGTTGACGTGCGAATGGCGCGGCACGATGGCACCTTTCTTTAAGTAAATGCGCGCGACCGTGGCGCTCTTGCTGTTTAGCATGCGGCGCGAGATCAACGGATTGAGCTGCTCGTGTTCTACCTTTTCCCAAGCGATTTTCTGCGGCATTCCGGCTAGCCCCCGAAAGGAGATGGATGGTTACGTCCGAAAGGCATGGTCCAATGAAACGGCCGTGCCGTCAATGGCGGAAGGGATTCTTGCCGAAGGACATGCGTTTCCCTAAGATGCCCGTGCATGCGGTGGTTTCGCTACTTGGCGCTCGGAGTCTTTTTTCTGGACCTTCCGGTTCCGATTTACTGGTTCGTCTTGCACCCATTCCATGCCTTTTGGAAGGGACGCATTCGAAGTGCATTCTGGACGGCAGGCCTGGGAGCCTGGACCATAGGCGCTATCTTCGTCGGCGGCTTCTGGCGCAAGCTGGCGGCCCCGGGCGCTCCGGCGATGCCAGCCGTCTGTGCGGGCATTCTATTGATCTCCGCAGACGTGGTTCTTTTGCGCCGTGCGGGCCGCGAACTCGGGCACAAAACTTTGGTCGGCTATAGCGAGTTGACCGGCAAGCCTGAAATGATCAGCAACGGGCTTTACGCGTACGTTCGCCATCCTCGATACGCAGGAATGATCGCAGCAGTGGTTGGCGCATGCCTCCTGGCAGGCACAAGGTTTGCCGCCATCACGAGCGGCGTGTGGCTGGCTTTGGTGATGACCAGCATTTTGCTGGAAGAGCGCGAAATGCGCCGCCGTTTTGGACAAGCCTACGACGATTATTGCCGGAGGGTTCCTCGTTTCTTGCCGCTGCGATCGCTCGCTCGACGCGTCTAGCCGCCTTCGGCATTGCGGTTGCCAAGCTTCGCCAGGAGCCCCCCAAAAAGCTTCCTCCACATCGCCGCACACCGGTGGTATATTCCGCGCAACGGACGGTTCCTTCCCGGAGGTTCTATGCGCAAGAGTCTAATGCTTCTGGCTGCGTTCCTGGTGTCGAGCGCGCCGGCAGCCGCGCAGCTTATGCACTTTGTGCCGGTGCAGGCCGGCACACCCGAGGGGAATGCCGTGCGTGAGATCAACGCAGCCACAGATCCCACGCAAAAGCTGGCGCTGATTGATAAGCTCCAAGCCGATCTGGGATCGGGGAACGATGCGATCCTCGCGAACGAGCTGTACATCACGTTTTACATGGATGCGAAAAATTACGACAAGGCCGCGGACTATGCCGAGAAACAACTCACGGCCGATCCCCACAATTTCTATGCGGCCGACAGCCTTTTTCGGGCCGAAGACCAGCGCCACGATGCTGCCAAGCTGATCGAAGCCGGCGAGCGCGCAGGCGCGATCATCGCGGCGTACAAAGCGGAACAGCCGCCCGCCGGCGCCGATGCGGGCTGGCCTGCGCAACACCAGCAGGGCCTCGCCGAACAGCATGACGAAATCGATTACATTCAGCGCGCCATGTTGCAGGTGGTTTATCAAACGCAGGCGCCCGCAGAGAAGGCTGGACTAGCGGAAAGGTTTGTCGCGGCGTTTCCCGACTCGCCGTACGCGGCTTCCTCTGAAAGCCTCGCCGCCGGAATCTATTCGCAATTGCAGGACAATCCGAAAATGATCGCCGCCGCCGAAAAAGCGCTCGCGATCGATCCGAACTCCGAGAGCATGCTAATTCTGCTAGCGGATTATTACAGCTCGAGCGGAAAGGAGCTGGACAAGGCGGACGAGCTTGCCAAGAAGGCGATCGCGACCTTGCCGCAGGCCACGAAGCCTGCAGGCGTCAGCGATCCCGATTGGGCAAAGCAAACCCAACTGCAAATGGGACTGGCTTGGTCAGCGGAGGGACAAATCCTGGTGAACCGGCATAACCTCGATGGCGCCGTCGCGGCCTTCCAAAAGGCCAGCCCACTCCTTAAATCGGACCAGACGACCTATGCGCGAAATCTGTATCGCCTGGGTTACACATTGGCGCTCGAAAAAAAGATTCCGGAAGCGAAGGCGGCGTTGACCGAGGCGGCCTCGTTCAATACGCCTTACAAACAGTCGGCACTGGATACGCTGAGCAAACTGTCGGCGCCTCCGAAGCGGACGGCCGCGAAAGATGGAAACTGATTTTTGGGCATCCGTTTGTTCACTTCGAAACAGCTCTATCTCCATGATCCGGACGGATATAACCTGTGCTTTCAATGGCCTGCAAAGTAGCCCAAGCGCGGGCATCCTCAGGAGAAATTTGCGAATGGAGAGAAGCAAAAAGCTTAGTTCTTCGATGCATACAGTGTTCTGCCGATAGCCCCCGCGGCCGCATCTCATCATGATATTTCTCTAAGATTAGGACCAAGGCTGGACAAAATTTGTAATTCCATTTGAATGCTTTAGAATCAGTGGTCTAAGCGGAGACGCGACCAAAGATGCCATCTGAAGGGCAAGACCGGGTTGCGAGCGTGCCCACGCCGCTGACCCATCCAAGTTCGGACCGGGAATCCCGCCACGTCGCGCACTTCTATACCGACGACAGTTCTCTATTGCAAACGTTGAGCAAGACCATCGCTGCAGCGCTGGTTTCGGGGGGCGCCGGTATATGCGTTGCCACGAGGCGACACCGAGATGAGCTGGTGGGTCATCTTGAGGACCGCGGGCTGAATACCGGAAGACTGATCCGGCAGGGCCGCCTGCTTTTGGCCGATGCCGCCGAGACGCTTTCCCGAATCGTGGTAGATGGCGCGCCCGATCGGGCGCGATTCATGGAAGTGGTCGGCGAGTTCATTCGCCGCGCCCGTTCTGCCGCAAACGAAACGAATCCCAAGATTGCCGTGTTTGGTGAGATGGTCGCCTTACTCTGCGCGGACGGAAAACCGGAGCAAGCTATTCAGGTGGAGCAATTTTGGAACGAATTGGCGCAGATCGAATCCTTTAATTTGCAGTGTGCCTATCCGATCAGCAATTTTTCCAGTGCAGAGCATAACGAAGATTTCCTGAAGATCTGCGGACAACATTCGCTGATCATTTCGAGCGATGGGCGAACGCAGTTAGGGTTGGATCTAGTGCAGGGCGCAGGGGCCGCGGGGCACGAGACTTCCACCCATGCTAGCGAAGAGTTACTGCACCTGCTCGTAGGCGCCGTGCAGGACTATGCGATTCTAATGCTCGATCCCGAAGGGCGCGTGAGCACCTGGAATAGCGGCGCCGAGCGAATCAAGGGTTACCGGGCGTCTGAAATTATCGGCCGGCATTTTTCAAGCTTTTATCCCGAAGAGGACTTGGCAAACGGGAAGCCGCGCCGGGCGCTGGAAGTGGCCACGCGGGAAGGCCGTTACGAAGATGAAGGCTGGCGCGTGCGCAAAGACGGCTCGCGGTTTTGGGCGAGCGTGGTGATCACTGCCGTGCGGGATCGAGACGGAAAAATCCTGGGTTATGGCAAAGTGACGCGCGACTTCACCGAGCGAATGCGGATGCACGAAGCGCTGCGAAAAGAAATCGCCGAGAAAGTGGTGGCTCAGGAATCGCTTCGGGAGTCGGAACGTTCCTTGCGCCGCCTTTCGCAGCACTTATTGCGCACGCAGGACGAGGAACGCAAGCGCATCGGCCGGGATTTGCACGACAGCCTGGGTCAGTACCTTTCCGTGCTGAAGATGAAGATGGAATCCGTCGATGCCGGAAAATTCCTGGCAGCGGATCGCGTTCACGAACAGCTCACGGAATGCATTCAACTTGCCGAGGAATCGATCAAGGAAGTCCGCACGATTTCGTATTTGCTGTATCCCCCGATGCTGGAAGAGATGGGACTGAAGTGCGCCATTCCCTGGTATCTGGATGGCTTTACGAAGCGCAGCGGCATCGCGACGAGTTTCGACGCATCCGCGGATTTTGGGCGCCTCTCGGCGGATGCCGAGCTTGCTGTTTTCCGCGTCCTGCAAGAATCTTTGACGAATATTCATCGCCATTCCGGCAGTCCCACAGCAGCGATCCGTCTCCTCCAGGAAAATAGAGCGGTGGTTCTTGAGATAAGCGATCGCGGCAAAGGTATGGACCCTGCAGGGGCGCACCAATCGAACGGGAATGGCTCGGGATCTTTAGGCGTTGGTCTCCGGGGCATGACGGAACGCATGCAACAGCTTGGGGGAACGCTCGAGGTCGCTTCTTCTTCACAGGGCACCATCGTCACCGCAAGAATCCCGATGGAAGCCGTGGCAATCGCGGGAGATTGAACCACTTCGGGCCAAGTCCTTTTGACGCGTCGTGCAGCGTCTCCATGTAACAGCCTACAGTACCCGTGAGATTCCCAGCTCACTGCGATGGGTAACTGAGTGTGTGGAACGGTGTGGCAGGAAAACTAAGATTGCGTGAATATCGGGCGTGTAGTTATAGAAATGGCGGAGAGGGTGGGATTCGAACCCACGGTTGAGTTTCCCCAACACACGCTTTCCAAGCGTGCTCCTTAAACCGCTCGGACACCTCTCCGCAAGTTACATCAATTTAACAGAATCGCAGCAAACGGCGAAACGGGATGCGAGAATAGTTGCCAGGACTCTCGCTGCGTCGCGTCGTCCGGAACGGCAAAAGCTTTTGCGAACTTCCGGTGTGTGCGCGGGTTGCGGCACTGGGAAAGGTATCCTAAACTCTTTAGGCCCAAACCGCTCCGGGGTGGTGCAATTGGCAGCACATCAGACTTTGGATCTGAGAATTCTGGTTCGAGTCCAGGCCCCGGAGCCAATTCTACAATTTCCCAACAGGTGTCTTCGCCGATCGCGCGGCTTGAATTTGCGGAATCAGCAAATCCCGGACGTAGTGCCAATACGGCACGAGCGCAAGCGCAGAGCGCGCGTATTTCTCCGCTGCAGGAAGATCGGGAACAGTTTCGCTCAAGCTGTCCCATGCGAGCGACATCAATAGTTCCGGCTCTCCCCAGGAAGGATCGAGCGGATCGCTAGAAGTACCTTTGCGCCGGCGCGCCTCTTCCAGGCCTGCTTGATTGCTTTCTATCGCTTTTTGTTGTCCTCCGCCACGCTCGGGGGGAGTATTCCAAATCTTAGGACCGAGCACCCACAAGAGACGCGGGTTCTGCGGATCGGCGGCCTGCGCTTCTCGCATTAAGGGGGTGGCCGCGTCTATCAACTCTTTCACGCGGGCGGGGTCTTTCCGATTCATGTAGGCCTGGTAGCCCAAGCACGAGATCGCGCCGATCTTGGCGTCTGTGAAGCTGGGGTCGCTTGCTGCCGAGGCGTAAAACTCGTCGAGGGCCAGCTTCAAATCTTCTTGTAGCTCCGCTGGATCGGCGGAGTCATTGAAACCATTGATGGCCATGCGCCACAACGCAAACCCGCGCCAGTAGTGCACACGCGAGGCAAGTTCGGTGTCGCCCATGAAGGGAGCCAACTGGTCAAAGAGACTCTTGAGCGCCGGACGGTCTCCCTCGTAATCGGCTCTTTGGATTTGCTGAACGATTGGGACGATGTGTGCCCGAACTGCTTGGGCCGAGGCTCCAAGATTCATCGCTCCACAAATCGCAAACACGGCCAGGATCTTCCCGATTCTGCAAGCGACTTCGCAGCTTGGAAATCGAGCCACAACTCCTGCTGCCCTTGCTTCCCAAAGTATTGCTCGTAACACGGCTTCCCTCCGGCGATCGCGCATAAGCATTTCGCGACCCATACAGGAGATACGCACTGGCGGTCGCCGTGTTTCAAACCTGGCCGAACCGGGTGCTCAAATTCCACAAACTGGGGCAAGGGCTTGCCCCAGTTTTGGAACATATTCGTTGTCTTCCAGAGGTTCGGCCGCTAATCTCCCGGGCATGAAGACCGCGCTCACCTCGGAACTTTGCGGTTCCGAAGCCTTCGACATGCCTTCTTTACTCCTGGAGCATTTTCGGGCTGCCGCGCGGCGGAATCCCCGCTATTCACTTCGTTCCTTCGCCAAGCAATTGGGGATCGACCACGCGACGCTGTCTCAAGTGCTAAGAAGAAAACGTCCGCTCTCGGCACGCGCCATGGAGGCCATCGGCAGAAAGTTGGGCATGAGCGAAGAAGTGATTCGCGCATATCGCCCACGCTCCGGGAAAAAACCCATGCGTGACATTCTGCCGCAAAATGTCCGCAGAATTCATCTGGATTTGGACACCTTTCAATGCTCTCCCTCTGGCATCACTACGGCATCCTCGAGCTCATACAGGTCCAGGGATTCAAGAGAGATTCCCGCTGGATTGCCCAAGTACTTGGAATCGGAGTCGATGAAGTAAATGTCGCGCTGCAGAGGCTTGTCCGGCTGGGACTCCTGGTGATGTCCAGCCGGGATTCCTGGATCGACCAATCCGGCGACGCGGAATTTCGCAGCGGGGCTCTGACCGAATCCGCACGCAATCAAGCGAATCAAGATGCGCACGAGTTGGCGATGGAGGCCATTCGTAGCATTCCCAGCCAGCATCGAGTCCACCGGCAAGCAATCCTTGCGATCGAGTCTAAAAAGCTTTCCCAATTCGCCAAATTGGTTGATGGCTTTATGAACGAATTGCAGTCCTTGGCATCGGAGAGCAATTCCAGGGATGACGTCTATTTGATGGAAGTCTCGTTTTTGCCCGTCACCACGCTCAAGAAAAAACCAGGAGAGAAGAATGGCTAACCCAGTCATGCGATGGCAAATCTTGACCAAGCAGCCGAAAAAGCTCGAGGAATTCTACGCCGCGCTCTTCGGATGGAAAATATCCGGTGACAACCCGCTTGGCTACCGGACGGTTGACACCATCAGCAAGGAAGGCATCCACGGCGGCTTTTGGCCGATTTCGGAAAAAGAGGGGCTCAGCATGGTGCAACTCTTCATTCGCGTGGATGATGTGAAGGCTTATGCGGCGAAGGCCGAACAGTTGGGCGCGCACATCGTGATTCCGCCGCAGACGCTACCGGAGGGCGATGAAATGGCGGTAGCGGTCGATCCTGACGGAATTCCCTTTGCGATGTTTCGCAGCAGCGGAAACTCGCCCAGATAGGTCGCGCCTACGTCGCGGGCGCGAGTACCCAATTGAACGGCAGGATACGAAGTAGCTTCATGCCAGACACTTTTCCGTGCCAGCCGCAGTTCGGGTTCGCGCAGGAGATTTCTTCCTCTGCGAACATTTCCATGGCTTCCGTTTCGGAAAGCGAGGCTTTGGAACATTTACGCTGGAGGTTGATGTAATGACCGCCCTTGGGACATTCGAAAACAACTCGGTAGGCTTTGCTCACACCTTATCTTAACACTTTTAGCAACTGGCTGCGTCGCGTGGTGCCAAGGTGTGCACTGGCAGAGCGAACAGGCCGATCCGAACGCGATTCGCCGTCACTCGTATTCGTTGCAGGCCAGTTTGCGATTCCTTGCGAAATCTCGCGCGAGCCAAACCGTCCTAGAACGTACTCGCCCAGGAAAATCGGCGCGGCCGCGCTAAGTGTGAGATACTCTAGACAGAGTTACCGCGCCTACATCCGGTTCTCGCCGAACAACATGAACCCAAAACAACGCCTCAGCAATCGTGTGGCCCGTCGTTTTCAAGCCCGCGCAAAAACAAACCTGCATATTTGCGGGCGCGCAAGATGAGCGACACGCGCCTTATGCAGTACCTGGGCTTTGACACCAAAGGGCTCGGCCGCGAATACAAATTCCAGGTGCGTTACGCGGTGGAAGACACGCGCGAGTTCACGCTCACAATCCCGTGCGAAGCGTTTGTCTCGCACCTTGTTCGGTATCAGGACGCTCCCGACGTTTGTTCCTTGAAGTTGCAGCGCGAACTGGATTCGAATGCCGACCACGCTTCCAAAACCGACTTCCCGGTAACCAACGCGGACCTGGACGATTACAAGATGGCGCATGCACCCAAGTCCACGAAAAACCGCTACTCGTTCAAGCCACAAAGAGATTCGTAGGCAGCGCTGCGATCTGTGCGGGATGAGTCGCGCGATATTGTGCGCCGAATCTTAATTCCCCGCCGTGGCCAGCTTCTTCACCAACTCATAAAGGAACGTCTGTCCCTCATAGAACGACTGCACACCGAGGCGTTCATCGCGTCCGTGAAACCGGATATCGTCACGATCCATAAAAAAGCCCTGCACGCCGTAACACGGGATACCCGCGATGCGAAGATAGCGTCCGTCGGTAGCGCCCATCACCATGATCGGCACAGTTGGCACGCCGGGCCAGATGCGGTCCGTGACCTGCTGAATTGCATTCAGTAGATCGGACCGCATCGGCGACGCCGGGCCCTTCGCCGGATTCCCCAGCACAGTGACCTGAACCTCGTCGTCGGCCGCCACTCTCTCGAGCGTGCTTTTGACGTAGTCGATCGAGTCCTCCGGCAACACGCGGCAATTCACCGTCGCGGCCGCGAGTTGCGGCAGTGCGTTTACAGCATGCCCGCCCTCCAGCATGGTGGCTACGCACGTGGTCCGCAGCGTGGCATTCCACGAAGTCGATCCGGCTGCAACGCGTTGCATGGCCTCCTGCGAACCTTCCGCAACTTTGGCGAGATCGTCCTTCATGGGTCCCGTTTCAATCTGCGACATTTGGCGAAAATACGCCGAGGTCACATCATTCGTCTTCAACGGGAAACCAAACTTCGCCAGGTGGTCGAGCGCTCCCGCCAGGTGATAAATCGCGTTGTCGGGCACCGGCAACGAACTGTGCCCACCCTTGTTGCGCACCTCGAATCGGAAATTGATCACATACTTTTCGCTCACTTGCACATCGTTCGCGATCTTTTTCCCGCCGGCTTCCTCGCCCCAACCGCCTTCATTCAAGGCGAAATCGGATTCGATCAAGTCGCGGTGCTTCTTCAGCAGCCAATCCACTCCATTAAACGGACCACCGCCCTCTTCGTCCGCGGTCAATGCCACGATGATGTCGCGATCGGGTTGGAATCCCTCCTTTTTGTACTGGATCAAATTCGCGATCCACACCGCGGCCTGCGCCTTGTCGTCACCGGTGCCGCGCCCGTAGTAGAAGCCATCCTTTTCGATGAACTGGAAAGGATCGGTGCTCCAATCCTCACGCTTGGCCTCAACCACGTCCTCATGCGCTAGCAGCAGAAGCGGCTTGCGCGCTCCGGTGCCGTGATAGCGCACAACGATGTTCGCTTTCCTGGGATTCGCGCCGCCGACAAAAATATCCGAGTCGGCAAATCCAGCGGCCTTCAATCGCGCCGCAGCGGCTTCCGCCACCGGAGTCGTCGCGCCGGTGGTATAGCCCGACTGGATTTCGACAAACTCCTTATAGATATCATGCGCAAGTTTCTTCTCAGCTTCGGGACGCATCGTTTGCGCGGGCACGGGGGCAGTAAAGCAAGGGACGAGACACACCATCAGCAGCAGGACGTACTTTTTCAGGGTGAGCATGCCGCGCATTCTTTCACGGCATGCGTTTCGCTGCAACTCGCCCGCCGCCGCTAGATGGTTTTGTAGCCGGGGGCGCCGTCATAGGGCTTCTCTCAAAGCGGCGCATGCCGCGATTCACCGATGGAGTGAGGCGGGCGATCGCCGTGTTCGGGCCTGCTTTTTGCTTTTCCGCCTCCACCAACCGCCATCTACCCCGAAACCTAGGGCCGATCGCCGCACGTACCCGCCTCACTCAACAGAAGGGGACTTCTAGCTCCGAGCGTTGATGCCATCCCCAGGGCTTTGACTTCGCCCTGGGCTACAGGTCCATCGCCGGATGTTTCTCAGCTGGGGTTTTGCCAGGAACATCCGAGCGCAAGTTCGCGTATTCTGAAGCAGCGGTTCCGAGGAGCTTCCGATGCGTCCTGTTTTTGCGGCCTTACTATTCGCTGCTCTGCTGTCTCCGGCCGCGTTTAGCAGCGGCACCAGCAAAGTTAGCGACCTTGAAGCGCATCCTTTCTCGGCGGACTTCCCTTCCGGCGGCCAGATTCGCGCCGATATCCGCTCCGCGGGTATCAAGATCGTGGGCCGCGACGATAATCGCATCACCGTACGCGTTAGCGGCAGTTCCGACTCCGATAAAGACGTCACGCTTAAATTTGACCGCTCGGGCACTTACGCCGATCTGCACATCTACGGCGGGCCGAATCATGACCTGCAAATCACGATTGAGGTGCCGAAACTCTCTGGCTTATTAGTTCGTGTGCCCGCCGGCGATGTGGAGATTGAAGGCGTAACGGGTGACAAGGACGTAGAGCTGCACGCCGGCGATCTGACAATTGCCGTCGGCAACGCCGCGGACTATGGCCGCGTCAGCGTGTCCGTCACTACCGGAGACATTTCCGCCGAACCCTTCGGCGAAAATCACAGCGGAATGTTTCGCTCGTTCGAAAAACGCGGCCCCGGCAAGTACAAACTTGCCGCACACCTCTGGGCGGGAGAGATTACTTTGCACTGACACTGGAACCTCGAGAAAACTGAATTCCGCGCGACGGCCGTCAGTAGCCGCGAAGTCGATGAACTACTCAATCAGGTTGTAGATTAGCCCGTTCGGATCTTTCACGTAGCATCGGGGAAAATCGGGCTCGTCTTTGATCACTTGGCAGCCCTTCTTTTCTAAGTTCGCTTTCGCTTCCTGGACGCTTTTCACGGTCACTTCGAAAACCGGTCCGAGCGCGGGGCCTCGCTCGATGAACAAGTTCATATTCTTTCCGTGGAGACTGATGATGTACGGGGTCTTCTCGGTGATGGCGAATCCGAGCTCGTCCACATAGAATTTCGCGGCCTTCGTGGGATCTTCCGACTGGATCAGGATGTCCGTACCGAACGTATTTGCCACAAGCTTCTCCTTCACAGTGGGGAATGGCCGCAGTTTCGGCGGGCCCGGGTACAGCATAAACCTGGGCGAAATCTAAAGGCTGGCTCGCCTCTCCCGCCGCGTCAGCAGCGCCACCGTCAACCCGATGCAAAACAGCAGCGCCAGCACTCCGCTCACGCGCGATGCCAGCGTCATGGGAGCGCGCGAATGCGGCACGCGCGTTAGCGGCAGCACCACGAAATTCATGATGATATAAACCAGCGCGCCATACAGAATGCCGCAGACCACCGGCCAGCGGATCAGCGCCACGATCTTATAGCTCGCCAAAAAATAAATCGCCGTCCAGGTCAGCGCGATGGCGTAGTGAATGCACACGCCCAGCGCAAAGGCCGCCATGCCCAGCCGCGCCGAGGCTTGCGCCCCGATCAATCCCGCCGCGATGTAGTGAAACACCATGGAAGGCGTGACGCCGCGAAAAGAATTGAAGATCAAGTTCTCGCCGATATCGAGCGTCCCGGCAATCAAACCGATTCGCAGGATGGCGCCGAAAGCGCTCGGCTGCGCAGCGTTCCTAGCATCTGCTTGCGTCATTGCTCCGTTCCCGGATGTGGCGCGGCGGTAATGTCCGAATGATGCGTCAACTCCACACCCGTTACGATGGCGTTGCGAACCTGGCTGAAGAGATCGGTCAGCGTGTTGGGCGTGTGCGGGATCAGCACGGTATTGCTGTGATCGTTCGCGGCGATATCCTTCAGCGTATCGAAATACTGCGTCATCAACACGAGCTGCATCACGTCCTGCGGCGTCGAACCCGCCACGGCCTTCGCAAAATCCTCGACGGAATCCTTCAACCCAGAAATGATCGCCTTGCGCTGGTTGGCGATGCCTTCACCTTGCAGGCGCTTAGACTCGGCTTCCGCCTCCGCCTGCTTCACCAGCAGAAGTTTGTTCGTCTCCGCGCGCGAAACGGTGGCTTCCCTTTCGCGCTGCGCAGCGTTGATATCGTTCATCGCCGCTTTCACCTTGGGATCGGGCACGATGTCCGAGATGAGCACTTTCACAATCGAGTAGCCGTACTCCTTCATGGAAGCGTCCAGATTGTCGCGCAAATCGGAGGCGATATCCGCCTGATTCAAAAATGTATTGTCGAGCGTCATTTTCGGCACGTGCCCCAGCACCACGTTGTAGACCATGGACTCAATCTGCTTTACCGGATCGGAGAGTTTGTAAAAGGCAGCCTCGACGGCTTCCGGCATCACCTTGTATTGAATGGAGACGGGAATCTGTACGAAAACGTTGTCTTGCGTCTTCGTTTCCACCTGTAGGTCAAACTGCTGCACCTTGAGGCTCATGCGCCGGACCACAGCTTCCAGAAATGGCGTCTTCCAGTTCAAGCCCGGCCCGGCCACACGAGCGAATTTGCCCAGCCGCTGCACGATGGCCACCTGCGAAGTCTCCACGGTGAAAAACGACCCGAAGACAATGCTGAGCACAAAAATCCCCACGATAAATGCCAGGATGAGCAGCAGAGCGACCGTCGCGTCCATCTTCCCTCCTTCAGTCCAAATACCTCGCGCATACCGAGGCCATCGCGCGCAAAGCGCTTTTGGTTTCGTTTGCGGTGTCTGGAAACGGCGGCATTCTAATCCAGTTTGCCGTCCTGCCGTGAGGAATTGGTCCTGGTCGTCACCCGGGCGCGCGGGCGAGGCTGATTCGTAACGCAGGGCGACAATGGGATCCGCATCAGGCTGGCCGGGCGGCCCGCCGGAAACGAGAACGTGCCTTTCCGCTCCGTTAGTGATACTCTCCCGCCATCCGGCAACACCTTACTGCTGTCTCTTTGCACTGAATGGCTTCACCAGGAATCACTCGTCCCGGAATCGTACGTGCGTCGCAGCAACCTGGATTCGGAGGGAGCACTATGACCAAATTCTCTAGCACCGCCGGCGCCGCCATCGCGTTTGCTGTTTTCACGCTTGCGCCGCCGCTCTTTGCGCAGCAAACGGACAGCAGCACCGGCACGGCCGCCGCCGCGCCCGGCACTACGCTCGATGTCGTTCATGTGCTCGGCTTCGAAAACGTGAAACGCGGGGCCAAAGGCGGCCTCACGGTGGCGCCAGCCGCGCTCCAGTTCGTCAACGGCAAGCATCACGCGGAGATCGGCATCCCTGCCATTCAGGATATTTTGACCGACAAAGATAGCCGCATGTACGTCCGCGGCACCACCGGCACACTGGCCAAGATGGCCATCCCGTATGGCGGAGGCCGCGTGGTGAGCCTCTTCGCCGAAGGCATTGACGTGCTCACGCTCGTCTATCAGGATCCGAACGGCGGAGAGCATGACGTGATCTTCATCCTGCACAAAGGACAAGCGTCCGCGGTAAAGAAGCAGCTCGTCGCGGAGGGCGCGCACGCGAGCGTCCCGCCCGAGGAAGCCTCCACGCCGGAAAACAAACAGGAGAAAAAGCCATGACGCGCCCAGCCTCCACATCTTTCGCGCCATTTAGAGTTGCCATTCTCGCCGTCGCACTCTCCGTGGCGGGCGTCGCTGTCGCCGCTCCGAAGATTTCCGCCGCCCCCGCGCCGCGCGACGATCAACCCGTACAAAAATTCTCCGCCTCTGCGATTCAGGTCTTGCAACTCGATCCCGGCGATGTCGCCCTACCGCCCGAATTTCGCATGGCCGTTTACGAAGACCTGATCCAGCAGCTCACCAAGAGCGGGCTCTTTGAGCACGTGTACCGAACCGGCGATCGCGACGCCGCAAACGTGCCCGGCCTCGTCGTCTTGCGCACCAAGGTCGTCGGCTTTAAAAATGGCAGCGAACGCGAGCGCGCCGTCACCACCATCGCCGGCAAGACTTCCATCAAGGTGAAAATGCAGGTCGAAAACCATGACGGTCACGTTCTTCTCGATCACGATCTCGAAGGCAAGGTCCGCTTCTTCGGCGGCAATCTCCGCGCCACTTTCGACTTATCGAAGAAGGTAGCCAAGGTCGTCCGCGAAAATCTGCAGACTCCAAAGGCCTAAGCTGCGCTCGGCTATGCATCGGGCTACTTAGCGCGCGTGAACTCGTCCCTGTGTGGTCTTCGACGTCGCCGTTGTAGCGCAGGTCTCCAGACCTGCGGCCTTTCGATGGCGCTTCTCATGACGCATCTTTCCGGTGAGTGAACTGGCGTACGCCACGATTTGCCAAAACCGCAGCATCCTGCCAATCGTCCGTCCATCCTCCCACCAAATCGTGTAAAGTTAGGCCGATTCGCGCAGCTCGCGGCTCGCGCGATCAATGCACCAACGAATCCCGTGCCCATCTCCGGCCTCATTTCGCTAGAACGCCTCGCCGAATTCGAGCAACAGGCTCGCGCAGCCGCCGCCACCGTCGAACGCCCCTCGCGTTCGCCGCAAGCCATCGCTGCCGCGGTGCACCGCGTCGCCGAAAAAACGGTCGAACTGCAAATCGAAAGCGCCAATTCTCAGCCCGCATCGAACAAAGCTCGCGAGCCTCGCATCGCCGTCGCGGCATCGCATGACATGCCGCAGCCGTTCCTGGACGCCTGCCGCCAGCTTCCCGGAGCGTTCACGGACCGCACGAAAGCAGCGCTCGCCCGCGCCGACGTCGGCGTCACCGAAGCGTTCGCCGGCATCGCGCGCACCGGTACCATTTGCGTCTGCGTGGATCACGAATACGAGGGCTATATCAGCCTGCTTTCCCGCACGCATGTCGCCGTCCTCGCAGCGGAGAATATCGTCGAGCGGCCCAATGATCTGTTCCGCCGAGACCGTCTCGAAGGCAAGGGCCTCGAGCGCAATTTCGTTTACATCACCGGACCCAGCGCCACCGCCGATATGGGGCCGCTCGTCCGCGGCGTTCACGGACCACACTGGCTGCACATTTTGCTTCTGGAGTGAGTCAACTCTGCCTACGCTGGATGGAAACTGAGGCCCGTACCGCGCATGTCCACATCGCCGACCGCTACTGACTTGTCCGGCATCGACTCGCCGCGGGCCGTCGCGAACAAATCTCGCAAACCGGCGTTGGCCGCCGCGATTCGCATGGCGCTGCGCATCCAAAGCCCCGCCGTGCGCCACAACACGCAAACCTTCAATCGTGGGCGTTATACCGCCATCAAGACCATCCCCGATTACCTCGAGCTGAAGAATCAAGCTCGCGCGATTAAAGATGACGCCATCGCCCGGCTCCCGGAATTGATCGCCACGCTCGAACGAAGCGTGTCGCGCAATGGAGGCCATTTCTATCTCGCGCGTGACGCGCACGACGCCTCCGCCTACGTAACCGCTGTCTGCAAACGATCGCGCGTGAAGCTCGCCGTCAAGGGCAAAAGCATGACGTCCGAGGAAATCCACTTGAATCCCGCGCTCGAAGCGGCGGGCATCGAGGTGGCCGAAACCGATCTTGCCGAATTCATCCTGCAATATGCGGACGAGCAGCCCTCGCACATCATCGGCCCCGCGATTCATTACAGCCGCGAGCGCATCACCGATCTTTTTCGTCGCGTTTTCAAGACCGGCGAGCCGCTCGACACCGGCGAGGAGCTGACCGCCTTTGCGCGCAAGCGTCTGCGCGAAAAGTTTCTAAGCGCGGACGCCGGTATCACCGGTGCAAATTTCGTCGTCGCAGATTCCGGCACGCTCATGCTTGTCGAGAGCGAAGCCAACATCCGCATGACCTCGCTTGTGCCGCCACTGCACATCGCCATTTCCGGCATCGAGAAAATCGTGCCCACGCGGGAGTCGCTCTCGCCCTTTATTGAGCTCCTCGCGGCCAGCGCCACCGGCCAGTTGATGAGCTCTTACGTCAGCATCATCCAGCCACCCATGCGTAAAGCGCCGGTTGCCTCCGATGGCGCCGCGCCGCAACGCGAATTTCATTTGGTGGTTGTGGACAACGGCCGCATGAAGATGCGCGAAGATCCCGTCCTGCGCGAGGCCTTGCGCTGTATCCGCTGCAGCGCCTGTTTGAATTCCTGTGCCAATTTTCAAACGGTCGGCGGCCACGCCTTTGGAGGCGAAACGTATTCCGGAGGGATCGGCGGTTCCTGGGAAGCTGGCACAAAATCTCTGCTCAACGCGCGCTTTAGCGAACTCTGCACCGGCTGCTTGCGGTGCGTGCCGCAATGTCCGGTACAAATTGATATTCCCTGGCTCAACACCGTATTGCGGCAACGCATCAACCGCGCCGAAGCTTCGCCGGCCGCGCAGCTCTTTGCGCCGCTGCTCGCCGATGTGCCGGAGGCTGATGCGGGCGCGTCCTTGCAGAAGCTCTTTTTCGGCCATTACGATGGGCTGGCGGAATGGGCCGCAAAAGCTCCGCGCCTCGCAAACGCCATCGCCAATCTCGGCGTGAATCGCAAGCTCATGGAGAAATTCGTAGGTCTGGATCATCGGCGAACGCTGCCTCCCATTGCCAGCCCCACGCTCGTCGAAGCCGCCGCACATCGCGAGCGTCAGCGCAACTCGCGCACGAATCATGGCAATGCGCGTCCTGGTGGTACCGGTTCAGCCTCACCTCGCGCCAAAGCCGTTCTCTTCGCCGATGTCTTCACCAACTATGGTTCGCCCGCCCGAGGCCTCGCCACGTTGCGCGTGCTCGAAACTCTCGGCGTGGATGTCTGCGTCAGTGAAGTCTCCGCCGATGGCCGCGCCGCCTACTCCCAAGGACTCATTGCCACCGCCTCCAAGCAAGCGCAACACACCGCCGCTCTCCTGCAAAAATATCTGGCGGATGGCCGCGACATCATTGTCGTCGAGCCCAGCGTGCTATCCATGTTCCGGCTGGACTACAAGCACTTGCTCGGTGGACCCGAAGCGCCCGCCTTGCTCGCTACGCTGCAAGATCGCTGCTTCGATCCTGCCGAATACGTGTGGCGCCTGATCGAGCGCGATCGCCTCAATGCCGCCGAAATCTTCCCCGCGGTAGACTACCCTCGTGGCGCGCGCCTCTTCTATCACAGCCATTGCCAGCAAAAATCCATCGGCGCGGACGCGCCCACCCTGGCGTTGCTGCAAGCCACAGGTTTTGACGTGGTAAGTTCGCGCGTCGAATGTTGCGGAATGGCCGGCAGCTTCGGCTACAAGAAGGACTTCTACGATCTCAGCATGGCCGTCGGCCGCGACCTCTTCAACCAAGTCCTCGAAGCCGAATCCCACGGCCCGCGCACGCTCGTCGCCAGCGGCACCTCTTGCCAGGAGCAACTCCACTCCGGCCTCCAAAAGCCGGTGTTTCATCCCATGGAAGTCCTGGCCGAAAGTACGCCCCGGTCCCGCAAGTTCCGCCCCAACTTGGCTTAAGGCTGTGGTTACTCCGCCCTGGAGCAGGTTTTGTGTAGCGCAGGTCCTCGGACCTGCGGTCTTCTCTGCGGCGTTACGCCACCGCCCTACCGAGCAACAATCCCCGGCGCTCTAATTTCTGTCACCCGACGCCATTTGCAGTCTTGCCTCTCCGCGACGCCACGCTATACTCTGCGCCTCGACATGCAGCCCGTTACCGCAGACGCGATCACGCTCGGCATTCTCTGGTACATCTGCTTCCTTCTTTCCACGGTGTGCCACGAAGGCGCGCACGCTCTCGTCGCCAAATGGGGTGGCGACCTCACCGCGTTTCACGGCGGCCAGGTCTCGCTCAATCCCATTCCGCACATCCGCCGCGAACCGTTTGGACTCGTACTTGTGCCTATCATTTCCTACGCGCTCGGCGGGTGGATGATTGGCTGGGCCAGCGCGCCTTACAATCCCGATTGGCGCAGGATGTTTCCGCGACGAGCAGCCTGGATGGCCCTCGCAGGACCTGCGGCCAATTTTTTGCTCGTGCTGCTCTCCGGGATCGCTATACACGCCGGCGTCGCGACGGGATACCTGCAGGCTCCAGAGCGCATCAACACCGCCCACATCACCGAACTCGCAGGAGGCGGCAGCAACCTGCTTACGTCGTTTCTAAGCATCATGTTCGTGCTCAACCTGCTGCTCGGCTCGTTTAATTTGCTTCCCGTCCCGCCGCTTGACGGTAACGTCGGGATCACTGTGCTCTTCAGTGAGTCCGCCGCGCTTCGCTTCACGGAATGGACACGCGCCGGAGGATTCGGCATGCTCGGCCTGCTTGTCGCTTGGTACCTCTTCGACAAGCTCTTCAATCCCATCTTCCTGCTAGGCCTGCGCGTCCTCTACCCCGGGCTCGGCTACCACTAAAAGAGTAAATCGCGCCGCGATCTGATCCGCCCCAGCCTCAGCATTCCGTCATCCGCGCTCACTTGGCCATTTTGCCCATCTAACCTAAGATTGCCCAGCCATGCGCGCCAAATCTCAAAAAACTTCCCAGCGCCTACGCGGCGCCGATGGGGACGCGCCCTCCGGCAAGGATCTCGGTAACTTCACCGGCTTCGCGCACTCCGTCACTGCGTCGCATTTCCATTCCGTGCGCACGAATTATTCCACTGCCACTTACGATCCCATTTCGTCCTTTCTTCCCAGCAAGTTCTTTGTATGGATCGCGCGCGTCGCAAAATACTGGTTTCACAAGCGGCATAAGTTCCGCGATTACACCGGGCAAGATAAGGGCACCGGGATCTATCCGATCGAAGATCGCGTGAAAATAAGCGTCGCTGGAGACTGGGGCACGGGCACCGACGAGGCGCGCATCGTCGCCGCCGCCATGCAGAAATCCGATCCCGATTTCACGGTCCATCTTGGAGACGTGTATTACGTTGGCGACAGCAATGAGGTCCGCGAGAATTTTCTTGGCGAAAAAACCAGTCCCTACACGCCCGTCAAGTGGCCTATGGGCGCGAAGGGTGGTTTTGCGTTGAACGGCAACCACGAAATGTACGCCGATGGGAACGGCTACTGGCGAATGGTCCTACCGCGCATGGGGCTAACGGAACGCGGCAGTGGGTGGGGCGTGGGGCAATGGGCCAGCTTCTTCTGTCTCGAAAATAAACACT
>DATNLT010000054.1:0-12434 GCA_035602725.1 Candidatus Acidiferrales bacterium
AAGCCGGTACGACGGTACGGCGCGGCAGCCGCATCACGGTGCGGTTCGGGCGTCCCGGCGACGGATCACCGCAACCGGGTTCGAGTCACCACCGGATGCCGACCAGGAGCTCTGCGCAACGCGAATAGAATCGCCGACAGATGCCAACGGACATGGATCTTAGAGTTGACCAAACCGATCGAGTTCCCGGAGCGCGACGCGCAAAGCTCGCGGCGCTGCTGCCTGATGTTCCTGCCGCATCAGTTCCCGTTCATGAACAGCTCGAAATTTCATCCCTAGCCTATAGCAGTGGTCAAGTTACTCCGGGCGCGCTCTTCTTTGCGATTCGCGGGGAGAAGACGGATGGCAATCTTTTCGTCTTTGATGCAATTGAGAAAGGCGCCATCGCCATCGTGAGCGAGAGGAGTCGTCCTTGGGGCGATTCGTGGAGCGGCCTTTTCGAGCATGCGGGTCGCGTTCCGGATCGGCATACAGTTCCCTCGGGTGTGGCGTGGATTCAGGTGCGCGAAACTCGCAAAGCGTTGGCGGCCGCTTCGGCCAACTTTTACGGCCGCCCTGGTGAGGCACTGGAACTCGTGGGTATCACCGGCACGAACGGCAAGACGACTACGAGCTATCTCGTGGATTCCATTCTGCGCGAAGCCGGCCGCACCACGGGACTCTTTGGAACGATTGCTTATCGCACTCCTCGCGCGAGCGTGACCGCTTCGACGACTACGCCCGAGTCCCTCGATATGCAGCGTTTTTTGGCCGAAGTACGCGATGCCGGGGGCACCGCGGCGGTGATGGAGGCGAGTTCGCATGCACTGGCCATGGATCGTTTGTGGGGACTGCAATTTGCGGTGGCGGTCTTTACGAATCTGACGCGGGACCATCTCGATTACCACAAGACGTTCGACGATTATTTCGCTGCGAAGAAGCGCTTATTTGAGGGCACGGGCGCAGGTCCTGCGAAGGTGGGCGTCGTCAACACCGACGATTCTTACGGCAAGAAATTGGCCGGCGTCGCTGGTCGCACCGTCACTTACGGACTCACGAATGGCGCGCAGGTGATTGCGCGCGGGTACCAGCTCGGATTCCAGGGCCTACACTTCACGGCGCAAACTCCGGCCGGCAAAATCGAGATTCGCTCGCCGCTGGTCGGGCGCATCAACATCTACAATATTCTTGCGGCGATTGGGGCAGGAGTTGCGCTCGAAATCCCGCTCGAAGTAGTTGCGCGCGGCATTTCACAGGTGTCGAGCGTTCCTGGCCGTTTCGAGCGCGTGGACTGTGGCCAGCCGTTCCTGGTGGTGGTGGACTATGCGCACACCGACGATGCATTGCAAAATTTGCTCGCGACCGCGAAGGAGCTTTGCCATGGCGGCCGGATCATTACGCTCTTTGGATGCGGCGGCGATCGTGATCGCGCGAAGCGCCCGCTGATGGGCGAAGCCGCGGGCCGTGCGAGCGATCTCGTGGTGCTGACGAGCGACAACCCGCGCAGCGAAGATCCGCTGCTGATTATGAACGACGCGATGGTTGGCTTGCAGCGTACCCGGACGCGCTATCGCGTCGAAGCCGATCGCGAAAAAGCCATCGCCATCGCGCTCGATGAAGCGCGCGCCGGGGACGTTGTATTGCTGGCAGGTAAAGGACACGAAACCTATCAGGTGATGAAGGACCGGGTGATTGATTTTGACGATCGGGAAGTGGCGCGGCGCTTGCTTTTAAATCGTGGATACGGTGCAGAAACAACGTAATCCGGCGAAACCCACCCCGCCGGAACGGTAAGGCTTTTCCAGGGAGCCAGGACGGACCTTTGACGGCCGATCCTCTGACGATTCAATGCATTGGACGATTCGAGAAGTGGCTCGCGCCCTATCCGTGCCGGCGCCCACAGGGCTGGACGCCATGGCCCGGCTGGCCGGCGTCTCGATTGACTCTCGAACCGTGGGCCCGGCAGACCTGTTCTTTGCCATACACGGGCCGCGTCATGACGGACACGGTTTTGTGGCCGCCGCTTTGGCCGCCGGAGCCGCGGCGTGCGTGGTGTCCCGCGAGCGAATCGGTGAATACCCGCCGGAAATTCAGCCGAGGCTCTTCGCCGTCCAGAATACCCTGGAAGCACTGCAGCAATTGGCGCGCGAAGTTCGCCGGGCATGGGGCGGCCGGGTCGCGGCCGTGGCCGGGTCGGTTGGGAAGACCACTACCAAAGAAATCCTGGCGGCGCTCGTGGCCGCGCGCTTCCGCACGTTGAAGACCGAGGGAAATCTGAACAACGAATACGGACTTCCGCTCACGCTCGCGCGGCTCGAACCCGAGCACGAAGCCGCTGTCGTCGAGCTGGGGATGTCCCACAGCGGCGAATTGGCGGCACTGACGGCGATTGCCGAGCCGAATGTGGGTGTGGTCACGCGCGTGGCGGTCGAGCACCTGGAATTTTTCGATTCGATTGACGCTATTGCTGCCGCCGAACGCGAATTGATCGAGGGTTTGCGCGGGCGCGATGCGGTCGCGGTCTTGAATGCGGATGATGAGCGCGTGATGCGTTTTGCCGAAGCTGCTCCCGGACGCATCGTGACGTTTGGTCTTGGGGCGGGGGCCGATTTTCGCGCCGAGCAAATCGAGGATCGTGGCGCCGGAGGTTCGGCCTTTACGCTAATTTCGCCCGCCGGACGCACGCGTTTGGAGCTCTCGTTGATTGGACGTCACAACGTTGCCAACGCCTTGGCGGCACTGGCTGCGGCCAGCGTTTGGGGCATTGGAGCAACAGACGCCACGCAAGTGTTGCCGCACATGAAACCGGCCGCAATGCGCGGAGAGGTTTTGCATCTCGGTGGTGGCCTGACGGTGATCAACGATTGCTACAACTCGAGTCCCACCGCGATGGAAAGCATGCTCGAAGTGCTGGCGCAAACGCCAGGATCGAAGCGGCGGATTCTGGCGGCTGGCGAAATGCTCGAACTAGGCCCGAATTCCGCAGAGCTTCACTATCAAGCTGGTGAAGCGGCTGCGCGTCACCACCTCGATTGGATCATTGCCGTGTGTGGCCACGCGCAACAGATGATTCGCGGCGCGGTCGAGGGCGGCCACACGAAAGACCGGACGCGGTTCTTCGAAACTTCAGAGGACGCCGCCGATTTTGTGGCCTCGCTCGTGGGGTCCGGTGATCTGGTCTTGGTGAAGGGTTCACGCGGCGTGCATATGGAACGCATCGTCGAAGCGATTCGCGAACGGTATGCGCCGCTTGTTGCGGCATCGCGCGAACGGGCGCAGGGCTGACATGCTCTACTACCTCTTTGTCGAGGTCCTGCGGCCCTACTTCAAGCCGCTCAATGTGTTCCGCTACATCACGGTGCGGACCGCGTACGCGAGCCTTACGGCGCTGCTGCTCGCGCTGGTGCTCGGCCCCTGGGTGATTCGGCAGTTGCGCGAAATGCAAATTGGGCAATATATCCGCGAGGAAGGTCCCCAGAGCCACAAGAAGAAAGCCGGCACGCCAACCATGGGCGGTGTTCTGATCATCATCGCCACCATCGTACCGACGTTGCTATGGGCTGACCTCACGAACGCCTATGTATTGATGGCCATGGCGGCAATGCTGGCATTCGGACTGATCGGGTTCGTGGACGACTACATGAAAGTCTCGGGGCGACGCAATCAGGGGCTTTCGGCGCGCTCGAAACTGATCCTGCAAATTCTTACGAGCATCGCAGTAGGTGTGACGCTGATCGCTTTGACGACGCCGGGTGTTTACTCGACAGAACTCGTCGTGCCGTTCGTCAAGAAATTCCATCCCGATCTCGTGATTCATAGCCTTTTGGCGCGTCCTTACATCTGGCCGCTGGGATTTGTCCCGTTTCTTGTTTTTATTGCGATCGTGATCACGGGTTCTTCGAACGCCGTGAATTTAACAGACGGGCTGGATGGCTTGGCCATTGGCTGCACCATCGTAGCCTGCGGCGCATTTACCGTGCTGACCTACCTCACGAGCAACGCGCGTTTCGCAAATTACCTCGAAATCCAATACCTTCCGCACGCCGGAGAATTGACGGTGTTTTGCGGCGCGCTCGTAGGTGCTTCGCTCGGTTTTCTGTGGCACAACGCACACCCTGCGGATGTTTTTATGGGTGACGTTGGCTCGCTTTCGTTGGGGGGCGCGATCGGCGTCCTCGCCGTGATCTTGAAGCAGGAAGTGCTGCTATTTTTTGTGGGCGGCGTCTTCGTAATGGAATTGCTGTCCGTTGTGTTGCAGGTGGCTTCATTCAAGCTCACCGGCAAGCGAGTTTTTCGCATGGCGCCCATTCATCACCATTTTGAGCTTGCGGGATGGAGTGAGTCCAAAGTGATTGTGAGATTCTGGATTATGGCGCTGATCTTCGCGCTGTTTTCATTGACGACGTTGAAGCTGAGGTAAGGATGCCGAGAGGTCTCGATCTCGAAGGAAAGCGCGTGCTGGTGGTCGGTTTGGCGCGCACCGGAATCGCCACGGCGCTTTTCTGCGCGGCGCGTGGCGCGCATGTGACGGCCACCGAAGGACGCGCAGAAGCCGAAGTTACCGAAGCCGCCGTGAAATTACGTGCTGCCGGGTGCGCGCTCGAATTGGGAGGCCACCGGGCAGAAACGTTTCTGGCGCAGGACTTGATCGTACCCAGCCCAGGCGTGCCGGCCGATCATCCCTTGTTGGCAGCCGCGCGCGCCGCGAACATTCAAGTCTGGAGCGAGATCGAACTCGCCTGGCATTTCTTGCGCGGACGCTTGATCGCGATCACCGGCTCGAATGGCAAGACCACCACGACTTCGCTGATCGGGCACATTCTCGAAACGGCCGGAGTGCCCACGATCATCGCGGGAAATATCGGCACGCCTTTGATATCGCGCGTGATGGAAACGAGCGGACAGACCGTTACCGTGCTTGAGGTCAGTAGCTTTCAGCTCGAACTGATCGATAAGTTCCGCCCTGATATCAGCCTGTTACTCAACCTGACGCCCGACCATCTGGACCGGCATGCGTCTCTCGAAGCCTATGCACGCGCGAAGGCGCGCATTTTTGAAAATCAGGTCGAAGCCGATGCCGCGATCTTGAACGCCGACGATCCTGGCGCATCGCAATATGCGCCCTCGAAGCCGCAGGTCTTCTGGTTCAGCCGCAGCAAACGTGTCGCCAGTGGAATCTTCCTGCGAGATGACCAGATCTTACTGCGCTGCGATGGCAGCGAGACCGTGTTGCTGCGGCGCGGAGAAATCGGGCTGCGCGGCGACCACAACGTGGAAAATGTGATGGCCGCTGCCGGGGCTGCATTTCTCGCCGGCGTACCGCCGCAGAAAATTGCCGCAGGGGTGCGTAGTTTTGCGGGCGTGGAGCACCGGCTCGAATTCGTCGCGCAGATCAGAGGCGTCAGCTTCTATAACGATTCCAAGGCCACAAACGTGGATGCCACTCTAAAAGCGCTCGACGCGTTCACGGGCGGGCTCTTTGTCATCTTGGGCGGCAAAGATAAGGGCGGGGACTTCACGCTGCTGCGCGAGCCACTCCGCCGGAAGGCCAAATGCGCTTTGCTCATCGGCGCGGCGGCCGAGAAGATCAGGGCCAATGTTTCCGGGGCCGTGCCCAGCGAAAGTGTGGAGACCGTGGAAAATGCCGTGAGACGGGCATTTCAGGCGGCCGAGCCTGGCGATACCGTGCTGCTCGCGCCGGCGTGCGCCAGCTTTGACCAGTTTCACAACTATGAGCATCGTGGACGCGTGTTTAAGCAGCGTGTACGACAACTTGAGGAGGAATGCGCCGCGGGCGAGCACGCCCGGGCGAGCTAGACATGAAGCACGGATTCGTTACCGACCGTTGGCTCTTTCTTTCAACCGTGGCGCTCTGCTTGGTGGGCGCCGTGATGGTTTTCAGCGCGAGCGCCGTCACGGCCCGGGAACAATATGGGAGCGCCTACTACTTCATCATCCGGCAAACGCTCTGGATGGGGTTTGGTTTAGGCGCAATGCTGCTGCTGATGAACGTCGACTATCGCATTCTGCGCCGCCCTGCCGTGATTTTTACCGGACTCTTCGGAGTGCTGCTGATGCTGGTGGGCACTTTCTTCCTGGATAAGTCACACGCCACCCATCGCTGGATTCGTCTGGGACCTCTTGGATTACAGCCATCGGAACTTGCAAAGCTCGCCGTAATCCTGTATCTCGCCTGGTTTCTCGAACAGCGCATGAACGAGGGTCCGGCGGCGGTGAATGACTTGCGGCGTAGCTTGATTCCCGCTCTTGGTCCCATCGGCCTGATGGCGCTGTTGATCGTGATGCAACCCGATCTCGGTACAGCGGTAGAAATTCTGGTGATTGCCGTGGCCATGATGTTTGTGGCCGGGTTGTCCATGAAATGGGTCGCCGGAGTAGGGGCCGTGATCGTTCCGTTTGTGCTTTATATGATTTTTCATGTGTCCTATCGATATCAGCGGATTCTCGGTTTTCTCCATCCTGATGCGGACCCGCAGGGCAAAGGCTTTCAGTTGCTGCAGTCGCTCATCGCCGTCGGCTCGGGCGGCTTTAGCGGGGTCGGGTTGATGGAAAGCCACCAAAAGCTTTTCTTTCTGCCTGAGGCGCATACCGATTTTATTTTTGCGGTGATCTGTGAAGAGCTGGGATTCATCGGCGGCGTAATCGTTCTCATGCTGTTCGCCGTGTACGCGTGGCGTGGAATGCGCGCAGCGCTTGAGTCGATCGACCCCTTCAGCCGGCTGATCGCACTTGGTATCACGGTGATGGTGGGCAGCCAGACGCTGATCAATCTGGGTGTGGTGCTGGGCATGATGCCGACCAAAGGGATTCCGCTGCCGTTCGTGAGTTACGGCGGATCGAGTTTGCTGGTGATGTTATTGGCCACCGGTGTGCTGTTAAATATCAGTCAACAAGCGGGGTAGAGCATGCGCATCTCAGACCTACATCGCGGTTTTAGGAGCGGCAAATGCAATTGCCAAATTTCGAATTTCGAACACGGGCGTCGCGAACGTCCGGTGGCTTGGCGGCGCGGAAGCGGTCACGCCAGCCGCGCGTTCACGCTCGAGCGGCCGCAGCGGTCGCCGTCAGCGAGGTACGCACACCGTTGAAGCTGCTCGTCGCGGGCGGCGGCTCGGGGGGCCACGTCTTTCCCGCGCTCGCAGTTGCGAAGGAATGGCTCGCGCGCGGTACCGAACGGGAAGTCGTTTTCGTCGGCACCGAACGCGGTCTCGAGACTCGTCTGGTGCCGGAAGCTGGCATTCCGCTCGAGTTCATTCGCTCGGCGGGCCTAAAGGGCATAGGTGGCATGAAATTGGTCCGCAATTTGTCCATGTTGCCAGGGGCGTTTGCAGATTCGAACGCCATCTTGCGCAGACACCATTTTGCCGCCGCGTTCGGCGTGGGCGGCTATGCCGCAGGGCCCATGGTCTTGATGGCCGCGCTAAAGAGGATTCCGGTAGTAATTTTCGAACCGAATGCCGCGCCCGGTCTAACCAACCGTATCCTGGCTCGCTTCGCAACACGCGTGGCGACGGGTTACGAAGAATTAGCGCGACGCTGGGGGCGCAAAGCCATCGCCACTGGAAGCCCGGTGCGCGGCGATTTTCATTATGTCCCGCTGCGCCGCCTTGCGCCGCCCTATCGCATCCTGATCACGGGCGGCAGCCAGGGAGCACGTGCGCTTAATCGCGCCGTGGTGGCGGCATTGAAGCCACTTGCTGCACATAAGGATCAATTCTTGATTGTGCATCAGACCGGCGAGCGCGATTATGATGATATTCGCGCGTCGTACGCCCAGCTCGAATTTACCGCGCAGGTAAAGCCTTTTTTGACGGATATGCCCGAACGCCTGGCGTGGGCCGATCTGGTGATTTGCCGCGCGGGCCAAATCACCATCGCGGAGATTGCTACGGTTGGGCGCCCGGCGATTTTTATCCCGTTTGCGGCCGCGGCCGACGCGCATCAATTACGCAACGCACAGGCTTTAGAACGATCTGGCGCGGCGCGTATCGTGCATGAAGGCGAAGCTAACGGTCCACGGCTCGCCGAGGAAATTCTGGCGGCGCTCAACCGGCCGCAGAAATTGGCGGAGCAGGCCGCCCGCGTGCATCAGTTTGCGCGGCCGAATGCGACGCAGGAAATTGTCAATTTGATCGAGCAGGTAGCCAGGCCATGATGATCACGTTTCATAATTTTAAGCGCATTCATTTCGTAGGCATCGGCGGCATCGGTATGAGCGGTATCGCCGAGGTTCTGTTGACGCTTGGCTACTCCGTCTCCGGTTCCGATGCCAGGCTCTCCCCGATCACCGAGCGGCTGGCGAGCTTGGGCGCGCGCATCCAGGAAGGCCACAAAGCTGAGAACGTCTCCGGCGCGCACGTGGTTGTGGTGAGCTCCGCAATTCGGCCGGAGAATCCGGAGGTTATCGAGGCGCACCACCAGAAAATTCCGGTGATTCCTCGCGCGGAAATGTTGGGGGAGCTGATGCGCTTGAAGTATGGCATCGCGGTCGCTGGCGCTCACGGGAAGACGACCACCACCTCGATGGCCGCCTCGGTGCTGGCTGCGGCCGGACTTGACCCCACCTTCGTCGTCGGGGGGCGCGTCAATCAGGCCGGCACCACCGCCCGCCTGGGCAAAAGTGAATACATGGTGGTCGAGGCGGATGAAAGCGACGGGTCTTTCCTGTTACTCGCGCCCGTGGTCGCCGTCGTCACCACCATCGATCGCGAGCATTTGGACCACTATGCCTCGCTCGACGAAATCCAGGAGACTTTCATCCATTTCGTGAACCGCGTGCCGTTCTATGGCGCGGCAATTCTCTGCCTCGATGAGCCAAACGTGCAGGCGATTCTGCCGCGCGTCACGCGTCCCATCATCACCTACGGAGTGTCAAGCCAAGCCGATCTTGTGATCAGTGACGTCGAGTTGCTGGGCCTCGATAGCCGTTTCCGGCTGACGTTTCGAGGAGAGGATCTCGGTCTCTTTCACTTGCCGTCACCACCAGGCATTCACAATGTGCGCAATGCCGCCGCCGCCGCGGCCGTAGGTCTCTACCTGGATGTGCCCGCCGATTTGATCCGCGAAGGGCTGGAGAGCTTCACCGGCGTCGGCCGCCGGTTTGACGTGAAAGGCGTCGTCAATGGCGTCACACTGATTGATGATTATGGCCATCACCCTAACGAAATCCGCGCGACGCTCGAGGCAGCGCGCGTTTGCAAATTTAATCGCGTTCTGGTGCTCTTCCAGCCACATCGCTATTCACGCACACACCATCTTTGGGATGAATTTTGTCTGGCCTTCAATCATGCCGATGTGCTTGTCTTAATCGATGTGTACCCCGCCGGAGAAGCATCAATCCCTGGTATCACCTCCGAAGCGCTAGCCGCAGGCATTCGCGACGCCGGCCACAAGCACGTGGTCTACCGCCAGAATCTGCAGGAGGGGATCGACTATCTGCTGAAGGAAGCGCGGCCCGGCGATGCGATCCTCGCCATCGGCGCCGGTAATGTGAATCGGGCGCTGGGCGAACTGGCCATCCAGCTTGGCGCAAAGGTCGCAGCCGAATGAGGATTGACGACCCCAAAATTCTGAGTGCGCTGCCCGATCTAGGAATCGAGCGGATCGCCGGAGCTTCGCTGGCGGAGCGCACCTCACTCGGCATTGGCGGCACCACAGACCTTTTGGTGATCCGCCGCCACGAGTCGCTGCCGGAGATTGCGCGGTTGCTCCGGGATGCTGGTTTGCCGTTTCGCTTTCTGGGAGGCGGCACCAACCTATTGATCAGCGATGGCGAGCTTCCCTGGGTCGTACTCCACCTTGCGCGACCCGAGCGGGAGGTCCGCATTGAAGGCAATACCGTCTGGGTAGACGCTGCCGCTGATCTCGGACGCACGGTCACTTATTGCGCCAAACATGACCTGGGCGGCATGGAGGGCCTGATCGGCGTCCCCGGAACGGTTGGCGGGGCATTGCGCATGAATGCGGGCGCCTACGGAACTCAGATCGGCTCGTACGTGAAGGAAATTCGGCTTTACCGGGGCGCTACCGGGCAATTGGCTACGCTCCGCGATTCTGAAATTCGCTTCGAATATCGTCACACTTCGTTTGCGCCCGATGATATTATGCTGGCGGTGAAACTGGAGCTTCCCTCCAAGCCCTTTCGCGACATACTCTCCGGGATTCGTATCTGTAACGAGAAACGCCGCTCCAGTCAGCCCGTCAACCAGAAAAGCGCAGGCTGCATTTTCAAAAATCCACCGGGCATGAGCGCGGGCCGCATGATCGATGCGCTCGGACTGAAGGGTTCGCACGTTGGCGATGCACGCGTGAGCGATCGCCACGCCAATTTCTTCGTGAATGCGGGCCACGCTACGTCCGCCGATATGCTGGCACTGGTCGATCGCGTGCGCGAACGCGTGCGCGATGCGAATGCGGTTGACCTGGAAGAGGAAGTAATCGTCTGGAAGTAAAAATCTCTTGCGTGGAAACGAGAATGGCAACCGAACTCGACGCAATTCCGCAGGAAGTGTTGGCTGAAGAAGAGCCGCGGTATCTCCGGCGGCAGAAGCCGCTGGAAATCCGGCGGCGAAAATTCGGCCGCAAGACTGCCTCATTCTACCGCCGCGCCGCCACAATTGGCGCCGGCGTCGTGGCCGGCGGCTGGTTGCTGTATGCGGGTGTGAGCTTTTTTTTGTATTCGCCGCGGGTGCGGTTGGCGGACACCGATCAGATTGAAATTGCCGGCAATCATTATGTTTCGAGGCAAACGGTTCTCGATCGTTTCAGTTCGGACATTGGCAAGAGCGTCTTGCAGGTTTCGCTGGACGGACGCCGGAAACAATTGGAAGCCATTCCGTGGGTTTCGCGCGCCGTGGTCTCACGCATCTGGCCAAATCAGATTCGCGTCGAGCTTGCTGAGCGCACACCGATCGCCTACCTGCGCAACGACACCGATCTTTCGCTGATCGACGCCCACGGTGTGATTCTCGACCGGCCCGTCGAGGCCAATTTTCAATTTCCGGTAGTCAGCGGTATCGTGGATGCGATGGCTGCAAGCGATCGTGAGCTTCGCATGGGACTGTATGCCGAACTCTTGCGCGATCTCGATCAGGTTCGCCCTGGCGCCTCGGATCACGTGAGCGAAGTGGATGTTTCCGACGCCGAGGATTTGCGCGCCACATTAGCGGGCGTCAATCAAATGGGGATTGCCGGTGTGGAAGACCAAGGGCCGGTGCTGGTGCATTTTGGAGGCAACGATTTTGATGCCAAGTTTCGCGTGTTCGTGGAAAACATCGCGCAGTGGCGCGCGACGGTGGGCCGCGTCGAATCCGTCGATCTCCGCTTCTCGCGCCAGGTGGTGGTAAATCCGGAAACGAACGTCAGGGCGTCCAACGTAGCGTTGCACCGGCACTGATTGTCGGTACGCGCGTCCCTGGGATGGCACGGCATTTGGGGGAGCAGCAGATTGCCAAAGAATGAGAAGTATCTGGTCGGCTTGGATATCGGCAGCACGAAAACGTGCGCCATGATCGCCGAAGTCAGCGAGCTGGAAATTAAGTTTCTGGGATTGGGCGCGGCCGAATCGAAAGGCCTGCGCAAGGGGTTGATCGTCAATCTGGACGCGACGGTCAGCTCGATTCGCCGCGCGGTGGAGGAAGCCGAAAGCGCGGCGCACGTACCCGTTGAGAGCGCGATTCTCGGCGTTTCCGGCAGCCAGATCCGCGGAGTGAACAGCCGTGGCGGCATCACGCTCGGCGCCCGCCCGCGCGACGTCCAACGTGACGACGTCCGCCGCGCGATTGACGCTGCCCGCGGCATCACGCTTCCCGAAGACCGCGAAGTGCTGCACGTGCTGCCGCAGGAATTCCTGCTCGACAATCAAAATCACTTGCGCGATGCCGTCGGCATGGTCGGACAGCGGCTTGAGGTCAACGTCCATATCGTCACCTCGGCGATTTCGGCTACGCAGAATCTGGTGACGGCGGCGAATCGCGCTGGAGTGATTGTTTCCGATACCGTTCTCGAGCCGCTCGCGTCCGCCGAATCGTCGCTCACACAGGATGAGCGAGAATTGGGCGCATGCCTTCTCGACATCGGCGGCGGCAGCACGGACGTGATCGTCTACTCCGGCGGCATGGTACGCCACGCGGCGGTGGTGCCCGTCGGCGGCGACCATTTCACAAACGATTTGGCGGTCGGCTTGCGCACGCCGATCCCTGAAGCCGAGCGCATCAAGCGCGAATACGCCTGCGCCTGCCATGACCTCATCGCCGAAGATAGCCCGATTGAAATTGGCAGCGTGGGCGACCGGCCTCCGCGAACCGTGTTCAGCCGGATGCTCTGCGATATCGTGGAGCCCCGCGCTCAGGAATTGTTGACGCTCGTACGCGACGAACTGAAGCGGGCGGGCCTGGATACTGTGATTCCGGCGGGCTTGGTGCTGGCGGGCGGCG
>DATNLT010000059.1:0-12352 GCA_035602725.1 Candidatus Acidiferrales bacterium
GCGCCATCCGAAGCGCTCCAAACACGCTGTTTGTGTGCGTCGCAGGAAACGACAATCGTGATACTGGATTCTCTCAGGACGTGCCGGCATCCCTACATCTGCCAAACCTCATCACGGTCGGGGCCGTGAACGCAGCGGGGACGGAAACCGACTTCACGAGCTACGGCGATACGGTTGTCGTGTATGCGAATGGATATGACGTTGAGAGCTACGTTCCCGGCGGGTCGAGAATGAAGAAGTCCGGAACCTCCATGGCTTCGCCCGACGTCGCCAACCTTGCCGCAAAGCTGATCGCGCTTGATCCCTCGCTGACGCCGGTGCAAGTGATCGAGGTGATCAAGAAGGGCGCAACCGCGTCCGAGGATGGACGTTTGCACTTGATCGACGCGAAGGCCTCGGTGGCGCTAGTGAAAGCCAGTAAATAGGCCATCTGGGATTCATCAATATCTCTAATCTGAAGATCGCACGGATGGACTTGACGGCTTGAGCAGGCAACCGGGAACGCCATCGTTGCTTAATTCCGGATAAGTCGCGTTACCGGACATGTGCCCAGGGACCCTAAGAGGCTACAGACTCAATAAAGGCGGGATCTCAATCTTTGGTAGGAATGCCACGAACTCTCGCAGAAGAGTTCTAAGATCGTCCCGTTGGGCGCGCCAGTTTCTTACCGCCTCTTTTGAAGAACCTCTAGACCCGCCTTATTGCTCTTTCAGACTTGTCGGATAACCAGGCCATGTTGTCTGGCGCGGGACGTGGCCACTTAATGGCCAATGGCTTCGCCGCGGACCTGTGTTACGACCTCGCGGATGGCGCTAACGGTCAGTTCTTGCGGAATCGTGCCGTGGTTGGCATTCGGCACCACGATTTGGCGTCCGCGGGTGGAGAGCCGGGCTAAGCCGGCTTGCATTTCGTGGATCCATACCTGTTGATAGGCCGCTGCCTGGCGATTGAGTTCCGGGTCGCTGAAATCGAATGGCTGCCCTGCCGTCAACACAATCAGGGGAATGTCTCCGAGCGGTCCGGTGGCCCTGGCCTCGTCATAGCTTTCGGGCAGGACAACTCCGGTGGTGATGTTATTCACTACGGACTTCGGTTGCCTCCTGAGCGCTCGAATCCCCTCATCAGGACTCATTTGCGCCGAATTCTTGCTTTGCGCAGGAGATGATTCGCTAAGCCGGATCAACCCGATGAAAGCAGCCGTTCGCAGCACAAGATCGAATGGGTGCCAGAGAATTCTCGGCGCGGTATGAGCGAGATAGAATTTGGGAGCACGCAGAGATTCGTCTTCGTGCGCGGAATCGATCAGAACGATCCCAGCTACATCGTGGGGGAAGAGTCCGGCATGCACCCGCGAATTCAAACCACCGAACGATGCGCCAGCGAGTACGTATGGCGACGGCACACCGGCATCTTTCAAGAGGGCGTGAAGGTCCCTGGCAATGGCCGCGCTGGTTCGCGGATAGGGACCGGGATCGCTCCAGCCAATACCAGCCCGGTCATACCAGCAAGCCTCCGTGAACTTGGAGACCTCCGTCTGATAGGACGCCCACTCAAGACCGGGTGCGTCGCCGCCAGATTCGAAAATGACCGCTGGTGCGCCGGTCCCCAGGCAAGAAATGTTAAGAGTTCGACGTCCGATGTCCACCGACCTGCCGATTTGCGGAAGCTGCCTTCGGTTACGCCGCTCTCCGAGCTGTTCGTAAACAATGCCCGAAACAAGCGCTGCTCCAAACAAAAGCGCCAAGCTCTTTAGAACGATCCTGGTTCGCCGGCTCAAGAGGGGGTTTCTCCTTTGCGGGAAACGAAACGATCGATCCAGACACACCGCGAGCTAAGGGTGTATGGGCCGGTCCCACGGCAAGAAGCTTCCAAAGGCAATTAGGAGCGGGACGAAGCCGGCGATACCGGCTACGCACCATTTCCAAAGTTCTGAGCGAATGAGCCACTGCCGCAAGAGCGAGAGAATGGCGTCGCAGAAAAGTGAACCGGCTCCCCACGAACTCGCGGCTTCCTCGAAAACCCATAACATCTCCGGTGCGAACCGCTTGCGGAAGGAAGGCGGATGCAGGCTGATGAGAAGTGCATAAACGAAACGCATCACAAGGCCTCCTTTGGCTTGGCGTCGCGCAAACGCACCTTTGCCTCGCGAAGAAGACCGTCTAGACGCGAAACGTCTGCTACGAACAAATTGCGGCCAAATGCCGTCATTCGGTAGTAGCGCCGCCGGGGATCGTCGTTTGCGGACTTCCGAGGGACTTCCTTGACGGCTCCGTGATCGATCAGTTTTTCCAGATTATCGTAGAACGTGCCGGGACCTAGCTTGTATCTGCCTTCCGACTGGCGTGCCACCTCTTGCATGATTCCGTAGCCGTGGCGATCTTCGCCAGACAGGGCAAGCAGGATGTAGAAACTGGCAGGGGATAGCGGGAGGAAATCTTCCAGGTCATCTCTCATAGTCGCACTCCGATATATCGGAGTGCGACTTATTTGTCAAGATCGAACCAGCGGCCTGCAAGACACGGCCACCAGTTCCTGAGATTTCGCGAAACGCTCGGCTCAGTGAGCCGGTTGTTTTTCGTCGGCTTCCACGTCGATTTCTATGGCCACGTCGGGGGTCGTTAACGAGCCGAGTTCCTTGAGGTTATCGCGCGCGCCTATGCCGAAGCCGGCACGCTTCGTCGCGGCGAATGCGTGGAAGGCGAGGCGCGCAGGTTTGCCGGGCTTAATATCGGAAAACGCGCCATTAAAGGTGAACGTGAGCGGCACGATCATCGTCACGCCGTGCATAGTCAGGGAGCCGTCCATCGCCCAAGTGGTGGGAGACATGCGACGAATGCCGCGGCCGTGGTAGGCCATGGTTGGGAATTTCTGAACATCGAAGTACGCCGGACTCCGAAGGTCTGCGTCGCGTTCGGTGTTTTGCGTGCTGATGCTGGAGACATCGATGGTGACGTCGACACCGCAGTCAGCCAGATTCCGCGATACGATGAAGGTCCCCGTAACCTTGTCAAACCTGCCGCGCACCAGCCCTACCACGTGGTGACGGGCGCCGAAGTACGCAAAAGTATGGTCCGGATCGATCTCGTACGTTCCAGGGGCAGGGAGCTCTTCAGATGCCGGCCGGTCCTGGGTGGGGTTGGCCCGGCGCTCCGTTGCAGCCGTGCCGATCGAAGCCTGCGCGCAAATTGCAAGAAACAGCGCCGCAATTCCGAAAACCTTGCACCATTTCTTAAAGGCCATAGTTCCTCCGGTACGTTTCGTCTCACTAGGATTTGTTCGCAACCCGCGATCTCACGATACGCAGGTGATGCCGGGAAGTCCTGAGGATGGTCTGAAACACTCTGAATTCATCTGAAATGAGGCTCATTCGTCCGGAATCGGCACCAATCAGGGCATGGCTCTGAGTGCTGGCGGGTATCCCGTCGGCGCTTCGTTAAGGTGCTGGTACAATCGGCAGGCGCCCTGATTTGTTTACAGAGAGGGCCATCGTAAATGGCCGATACAGAACGCCCAACCACAACCATGCTGCGCATCGGCGCCTGGCGCGTGAATCCAGCGTCAGGCGAGATCTCCCGAGAGGGAGAGACCGCGCGGCTCGAAGTGCGGACGATGCGGCTATTGCTGTGCCTTGCTGAGCGCGCAGGCGAGGTTGTCAGCATTGATGATTTGCTCGATCAGGTCTGGACCGGAGTGATCGTCTCGCCAGACTCCGTATATCAAGCGGTGGCGTCGCTTCGCCGGCTGCTCGGCGACGATGCCAAGCAGCCCACCTACATCGAGACGGTGCCGCGGTTAGGCTACAGGATGGTCGCGGCAGTCGGCCCAGGGACGGAAGCGTTTCCCTCGCAGACGAATTGCTCATTGATTTCCCATACCGAACCTTCTGCTTCGGCAGTCGCGAGGCCTATTGTTGGACGCAGCCGAACTCGCAGTCTGTGGGTTACGGGCGCGGCGCTTTGCCTCGCGCTCGTTGCCGCGTTCTTGTTTTACAACAAAACCACGAAGGGCAATCGCATAGCCTCCGCCACTGCGGCAGCACAACCGGCCAAATCCGTTGCGGTATTGCCGTTTCTTGATTTGACGGAAGGAATGAAGCAAGAGGAGTTCGCCGACGGCATGACGGAGGAGCTGATTGATAAACTCAGCAAGATCAAGGATCTTCGCGTACCCCCGCCTACGTCATCGTTTTATTTCAAAGGCAAGCGAGTCCCTCTGCCCGATATCGCCAAATCGCTGGGCGTGGCTTACGTGCTTGATGGGAGCGTTCGCAAATCTGGAGCCTGGGTGCGGGTTGCCGCGCGATTGATACGCGCAGATACCGGCTATGTTGTGTGGTCGGAAACGTATGACCGAAAGTTCGACGACATCTTGATGGTCCAGGACGATATCGCCAGCCAAGTGGCAAAAGCGCTGAAGGCAAACATCGACGGGGGACCGGAGCAAATGAAGTGAAAACATCGGATGCAAAGCGCGAACCTCCTGTTGAAACAGAATTCATACCGCCGACTGTGGATTTGTGCCTGTTGCAACTGACCCACCCTTCGTTGACTTGCCTCAGACACGCATCCTAAGATGACGCCACGCATGGCGGAACCTCAGTCCCTCATCGGCCAGACCATCTCTCATTACCGCGTGATCGAAACGCTGGGTCGCGGCGGCATGGGCGTGGTCTACAAAGCGGAGGACACGCGGCTGCATCGATTCGTCGCGCTGAAGTTCTTGCCTGATGAAGTGGCCAAAAACCCTCAGGCATTGGCGCGCTTCCAGCGCGAGGCGCAGGCCGCTTCGGCACTGAATCACCCCAACATTTGCACGATTTACGATATCGGGAGCGCCGGCGACCAATCCTACATCGCAATGGAGTGCCTCGAGGGCGCGACGCTGAAGGACCGTATCGTTGGGCGTCCGCTGGAAATAGAAACGCTCCTCGCGCTCGCGATTGAAATTACGGACGCGCTCGACGCCGCGCACGCGAAGGGAATCGTTCACCGGGACATCAAGCCCGCCAACATCTTTATCACGGACCGAGGTCACGCAAAGGTCCTGGATTTCGGGCTCGCGAAGCTTCAAACCGCCACCGTGCCCAACGAAGCCACACAAACAAGGACCATCGATGAAGAGCATCTGACCAGCCCCGGCTCGACCATGGGCACGATCGCGTACATGTCACCCGAGCAGGCGCGCGCAAAGGAAGTGGACAACCGCAGCGACCTATTTTCTTTTGGTGCGGTTTTGTACGAGGCGGCGACGGGCGTGCAGCCTTTTCGCGGCGAAAGTTCCCCTGTGATTTTGAAGGGCATTCTGGATAGGACGCCCACTCCGGCCGTGCGCCTTAATCCGGACGTGCCGCCGGAGCTGGAGCGCATCATTGACAAGGCGCTCGAGAAGGATCGCAATCTGCGTTACCAGAGCGCGGCGGAAATGCGCTCGGACCTGCAGCGGCTGAGACGCGATAGCGAGTCGGGGAAACTATCGGGAGCGAGTGAGAGGCCTGCAACTTCAGGGAGCAAGCGATGGCTGTGGATCGCCGGCGCGGCTGCGGTTGCGGTTGCTGTGGTTCTGGCAGCGGGGGGATACTTCTTCTTTCACCGGAATGCGCCGAAGCTGACGGACAAAGATACCCTCGTTCTCGCCGACTTTGCCAACACGACGGGCGATCCGGTATTCGACGGCACATTGCGCCAAGGACTTTCCGCGCAACTCGAGCAGTCCCCGTTTCTGAGCCTTGTGTCTGATGAACGCATTGCGCAAACGCTCACGCTGATGGCCAAGCCAAAAGACGCGCGGCTTACGCCGGACGTCGCGCGCGAGGTTTGCCAGCGCACTGCCAGCGCCGCGACGATTGAAGGTTCGATTTCCCGTCTTGGCAGCCAGTATGTGCTGGGTTTGAAGGCGGTGAAATGCCGGACCGGCGATTTCATCGCCGAAGAGCAAGTGACCGCCAACGGCAAGGAACAGGTGCTGAAAGCGTTGGGAGATGCGGCCAGCGCGCTACGCAGCAAGCTGGGAGAATCGCTCGCCTCCGTGCAGAACCATGATGCGCTGCCGGAGAATGTGACCACGTCCTCACTCGAGGCGTTGCAAGCCTACGCGCTCGGCAACGAGACCATTAACGTGGCGAATGACTATCCCGCGGGGATCCCCTTTTTTCAAAAAGCCATTTCGCTCGACCCGGTTTTCGCCATGGCGTACTTGCGGCTGGGCCAAAGTTATCAGCCGCTGAGCGAAGGGGATCGTTGTGCAGAGAATACGCGCAAGGCTTACGAATTGCGGGGGCGAACGAGCGAGAGCGAAAAGCTCGCTATATCCTCGTTCTACCAGTTGGTCGTCACCGGAAATCTGGAAGCCGCCCGCACCTCCTATCAATTGTGGACGCAAACCTACCCTCGCGATGAAGAACCGCAGTTGTACCTATGGGTCGTCTACACGCTCATGGGAGACTACGAGAAGGCTCATGCCGCGGCCCTCGAGGCGCTGCGGCTCAATCCCGGCAGCGGAAATGATTACGTGGATTTGGCCTACAGCTACCAGTGGATTGGCCAGCTCGATCAAACCGAGGCGACCGTCCGGGAATCGCGAGCGCACAAAATTGACTCGCCGTGGCTGCCCTTGATTCTCTATACAGTTGATTTCCTGAAACAGGATGCTGCTGGGATGGACCGGCAGGTTGCCGCGGCCACGGGCAAACCGGGCATTGACGATCAGATTCTTTTTCTGCAATCCGAAACTGCTGCTTATCGCGGCCAGTTCACCAAAGCGCAGGAGCTGACGCGCCGCGCCGCGGATTCCGCCGCACGAGTCGATGAAAAAGAAACCGCCGCGGAATACGAGGCGCACGATGCCATTTGCGAAGCGTTGGCTGGGAATCTGGCCGTGGCCACGCAACAGGCGCGCACCGCGCTGGCAACGGCGAACAGCAAGCAGGCGGTGGCATTTTCGGCGATTGCCTTTGGGCTGGCCGGCGATGCCGCGCAAGCTGAGCGGTTGGCCGCAGACCTGAACAAACGCTTCCCGGAAGATACAGCCGTGCAGTTCAATTTTATACCGATGGCGCGTGCGGCGATTGCTCTGCGAAGCGGCGATGCAGACCGGGCCATCCAGGCGTTAGCGGCAACGGAGCCTTACGAATTGGGGGAGGGGAACCTTGCGTTTACTTTTGCCCTCTACCCCGTTTATCTGCACGGCGAGGCGTATCTGGCCGCGAAGCAGGGCGCCGCTGCGGCCGCAGAGTTCCAGAAGATTCTGGACCATACAGGCGTGGTGGAAAACGAGCCGATTGGCGCACTTGCGCACCTGGGGCTGGCGCGCGCCTACGTGCTATCTAGCGACACGGCCAAGGCGAAAATTGCTTATCAGGATTTTTTGACGTTGTGGAAGGCTGCCGACCCGGACTCGCCGCTCCTGAAGCAGGCCCAGGCTGAATTTGCGAAGCTGCAGTAGTTTGGAGAGGCTTATAAGCAAACCGGAATGGCGGTCGCTGAGCTAAATCGGCGAAAGAACGTCTTCGAATCAAACGGCATTATTTTCTTCGGCTGGGCTTCCGGCGCTTCCGCGCCGGCGAATCGGACGCCGCGTTACGAGTTACAAACTTGTAGGCCATGCCGAGCAAATCCCGCAGCACATCCGCATCGATACGAGCCAAGCGAACCAGCACGGCGTTATAGCCGACGTAATGATCCGTCAGGTAGTAGAGATCGGGGGCCGCAGCGAGCAGCTCGGCTCGATCGTCAAAATCCACACGAACGGCGAGGGAACCCGGTTCGGCCGACCGATGTGCAGGGACGCACGCCAGGAGTTTTCTACGGATCTTGAGCGCCGGAGACCCGTACGCAGTGCTCTCCTCCACGCCGGGAAAGGAAAGTCCGATCTTCCGCACCATCTCGAAGTTGACTGTGCCCTTGGGCATTAGCCGTGGCAACCTTTCATCGGTACGCAACGACCAAACGATCGAGGCCGATTTCCGGCGCTGCCAGTTCCACTCGCGTGAAGCCTGCATTTTTCGAAATACTCTCTAGCTCCGTAAAGGTGTAAGCGTCACCGGCGGGAGTAGTGACCAACATGATCATGCTGAATGCAGCCGCGGTCGGCGGGCTCACCCGATCCGGGTTGGGAACGAGCTCAGCGATCGCGGCGCGGCCGCCAGGCTTTAGGGCCGCGTGCACTTTGCGCATGAAGTTGGTGCAGGTGGGCGGATCGAAGTGGTGCAGAAAGTTGGTGATCAGCGCCAGATCGTAACCTTCGCCAAAATCGGTTTCGAAGGCGCTGCCGGGGAGCAGATGGTAGCGGTCGGCCACTCCCATCGCTTGCGCGTTCTTCTGCGCGACTTCCAGCACATTCTTCCAATCAGCCGCATAGATCTGTGCAGCCGGATTTTGTTTTGCCGCGGAGATTCCAAAGATGCCGTGACCGGCGGCGATATCGAGAATCTTGTGCGCCTCGCCGCCTTTGCGAAGTTCGGCCGCCATCACCTGGGACGGCATGTACATTAGCGGCATCATGGCTTCGGCGAACTTCACCCAGTCGGGGTTTTCCGGCGCGAGCGTCCCTTCGCCAATCGCGGTGCCGCCGCGACGCACGGCTTCGGTGAGGCGCGCGTGTGCTTCGCGAACACGCGAGGTGAGCAAAAACTCGATGGCACCTCCGACATACGCGGGCGAATGGCGATTGAGAAACATAGCGGAATCGGGCGCAAGCGCATACCGCTCACCTTCTTTGGTCAAAAAACCGTGAATCGTTAAGAAATCGCAGAGCGTGCGCACGCCGCGCTCCGCGGCCTTACAACGCTTCGCAATCGTTGAGGCCGTGCCATTGCCTTCGGCGATCGCGGTGAAGACCTCCAGTTCAACCGCGGTCTTGATGGCTTCAGTTTGCTCGTAGGCATTGATCGCGTTGAAAAAACGTTCGGGAGTAGGCTGCGGATGGGAAGCTGGGCTCGACATATGGTCCTCCGTTCGAGAAAGTAGCAGCAGTCTACGGCAAATGCGGCTTTGTGGTACGTGGTATTTTCAGGATCGAGGAGCGTTTCGGGTCACAACAGCGCTCCAATCTGCGATGCATCCGGTATCCAGCCGCAAATACCCCACCTGTGATATAGGATTTAACCATGCTGAAGAACCGGTCCGTACCCATAGATACCGTGCTACCTCACGTCACATACAAGAGTGTGGAAAATGCGATCGATTGGCTGACGAGGGTCTTCGGCTTCACAGAGCACTACCGGTACGGCCCGCCAAGTGGTCCGGCCGAAGGCGCGCAAATGCATCTCGGCGCGGTGTATATCATGCTGAACACGTTGTACACGGGCCGATCGAGCCCCGCACAAGTGGGGCAAGGGACGCAGAGCCTGACCCTCTTCGTGGAAGATGTGGATGCGCATTTCAAGCGGGCGAAGTCTGCCGGAGCCAAAATTCTTGAGGAACTGCACGAGACGTTTTATGGAGAGCGGCAATATCTCGTGGAAGATTTAGAAGGGCACCACTGGCTCTTCTCCAAGCATATACGAGACGTAAGTCCGGAGGAATGGGGCGCGCAAGTCGCGCGCAGCTGAGAAGATTACCCCCCGGCTTCGCTACGAACCTCGCCTCAAAAGAGATTATTCGTAGCGAAGGGCAACCATAGGATCGACACGCATGGCGCGGCGAGCAGGAATCCAACAGGCCACGAGACCGACCGCCAATAGCAAAGCCGAGACGGCGAGATACGTGACGGGATCATTGACGCTGATCCCGGCGAGAAGGATCGTCATCGCGCGCGCAACCGTCCACGCTGCCACCACGCCGACGAGCACCCCGGTCAATACCAGACGCACTCCTTGCTTCCAAAGCAGGCGCAGAACATCTCGCGAGTTTGCGCCGAGTGCCATACGAATGCCGATCTCGCGCGTGCGCTGGCTGGTCGCAAACGAGACGACGCCATAGACACCCACGACTGAAAGCGTGAGTCCGATCAGGCCCAGCACGCCGGCGAGGATGGCGGCCGCGCGGAAAGCGAAGAAGCCGAAGGCTCCCGCCAGCGATTGATTCATCGTCTCGAGATCCATAATGGCGAGATCGGGGGCGAGCCGGTGAATCTGGTCTTCGATCGTCGGCACGAGCGATTCGGGCGCGGCGAGCGTGCGAATTTGCAGCGCGCGTTTCGATACGAAATTTTGCGCGAGCGGCACGTAGAAAAATGGCTGAGCATCTTCCGCGAGCGTCTGATATTTGCCGTCAGCGGTGACGCCCACAACCTCCAGAAACGGACCTTGCTCGCTCGCGATGCTGAAGCGTTTTCCCACTGCGTATTCCCGCGGCCAGAAGTGCGCCGCCATCGTTTGATTGATGATGGCGACGGGTGGCGCTGATTCGTTATCGGAATCCGAGAAGCCGCGGCCTCGCAACAGCGGTACTCGCAAAGTGGCAAGATAGGCCGGGTTCACGCGATTGAAAAGCACGGTCGGTGCATGTTGCCCCGGCGCGATTGTTTGGCCATCGATCCAAAGCGGTGTTTTATTGGGCCAGCCGCCCATGGGAATGTAGGACGCGAGGCTCGCGGATTCCACGCCCTGCAGCGCGGCCATTCTTGATTCCAGTTCGCGATAGAAAGCGATCGTGCGCGCCTGGTCGTAGCCAGCTTCGTGCGGATCGACGAGCACATTGAGCACGTGCCCGGGATCGAAGCCGAGATGAAAGCCCTGCACTTTTTGCAGGCTGCGCACGAAAAGTCCGGCCGTGACGAGCAGCGCGAGCGAGCCCGCGACTTGCGCGATCACCAGAAAATTGCGAACTACGGCGTGATTCAAACCGGCGGCATTCTGTTGGCCACGCTCCTGCAGGACCTCGTTCACATCGGCCGAGGAGGCGCGAAGCGCAGGAAGCAGTCCTACTGTGAGACCGGCGCCAAGAGCGCCGGCCGTGGCGAAGGCGAAGACGCGCCAATCAAATGAGGCGTCCAAATGAAGCGGAAGATTTTTCAGATGGATCGAGCTCATAAGCTGGCCCGCCCAGAGTCCTAAGAGTGCGCCTGCAGCCCCTCCAAAAAGTGACAGCAAGACGCATTCCGCAAGCGTTTGTGAAATCAGGCGCGCGCGTCCGGCGCCCAGCGCCGCGCGAATGGCCATTTCGCGTTGCCTGGCAGCGCCGCGCGCCAGCAAAATGTTTTCCACATTGATGCAAGCTAGCAGCAGCACCAGCCCGGCTAATATAAGAAAAAGGCCCGAGATCACCACAAACCCATTGTTCGCGTAAGGGATGGGCCGCGCCAATTTTTCCGGAACGGCACGCACGTTGTACCACTTGTCCGTCGCAGGATATTGCTTAGCCAGTCGCGCCGTGATCACATCGAGCGAGCTTTGCACTTGGGCTAGCGTCACTCCCGGTTTCAGCCTTCCGAAAGCCAGCGCCGATCTCCAGTCGCGGTTTGTCCAGAAACGGCGCGATGTATCCCCGGCCGCGAGCGCGCTCAACGGAAGGTACGCGTCCATCTCAAAGATAGGGAACATACCCTGGAACTTTTGCGGTGCCACTCCGACGATCGTGGCGGATTTTCCGTCGATTCGAATTTGCCGGCCGATGATGCCCTCGTCGCCATGAAATCTGCGCTGCCAGTAGGAGTGGCCGAGCACTACGAGCACAGGCTCGCCAGGGGTCTCGCCTTCATTGGGCAGAAAAAAGCGTCCCGCGGCCGGGGCTATTCCAAGATCGGAGAAAAATCCTTTCGAAACGTAGTTGACGGAGCATTGTTCCTGCCGGTCGCGAGTGCTGACCTGCACCTGACCGAGTACCACCGCGAAGACGCTCGAAAAAAGATCGGCTTGGTTGCGAAGATCGACGAGGTCAGGATAGGAAGCAGCCGAGGAGCCGACCGGCGCATCCTTCTGCTGGATCGCCAGCACAACAATCTGTTCCGGATGAGAAACGGGAAGCGGACGCAGCAAGAAACCGTTGACGACGCCAAAGATGGCGGTGTTGGCTCCGATTCCGAGCGCCAGTGTGAGGACGATGACCGCACTCAGCGCGGGCGACTTCAGCAATCTACGCGCACCAAAGCGCAAATCCTGGATCAGCACATCGACAAAATGAACCGTGGGCAATGCCGCACCTCCGGTTACTTGCCTTTGCCCTGGATCGAGATCAGCTCCACTTCAAAAATGAGGGTGGCACCAGGACCAATGTCGGGACTGGGGCTGCGGTCGCCATAGGCCAAATTCGGGGGAATAAAGAGTTGCCACTTGGATCCCACCGGCATGAGCTGCAACGCCTCGGTCCATCCCTTAATCACCTGTCCAACGGGAAACGTAACCGGCTGGCCACGCTTGTAGGAGCTGTCAAACTCTTTGCCGTCAATCAACGTTCCCGCATAGTTACACACCACC
>DATNLT010000088.1:0-15645 GCA_035602725.1 Candidatus Acidiferrales bacterium
GGCAGGATTTTATACACGGTTTACAACGGCGGGCAGCAGAAGTTGGCGTTGGCCTCCCCCGATGGCAGCCAGGTGCAGGATTTTCCGCTGACGACCGAGGGATACATCACGGCGCCATCCGTTTGCGGCGATGGCCACACCGTCGTGTTTACGCTGCAGACAGCAACGGGCCTCAGCGTTTGGTCGGCAAACCTTGACGGCGGCAATGCCCGCCAGTTGACCCAAGGTCCAGATGATCATTTCCCGATATGTACGCCCGATGGACGCTCGGTGCTTTACATGATTTCGCGAGACGGTGTGCCGCATATCATGAAAATCCCGGTGACCGGTGGTACGGCCGTGCCGGAAGTCGCTTCCGGCCATGAAAACTTCTGGGTCAGCGCACCAGCCATATCACCGGATGGCCGCTGGATCGCAGTGGTCTATCTGAATGAAAGCGGCAAGTCCCACGATTTTCATTTTTCTGTCCTGCAAATGGATGGCGGAGCTGCGGCGGGGGATTACGTTTTACATGAAGGTTATACGATGGATGGGAGACAAATTCCAGCCGCCGCGGTGTGGACTTCCGACGGACACAACCTTCTCTATGCGGTGGAACAGAATGGCGCCGGCAACCTCTACTCGCAGCGCGTCAACATGAAATCCGCGAAACATGATCCACCGAAGCAGATCAGCCAATTTACAAGCCAGAGCATCTGGTCCTTTGCGATTTCCCCCGACGGCAAGAAAATCGCCCTGGCTCGCGGCCGCGTTTCGAGCGACGCCGTCCTCTTAAAACACTTCCATCACTGAGAATTCGGTTCGCCATTGCTCGAAGCGGAAAACTGAAGCAAGATGGCGCGGCTCCATCGGAAACGAGGCGAAGCGCGCATGTGGTATGCGGAAGTGATTTTGCTGGGCTTGGTTGTCGGCGTGCTCGTTGGGCTGATGGGCATCGGCGGGGGCGTGGTGCTCGTGCCGGCCATGGTTTATCTGCTGCACATGGATCAGCACGTTGCGCAGGGAACCTCGCTCTTCTTGCAACTGCCGCCGCTCGGGCTGGCCGCGCTGCTGGTGTATTGGCGCAAGAAACAAGTGGACCTGCCGGCCGGGGCCATCTGCGCCCTCGGTTTTCTGTTTGGCGGATTCTTCGGCAGCAAGATCGCCATCCGCATGGATTCCCGAGACCTGCGCGGTGCCTTTGGCATTTTCATTATGGTCGCCGCAGTGCTGCTGTGGCGTAAGTCACGGCCGCGCGCGGCCGCTGGCAAAATCGATGCATAACCGAACCGCGCAACTTTCGATGATTTTGGTAGTGGCCTGTGTGGTGGGGGTGTGCGCTGGGTTGTTTGGCGTAGGCGGAGGCGTTCTGCTGGTGCCGCTGTTGGTGCTGTTGCTTGGCTTCGACCAGCACACCGCGCAAGGCACGAGCCTGGTTGCGCTCGTGCCACCAACAGGACTACTCGCCTTTATCAATTATGCCGGCGCGGGAGAAGTACGCTGGGTTGCCGGGTTGCTGATCATGCCGGGTGTTGTTCTGGGTGGACTCTACGGAAGCCGGCTGGCGCAAAAAATGGCGCCCGCGCAGATGCGCCGCGTTTTTGCGGGCATTCTCTTTGCGCTGGGCTTGTGGCAAGTCCTACAGGTGTGGTTTACCCGGCATGCGTAACAGAAAGACTGGCATGGATCGAGGCGTCGAAACTAAATCTCAATCAATGTAGACGCCCTGCACGCGAACCAACTCCACGGCTTCCAGGCGGTGACTCGCCCCCAAGCGCTGCAGCATGCGATGGATGTGGTTCTTAATGGTCTGCTCGGAAAGATTGAGCTGCGAAGCGATCTCTTTATTGGTCATGCCCTGCGCGATCAGGGGCAAAAGCTGCTGTTCGCGCCGGGTGAGCCCCAGGTCCATGCGCATCCGTACGGTTGGCGTCCTGCCGGTTTCTCGGGCGAAATTCCGGAATAGCGCGAGGCACAATCGCGGCGGGCAAACTGCTTCGCCTTGGCTCGCCGCACGCACGGCAGAGACAATGTCCATGGCCGAGGCGTCCTGCAAGACGTAACCCACCACTCCGGCGCGCACGGCCTCGAGGAAAGTGCGCTCCTGCTCCGCCATCCCGATCAGGATCACGCGAAGATTCGGAAGCCGGGACAAGAGGTCGCGTACGAGCGCCAAGTCAGACCGCGTTAAGGATTCACCTTCGAGCAGCAGAACGTCCGGCAAAACGGAAACGATCTTCGAAAGCAGCGTTTCGTCCGGGGCGCATGCTTCTACCACCTGTACGTCCCCCTTGGTGCGCAACACTCGTGCTAGCGCTTCGCGCACCAGGCGATTCGCCGCCACCAGGAAAACGTTGACCTTGCCTGATACTTGGGATCCCACAACCCCTCCGTTTCGAACCCTGCCTTCACATGCAGGACATCACAGGGTGAACGCTGCTTGTTATCTTACCATCTGAGAAAAGTGCCCGTTGATAGAAGCCGGGCGCTGCTGGAAAGTCTTTGAATGGATGGAGCTGGGTACAAACAGCTTAATGAAACTGGGCGCGAAAGTACAGAATTCACGGATATTGGCCCTGCCCGGGCGTGCCATGATAAACGACCAGTAAGTATCACGTGCAATTCATAAACATTATACACATAACGAATGGCGGCCGCCCGGAAAATCATCGCATTGCTCTGCCGCGAGCCTTCTTATATCTTTCTGGCAATGGTGGATATTCACTGCCATATTCTGTACGGGCTCGATGACGGTTCGCAGACGCTCGAAGAATCCGTGCAAATGGCCGAAATGGCCATCGCCGACGGCACTACGCATATCATCGCCACTCCACACGCCAACGCCGAATACGCGTTCCGTCCGGAGCTGATTCGCGAGCGGCTTTCCACCCTGCAAGCAAAGTTGGGAACACGGCTGGAGCTCGCCAGCGGCTGCGATTTTCACTTGAGCTTCGAAAATTTGCACGATATCGCAACGAACCAGACGAAATACACACTGAACCAGAAGAATTACCTATTGGTGGAATTCGCCGATTTCTCGATTCCGCCCGGCATAGACGATTCGCTGCATACGCTGCAACTCGCCGGGTTGAGCGTCATCGTTACGCATCCCGAACGGAACGCGCTGATTCGCCACCAGCCCGAGCGCCTCTGGAGGTGGATGCGGCAGGGATGCTTCGTGCAGTTGACGGCGCAGTCTTTGTTGGGGCGTTTTGGACGGGAGGCCGCGCGCTGCGCGGAAGAATGGCTCAAGGCCGATCGCGTTCATTTTTTTGCGAGTGATGCGCATGACCTGAAAGGCCGGCCGCCACTATTGCGCGAGGCGTATGATGCGGTGACGAAGCTAAAGGGTGAAAACGCCGCTAAGGCGCTGTTCGAGGAAAATCCTTTGGCCGCTTTCGAAGGGCGCCCATTGCCTTATCGTCCCGAACCGCCCGCCGAGGAGTCGGCAGGCACACGGAAACGAAAACGCTTCTTCTTTTTCTGAACGAACCGAACGTCGGCTTCCTAGGAAGCGGAAAATACTCGATGGACCCTTAGACCAATACTTCCAGAATCTCCTCGTAGCGCTTGAATGGCGGAATCAGGTAGGCGCCGGCGACTTCCGTGCGCGCCCAATCGAGCATTTTCCGCGCTAGAGCGAAGCCACGTTCCCGCGCGGCGGCGCCGGCGTGCTCGAGGTCTTTTAACACCGGCTCGGGGATCACGATGCCCGGCACCTCGTTGTTCAGCCGCAAAGCCTGTTTATAGCTCGTCAACGGCCAGATCCCGAGCAGTACCGGAATGGAGCATTTACCGCCCAGCTTTCTTACAAACGCGTACCAGTGCTCGGGGTCGAAGAGCGGCTGCGTCATCGCGAAATGCGCGCCCGCCTCGATTTTGGCGTGGAAGCGCGCAATTTCGTAATCGAGATCCTCGGCTAAGGGATTCACCGCCACGCCAATGGTAAAGTTCGTCGCCCCGCCCAGCGTTTTTCCCGCCCAATCCATACCTTGATTCAACCGCGCGAGCACTTTCACCAGCCCGATCGAATCCACTTCAAAAACGCCGCTGATCTCCGGGTAGTCGCCTACGGATGGCGGATCGCCAGTGACGGCTAAAACGTTGCGAACGCAGCCGACGGTCCACGCTCCCAGCAGGGAAGCTTGCAGCCCGATGATATTCAGGTCGCGGGTGGTGAGGTGCGGGATCGTTTCGATACCACGTGCCTCAAGCGCTGCCGCCACCGAGAGGGCGTCCATCCCTACGCGCGCGAGCGCGCCGCTATTGATGTCAATCGCATCCACTTTGGCGCCGGCCCGAATCAGGTCCACTTGCTCGAAGATCCGGTCGAGCGAAGTACCCTTCGGCGGATCGATTTCCACCGAAGTGACGAACTCTCCAGCTTGTATCTTGCGCCACAGCCGGCTATCGGGTTCGCGCTTTGTGATCCGTGTGGGCGCTTCCCGTGGCGCTTCCGCCACCTGCGCGGCGCTGACGTGCGCCGCGGGCCGCCACTTTTTCACTGCCTCGGCCATCGCGCGGATGTGATCCGGCGTGGTGCCACAACAGCCGCCAAGGATCCGCGCGCCAAGGGCCGCCGCTTCCTGGGCAAAATGCGCAAAGTATTCCGGCGACGATTTTGGATAGACGGTGCGGTCACCCATGCGCCGCGGAAACCCAACGTTGGGCATGGCGCTCCCGGGCAGGCCCCCGCCCGCCGAGGCGAGTTCCTGCAGGATCGGCAGCAGCAATTGCGGTCCCAGCGTGCAATTCGTTCCGATGGCTTGCACGTTGCGCTGCGCGAGCTTGGCGGCGGCATCCGCCGGACGCGTGCCGGCATAGGCAGTGCCATCCTCGGCAAACGTCATCTGCGCCACCACCGGCAGGTTGGAAAAGCCGCGGATGGCGTCAATCGCCCAGAGCAATTCCTCGATATCGGAAAACGTCTCGAGAAGAAAGAAGTCCACGCCGCGCTCTTCCAGAGCCTGCGCCTGTTCGCGGAAAATGTCGCTAATCTCTTCGTCGGGCACTTCGCGCGATTGCCGCAACACGCCGAGCGGGCCGATCGAGCCGGCGATCAAAATTTCTCGGGCGGCGCCTTCGCGAGCTTCCCGGGCCACCTTCACGCCGCGGTGATTCAGCCGCTGCACTTCCTCGCCGAGTCCGGTAGCCGCCAACTTGAGGCGATTGGCGCCGAAGGTATTCGTCTCAATGATGTGCGCGCCGGCTTCGATGTACGCCTGATGCACGCGAAACACGGCCTCGGGCTGTGTGGCGTTCAATTCCTCGAAGCAGCGCTGCGGACCCACGGCTTCGTGCAGTTGCGAGCCCATCGCTCCGTCCGCAATAAGGATAGAGTTCCGCAAACGCGCATTGAAATCGTCAATTCTCATGTTTGGTAAGGCCTAGTGTAGCGTGCGAGGGCTTCTAACGCACGTGCTCGGCCATGCCGGCGATCGTGCTCATCAGGTCAAATTTGGTGAGGATTTCGTAGCGCGAGCCGCCCATTTCGACGAAAACCGCGGGAGATTCGTGGCTCAGCAGATGTGTCACGCGTTCGACACCCGCGTCCTTCGGCACCGATGGCAGGGATTTGCCCATCACCTCGCGGATCACCAGCTTGCGCAAATCTTTGCCCTGGAGCGCGAGGTTCAAGATCTGGTCTTCGAAAATTGTGCCGATCGGCGTGCTCTCTTCGAATACCGGAAGCTGTGAGATATCCTGCGTCTGCATGGTATGCAGCGCGTGAAAAACCGTCTGATAAGGGCGCGCCACGATCAATTCGCGCTCCTTGCCTCCCTTATGTTTGGCGCGGACCACGTCCTCCACCTTCAGCGCCACTTCCGAATCCACATAACCGCGCATGCGCATCCAGTCGTCGTTGTAGACCTTGCTCAAATAGCGCATCCCGGTGTCCGGCAAGAACGCCACCACCAAATCGCCCTTCTTGCAGCGGCCGGCCACACGCAACGCCGCCGAAACGCAGCCGCCGCCGGAGCCGCCGGTGAAGAGCCCTTCTTGCTTCACCATGCGCCGCGCCAGCACGAAGCATTCTTCGTCGTTGATTTGCTCGATGTCGTCGAGCACCTTGAAATCCATGGTCGACGGAAAAATATCTTCGCCGATGCCCTCCACGACGTAGGTTGCGGCCCTTCCGACTCTGCCGGTCTTGAAGAATTCGTAATAGAGCGATCCGATGGGGTCGACGCCGATCACTTTGATGTTCGAATTTTTCTCTTTGAGATAGCGTCCCACGCCGCTGATGGTGCCGCCCGTCCCCATTCCGCACACGAAATGCGTGATCTTCGCTTCGGTGTCTTCCCAAATTTCCGGACCGGTGGTGTTGTAGTGCGCTTCCGGATTCATCGGGTTTTCGTACTGGTTGGGGTAGAACGAATTGGGTATCTCGCGCGCCAGCTTTTTCGCTACGGAATAGTAGCTTCGCGGGTCTTCCGGTTCCACGGCCGTGGGGCACACGATCACTTCGGCGCCCAAGGCTTTCAGCAGATCAATTTTCTCCTTCGACTGTTTGTCCGTGATCGTGAACACCATTTTGTAGCCGCGCACGGCCGCCACCAACGCCAGGCCCATGCCGGTATTGCCGCTGGTGCCCTCGATGATGGTGCCGCCGGGTTTTAGCAGCCCTTTGCACTCCGCCTCATCGATCATCCACACGCCGATGCGGTCCTTCACCGAACCGCCCGGGTTCATGTAGTCCACTTTCACGTAGACTTCGGCCGGAAGTCCGGACGCGAGCCGATTCAATCGCACCAGCGGCGTATGGCCAATGGTTTCGAGGATGTTTTTGCACTTCATCGTGGGCTTCTCGTTTTGTCTATCGTTCGCGCGCCGCCGGCGAGCCTGGGGACTTCATCAAGTCTAGCATGGCGTCCGACGCTTCTCTATGGAGCGCGGATGCGTGTATGCTGCGTTTGTCATCAAGGTCATTTGAGCGGAGGAAGAACCGATGCACCGGCGGCACAATTACGCGAGTGGCACACCCTGGGAGCCCATCGTCGGCTACTCTCGAGCAGTGCGCGTGGGTTCGACGATCCATGTTTCCGGAACCACCGCCACCGGCGATGACGGCAAAATTGTCGGCGGGAAGGACGCCTACTTTCAGACAGTGCAAACGATACGCAACATCGAAGCCGCCCTGGCGCAGGCTGGCGCTACCTTGCGTGACGTCGTGCGCACGCGCATTTATGTCACCAACATTTCCGACTGGGAAAAGGTGGGCCGCGCCCACGGCGAATTTTTCGGCAACATCCGACCGGCGACCAGCATGATCGAGGTCAAGTCGCTCATTTCCTCAGACATGCTGGTCGAGATCGAAGCCGAGGCCATCCTGGCACCATAAGGCCGCACGTCCCGCTCGCTTTTCCTACCAGTGCACGCGGACGCGATAGCGCAGCACCGCAGTTCCATCTTTTGCGACCGGCACCTCAAACTGCGCCGCAAACGCCGCGGTCTTCTTCGCCGGGAAGGTCGAGTTCAGCATTTCCCAGTCGCCGCCGATCGGTTCGTTCACCTCCACGGTAATCGGGTTATCTTTGTGGTTTCGCAGCGTGATTTCGTATTCCATCTCGTAGGTATCCCGCAAGAAAGTGCCGAGCCGCTTGTAATCCGTCTGTTTCCGCTCGGCCACCACGTCAAAGGCGTCGCCGATGTGAACGCTCACGAACTCGTCCTTCGGTGTATGGGTAATGTTGTCTTCTCCCGCAAAAAGTGAACCGCCGCGCGAATCCGCTTGGTAAACGCGCACGGTGCCAGCGGGCAGCGGCATGCCCAGCCCGATCTTTTCTTCATTTGTGAATTTGTAATAGACCATCACCGAATCGCGCTGAGGCAGTCCTGGGGCGCTCGCACTCCGGTAGTAATAATTCTGGCCATTCACGACGTATACCTTTTGTACCGGGAAGCTCGATGAGTGCAGCAGGCTCAGTTGTTTGGTCTCTTTATCGAAGACGGACGTGCGCCGCGTGAGCGTGTAGAGGTGATACTCAGAAAAGGCTTCCTGCGTCATTGGCGGCGCCGGGGCCGCGCCTGCGCGCGCCCTCTCCTTTAGCTCCATCATCGCTCCCGATTGTGGCTGCACGCGATTCAGTTCCCCCGCCACTAGTTGCAACTGGGCATTCCGAAAGGCGGTGCCGCTATTGTTCGCGAGCGTCACCCAGCCATCCAGATCCGCCGAACCATCATCGCGGGCCACATTCAGCACGTAGTCCGCGCTCCAGGAAACATTGTTTGCCAAATAGGACGCTTCTACTTTCTGCTTGCGAGCACCCCCGTTGGCGAGCATCCACAGCAGCGTTGGCCGGCTGTACAGATTGTCGGGCAGGTCCGGAAAGCGGTAGCCATCCGCCGCAAGGCCGGTAACAATTTGATTGCCGATCTTCCATACAGGACCACCGTTGTCCGCCAGCAACGTGGCCTTTTCTTCCTGCCACTCCGTTGAGCCGTTGTTTTGCACGCGGTGCAGGAGCGTGACCTCTCGTCCCACATATTTTTGCAGAAGCTTCTCGGGATCGAGCAGGTCGTATTCGTAGTCCTGCTCGAGCACGCTCACCTTGTCCGGTTCGCCCAGCGAACGGAAGTGCACGGTGGCCGGATTGATCGACGCCGCAATATCCATAAATCGCAGCCGCGAATCCCCTGTCGGCAGCATGATCTCGCGCGTATCGCGCACCAGCGCCACGTTTGAGTTGTAGACCGTCACTGCCAAATCGGTCTGGTCGTTCATGGTTGTCTCGTGCGTAGCTTCCTGTCCAGCGTCCGCCTTTGCGGAAGTCACCGTGCCCGCCTGTCCTGCGGCGCGCGCCGTCCACAGCAGCGGCAGTGACATCGCCGTCAAAGCGCCGATGCCCGCCAGGAAAACTACCCGCAAAGATTTCGCCGTTTTGCTTCGCCTCTGGCTTCCGATCGATGCTGCCTGTACGTGTGTCCACGCCCATTTCGCCACGCCCGAAATCATCGCCGCCTCCTGGTATTTCGTGCTTCCGTCCTTAGAACGGCGGGGCAGGGGTTTCTTGCGGCGATTTCCAGAACTATTTTGATGAGGTTTGCGGAGGCTACTGCCGGATCACTTTCCAGCTATTCCCGCCGTCGCTGGTGGAAAACGTGCGTCCATCCAAGGTGCTGACGGTGGCGTTGTTGGCGTCGGCAGCGGTGATGAAGTTCCAGTCCGGAATCACGCTTCCGAGGAGCTCGGGGCTGGTCAGCTTGGTCCAATGCGCGCCGCCATCGGTGGTGCGCAAGATCGTCCCTCGGGTGCCGGCGATCCAGCACACATCGTTTGCCGGCGCGGAACCGGCCAATAAATCGTTGGTCACGCCGCTATCCTGTTTCTGCCAGGTTTGCTCGGAATCCGTGGACCGTTCGATTCTCCCGCCATGCCCGATGCGCCAGATCACGTTGCCGTTCTCCGGGAAGACCATCGTTAGCCCAGCATTGTTGTCTTGTGAAGGTTTTCCGGGAGCCACTTGCGGCGGAAGCCCTTGCGCATCACTGCCCGCGACAGCAGCGGAGCTCGATTGCTGCGGCGGTGGCGCTGCTTTTTGCGCTGCGGCGGAATTCTGGCTGGGTGCAGAAAGCGTGGCGAACGCGGAAGTTTGTCGAGTCAACGCCGGCACGGTAGCCGCGCTTTTTGCCTGGGCCGCGGCAGACGCGGGCGGCGCCGGCAGCGGCACATCTACAGGCGGCAATGCACCACCCGCTACCATTTGCTCGCCTCTCTTATCTTTCGCCTTTTCGCTTGGCTGTGCCGCTAGCTCCGCTCCATTCACGCGATCGAGAGGCGCCTTCAATGTTTCCTTCTTGGCTTCTCTCTTACGGGTCTCCGGCAACGGCACTGGCTCGGGGGCCGTCATCACCGGTGGCGGCACCTCCGCGGCAACGTGCGCCGCTTGCTGGGTTTCTGCCGGACCCGGCGATGCATGTGGCCCGAATGCAAACCACATCACGACAATCGCCGCAGCCGTCATCACCGGAGCAAGCCAGGTCCAAACGTTTCGCTTTTCATCGCGAGATTTCTTCCGTGGCTCCAGCACCGCGCAACCAGGCTGGGGCGTCGCGGCGGCGAGTGCCAAAGGCTTCGGAGCTGCGGCCAGAAGCTTCGCATCATCCACTGGCATGCTTGACGCCAACGCCGCCAATGTATCCTGGCATCTGTCACACACGGCAAAGTGCCCATCCCATCGCGCCCGCTCACCCGGTTCGAGCGTGTCGTCCACGTAGGCCGCGATTACGTCCGCGTCCGGGCACGGCTCCGCCAGAATTACCCTCGCGCGCCGCGTCACGAGATTCCGAATCGCGACGTCTCGCTGGTCTTCCGGGCCTTCCGGGTTCTTGCCGTCAGGATTCATGGACGCGCTTTTCTCCCTCTCCTGGTAGAACGATCCGTACCTCTAATTCTTGCGTCCCGCGCTGCATTCACGATTTCTCGTCCAGCGGATTCGCCAAAATCCGCGTCGCCCCACTCTCGAGCGTCGGACGCTTCGGCGCATTTTCCGTCCAGGCTGGCGCGTCCGCTTCGCCGCCCAGGGTTCGCGAAAGATCGAGCGGCCCGTCTTGCTGCGCGCAAGCAAAGCACAACTCGATTTGCGCGGCATCGAGACCCTGGGCTCGCAGCCGGTCCTCGGTATTCACTCGCAAATAGCCTCGCGTGCGCTCGAGCCGCCGCGAAACGGTAGCTTCGTGTTCGCCGAGAATGCGCCCGATCGCCGCCATCGTTAGGTCTTTCACGTAGTAGAGACAGAGCGCGAGGCGGTCTTGCGGCTCGAGCGATGCGAGAGCGGATTCACAAGCTTCCTGGATCAATTGCGCATAGTGTGCACCTTCGGCTGCGACCTCCAGCCTCGCGCCGGAGCCATTCTCGTAGTGCGCTCGAGCAGCGCCCTCAGCCTCCTTTTCCGGCACCAATCGCGAACTCGCGCGCCAACGATCCACATACCTTTGCGCCAGAATTGCCCGTAGCCAGGTCGCCAGTTGGCTCCGGCCATGGTAGTAATCGAAAAGCGGCCGCCGCTTCGCTTCCGGCTGGACGCTGGCGCTTGGGTTACGCCCGACTCCGTAGAGTTCCGCGTAAAGGGAATCGGCCAATTCCCGCGCCGCCGCTTCGCCCCGCGCTCCCACAATGGCCCGCGCGCCCGCATAGAGTGGCTCGCGATAGCGTTTGACGAACTCCTGCCAGGCAGCCTCAAGGCCTTCGCCGCAAGCACAAGCCAGCCCCAGATCTTCCAGATAAAGCGAGGCGAGATATCGTTCGAGTTCCTGTGGTTCCGGCCGGCGATCTGGGAATCGCCGCCCAGCACTGCGTTCGAGCGCCCGCGCAAAAGCAGCCGCAGGCAGCCCCCAACGCTCGATCCGGGCCAGGGCACACAAGCGCCCGGCTAGCTCCACCGGAGTGGAACTCGAGATAGCGCGTTCGCCTTGGTTATGCTCGCGTGGCATTTCGGTTGCGCCCGTTATTGCGGCCAGCGTGGCTCGGTGCCCACGGACGAGATCACGCCGCTAGGTGCGCTTAGGTGCTCTATATTAGACGCATTCCACACGGCATTCGCGCGATCCTGCGCACCTTAAGCCTAACCGCTTCATAGAGTGCTCGCGCGCAGGACTGCACAGCAACTTCTAAGCGCAAGATTGCATTCGCTGTGGCCCAGACGTATGATTTCGTTTCGCTCGCGGAATATTAGGTGCGGATTGCTATTTTACGTGCTGGCGGGTTTCGCCTGCCTCCTCTTGAGGCCGGTTTCTGGAGGATTTCATGTCGAAAAGGTCCGGGTCCGATCGAACCGGCGAAGATTCTCGCGAAAAAGAAAACAGCGCTCAGCGCTTAGGCAGGCGCGAATTCGTTAAGCTCGTCGGCACCTCAGGCGTCGCGGTTTCCACGGTCCTGGCCGGGGAAGGGTTGCTCCAGGCTGCCGCTCCAAGGCCCGTTCTCGATCCCCAACAACCCGCCGATGCCGCCACTTCGCCGCTCGTGGGTCCAGGCCCGGTGCGCATGATGCTCGATATTAATGGCGCTCCGCAAACGCTGGTGGCCGAGCCTCGACTCACCCTGCTGGATGCTCTGCGTGACCGGCTGTACCTGACCGGCGCGAAGAAAGTCTGCGACCGCGGCACTTGTGGCGCGTGCACCGTGATCATTGATGGCAAGGCGATGTATTCCTGCACCACGCTCGCGATTGACGTGGCCCAGCGCCCCGGCGCGCCTGCCGCGAAAATTACCACGATTGAAGGCCTCGCGCCCGAGGGCGAACTGCATCCGGTCTCCGCCTGCTGGGTGGATAATGACGCGGAGCAATGCGGTTTTTGCACTTCCGGCTTCGTGATGGCCGCGAAAGCCTATCTCGATGCCCATCCTCAACCGGCTTATGAAGACGTGAAGGCCGCGCTCGGCGGCAATCTTTGCCGCTGTGGCACGTACATGGGCATACGCCACGCGGTTGTGGATGCGGGTGGACGCATCAGCGGGGGGAAAGCATAATGGCCGACTACAAATGGCCTGCCGCGGATAAGCGCGAACTGATCGGTAAACGGATTTCTCGAGTGGACGGTCCCGCCAAGGCTTCTGGGCGAGCCACTTACAGCTACGACGTGCATCGCGAGGGCATGCTGTTTGGCCGCATGGTGCTCTCGCCGCATGCCCACGCAAAAATCAAGAGCATCAACACGGCCGCCGCGGAAAAAATGCCCGGCGTGAAAGCCGTCGTCGCGTTTCCCTCCATCGGGCCGGGTTTCGAAGTTCTGTGGGCGGGCCAGGAACTCGTGGCCGTCGCCGCCGAAACCGAAGATCAATCGCGCGACGCCGCTCGCGCCGTGCGCATTGACTATGAAGTGCTGCCGCATCTGGTGAATGACAACGTCACGCCAGCGAAAGCGGGTGACCGCGCCAACAAACCCGATGTGGCCAGCGAAGGCGATGCGGACGCGGGTTTTGCGAAATCCGAAGTGGTCCACGAAGGCGAGTACGGAAACGCCATCGTCACGCACTGCTGCCTGGAATCGCACGGCCAGGTGACAGAATGGCAGGGGGATCAATTGACCGTGTGGGCCTCCACGCAGGCCGTGAGCAGCATCGGCGGCGAATATGTCACGGCATTGACAAAGGCCGGTGTGCCAGTGACCGCGGCCAACGTGCGCATCCTGACGCCCATGATGGGCGGCGGCTTCGGCAGCAAATTTCAGGCGGACCGCTGGGGCATCGCCTGCGCGCTGCTCTCAAAGAAATCCGGGCGGCCGGTGAAGATGATGCTCGAACGCGATCACGAGCTGATGGTCGCGGGCATGCGTCCTTCGCTCTACGCCAAGGTAAAAGTTGGTGCCACCAAAGACGGCACGCTCACCGCGTGGTCTTCCGAATCCTGGGGCACGGCCGGGCCGGAAGAATCGAGCCAGGGCGCGATCCCTTACGTTTTCCAGATTCCGAATCGCAAAAGGACGCATACGCCGATTCTCACCAACGTCGGCCCCGCGCGCGCCTGGCGTGCGCCGAATCACCCGCAGTATGCGCTGGTCACCATGGGAGCGCTGGACGATCTGGCGGCCAAGCTCAACATGGATCCGCTGCAGCTTTTCCTGAAGAATATTTCTCTGGTGCCGGGCGGAGCTCCTACGGCGGCAACCGGTCCCGGTGGTGCGCCGGCATTTTCTCTGGCCCGCGTCTACACCGAAGAATTGAACAAGGCTGCGGAGCTGATGGATTGGCAGAAAAAATGGCATCCGCGCGGCGATCAGACACCCGGCCCCATCAAGCGCGGTGTGGGTCTTTCCATTCACACCTGGTCCGGCCGCGGACACGCGAGCAATTGCAATTGCACCATTCATCCGGACGGCTCTGTGGAAGTTTCACTGGCCTCGCAGGATTTGGGGGTCGGCACGCGCACGATCATCGGCATCGTGGCCGCGGAAACTTTGGGCTTGCCTCTGAACGGCGTCACCGTAAATATCGGCGACTCAAAATATCCGCAGTCAGGCGCATCGGGCGGGTCCACCACCAGCGGCGGCGTCAGCAGCTCCACGCGGCTTGCCAGCACGAATGCCCTGAATCAATTGCTGGCGAAGGTGGCGCCATCGCTGGGTGCGAAGCCAGATGATCTGGAAGCGGTGGGGGGCAATATTCGCGTCGCTGCCGATCCTTCGAAGGCGATCACGTGGAAACAGGCTTGCGCGAAACTCGGCACCACGCCAGTGAGCGTCACTACTTCCAATCAAAGCCCTGAGGGCCGTTCACTGATGTCGCAACAGGTGGGCGGCGCGCAGATGGCCGAAGTGAGTGTGGACGTGGAAACCGGCATCGTGCGCGTGGAAAAAATGGTGGCCGTGCAGGATTGCGGCCTGGTGCTTGACGTAAAAACGGCCGAGAGCCAGGTCTACGGCGCGCTGATCATGGGCGTGTGCTACGCCGTCTACGAAGAGAAAATCATGGACCAGCAGACGGGCCGCATGCTTAACGCCGACATGGAGTTTTACAAACTCGCGGGCATCAACGATATCGGTGAACTCGTCGTCCATATGATGACGGGTCCGGGCTACGACGAACGCGGCGTGATCGGGCTTTCCGAGCCGCCCACCGTTTCGCCCGGTGCGGCCATCGCCAACGCCGTGGCAAACGCAATCGGAGTTCGCGTTCCCAACCTGCCGCTGACGCCCGACAAAGTGCTCGCCGCGCTCGGCAAAGGAGAGATGGCCTAAATGGAAGCCTTCGCGTACGCCCATCCCACCACCAAGCAGCAAGCGCTCGGCATGTTAAGTCCGGATTGGGATTCCGCCGCGGTCCTCGCCGGTGGCACCGACCTGATCTCTCTGATGAAGGAGCACGTCGTAATTCCCAAGCGCGTCGTCAGCATTCGCGGCGTGAAAGAATGGACCGGCATCAGCGCTACGCCTCAGGGCCTGCGCATCGGCGCGCTCACCACGTTTCAAGATTTGCTCGATCATCCCACGCTCAAACAGCATTTGCCGTCTTTGACCATCGCTGTCGCCGGCGTTTCCAGCCCGCAGATCCGCAACATGGGCACCATCGGCGGCGATCTTTGCCAGCGTCCGCGCTGCTGGTATTTCCGCAACGGCTATGGTTTGCTCGCACGCGATCCGGCGGGTAAACCGCTCGTGCCCGAAGGCGAGAATCGCTATCACGCCATCCTGGGCAATTCCGGTCCGGCCTATTTTGTGAATCCTTCGAGTCTGGCACCCGCGCTGATCGCCCTTGGCGCCACTATGAAGATCGCCGGGCCGCAGGGCGAGCGCGAAGCGAAGCTCGCGGAATTCTTCGTGATCCCCAAGAGTGACCGCGAGCGCGAAAATATTTTGCGGCCGAATGAGATCGTCACCGAAATCCTCGTCCCAGCCGATGCACACAATACGGCGAACAGCACCTATGAAGTTCGTCAGAAAGAAGCGCTTGATTGGCCATTGGCGACCGCTTCTGTCGCGCTGCAGATGGACGGCGAAAAGGTTCGCACCGCGAAGATTGTTCTGGGCCACGTAGCCCCCGTGCCCTGGCCCGCGAATGCTGCCGCGCAAAGCCTCGCCGGCAAGAGCATCACTTCGGAAACCGCTGCGGCTGCCGGAGACGCTGCCGTGCAAGGCGCCAAGCCGCTCAGCCAAAATTCCTACAAAGTTCAGCTTGCGCGCGTGGCCGTAAAGCGCGCCTTGCTCGCTGCCGTCCGCAACCAGAGCGAT
>DATNLT010000091.1:0-19033 GCA_035602725.1 Candidatus Acidiferrales bacterium
GCGAGTTCGTCTGCCACGCACTTGTTGGCTCTCCTGGCCAGTACTGTTAGAATGCGGCGACATGACAGACTGGCAAAGGATCCAAGGACGAATTCGCAAGGCGCGCGCTAGCAAAGATGCGCCGAAAGAATTGGCCGCGCTCTATGAAAGCACTCGCGACGCCATGGTAGCGTTCGAGCTGGCGCGCCTTTATGAGAAGGATGGCAGTTACGCCGAAGCGGCCCAATGGTACACGACTGCCGCAGGCCGTTTCCGCCGCGCACAATGGAAGGTGAAAGCACAAGAGGCGCTCGCCAGGCTTGGTGTGGAAACACCACTGGCCGCAACCGAGGCAGAGGCCCAGGCGGGCAGGTCATCCGATGCAAATGGCTCTGATCAGGTGGATCCGCATTCGGCAGCCGAAGTCAGCTCAGACGACGCTGTGGCAGCGCAAGGTGACGATGCTGACGACGCTGATGACCCGGAAACAGCATCGCAACCTGGATTTGAGTCCCACGCCCGCGAGGACACCCTGGACGCAGGCGGGATGGTAGCCACAGACGCGGGATCGGGTGTGGCCCAGGTCGCGAGCGATGCGGCGAAGAAGAGCCGCAGACGTCGCGGACGCCGCGGTGGCGCGAAGCGGCGCAAGAAACCACTGGGCAAGACGGCGCAAGTCGTCGAACCCACACAAGCGAGCCCGGAGCCGGTTGCCGCGCCCGTGGTTCGTCTCGGCACAGATCACCGCTCCAGCCCTCCTAGAAACGAGGGCCGGATAAGGTCGGGGCGTCAATCGGATTCTCGGTCGAGGGTACGTTCGGAAGCTCGAGAACCTTCTGGTACCGAATCGCAGCACCGCTCGCCAGAGATACCCACGCTCGAGGCGGAAGGCCGCATCGGGCCGGAAGCCTGGCATTCTCGGAAGCGCGCCGGTGAGCCGGCATTGGCTTCGCGTCTGGCGAAGCTCGAGTCCCAGTTGCGCCGGATGCTGGCCTCGGTTCCGCATTCCCTTGAGGAATCGGACCATGCGCCGGCGGGCCCAGGGGTGTTCATCGTTTCCGATTCGGATTTGCTATCGGATTATTACATTGAGGCTTGCCAGACGTTACGCATAGGCATCGGTAACTTGTTGCGTAGCGGCCGAACGCAAAGTGGAGAAAATATCCGCGGTAATTTGGGCGAACATTTGGGAATCAACGAGTCGCGCGTCGCCCAGTACTTGAAGGATCATTGCGCCGTTCGGTGGCTCCAACTCGATGAGGGATCGGCCATGTTGGCACACTTTGCGATTGCGGTTCTGCGACCGCCGTTGAATTCGTAACAGAATCTTACCTGCTCCCCAAGTGGCTCAATTCGTGTGACTTAACGGTCAACGGTTGTCGCTTGCTCTTACATTTCCGCCTATGCCGTTCAATGCGGGAAGTGCCCGTTTAACACCTAAATCCAGCGTTTGGCTTGATCTGGCTGGACGAATGCGCTCTAGTACTGCCAGGCTAGTGTAGGGGGATGACTGCATAGCCTTCCCTCCGAGCAGAATGATACCGTGAGGCTTAGCGTCAGGGGGACGCCCGGCATCAAGCCGGATTCGAGCTTCTACCCGGATTTGAAAACTGAGGAGAACATATGCCCCGCAGATTTGGTACGAATGCGCTTAAGGTGATGGATCTGGCCGTTTGCAAAACCGCGGCGCTGACCTTCAACGCGATCCAATTTTTCAACAAGCGCAACCCAAACCCATCGTTCACTCCGAAATGGTCCGACAAACCGCTCCTGAAGTCGTGGGAGAAGACCAAGCCCACGCTTGGCTGGCCGCGTGAGACCGATTCGCTTTGCCCAGGATGCGTCAAGGATGTCCGCGAAGCGATTCTGAAGGGTGATAAGGACTGGAAGGATCTCGTTACCGAGAAGGTCGGCGAGATCAAGGCGCAGATTGTCGAACGCAACGGTGAAGTCTGGATGGTGAAAGAATGCCCGATCCACGGCAAGTATGAAGATATGATGGCCGTGGACGCGAAGTTCCTCACCTGGATCGAAAAGAACTTCCCTGGCCGCGACATTCCCGCCCACAACGACGAAGACTTGCACCGCCATGGCTCGAGTACCGTCCGCTATGGACGCGGTTCGGTGCTGACGGTGGACCTGACCAATCGCTGCAACATGATGTGTGATCCCTGCTTCATGGACGCGAACCAGGTTGGCTACGTTCACGAGCTGAACTGGGAAGAAATTCAGGAAATTCTGGACAACGCGCTGCGGATCAAGCCGCGCCGCCAGATGTCGGTCCAGTTTTCCGGCGGTGAACCGACCATGCATCCGCGATTTTTGGATGCCGTGTCTTATGCGCGCAAGATCGGCTACAACAGCGTGCAGGCCGCGACGAACGGCATCGAGTTCGCGAAGAGCAAGGAATTTTCGCGCAAGGCCTTCGAAGCCGGTTTGCGATATGCCTATCTGCAGTTCGACGGCATCGGCAACGACGCCAACAGCCACCGCCAGGTGGGCAACCTGTTTGACGTGAAGCTGCGCGCCATCGAAAACATGCACGAGGCCGGGATCGAAATCGTGCTGGTCGTCACCATCGTCAACAGCGTGAACAACGATCAGGTCGGCGCCATCGTGAAATTTGCGATGGATAACCCGAAGAAGATTTCCTTCGTGTCCTTCCAGCCGGTTTCGTTCACCGGACGGGATGAAGACATTACCCCAGAGCGCCGCCTGAAGCAGCGCTATACCCTTTCCCACTTGGCACAGGACGTCAGCAAGCAGGTAGGTAAGATCGAGCCGACGCGCGACTGGTTTCCGATCTCGACCATCAGCACGTTTGCCGGTTTTTCGGACCTGGTGCATGGGCCCGATTCGCAGTGGGGATCGCTCTCCTGCGGCTGCCATCCCAATTGCGGTGTGGGCACGGCCATTATGATCAACAAGGAAACGAAGGAATGGGCGCCCGTCCCTCGCTTCCTCAATGCTCCACAGTTGATCAAGGACATGACGTCTATCACCGACGCCGCCCGCAAGAAGAACTTCTCCAATTTCATGGCAGGCCTTGCGCTATTGAAGAACTACAAGCCGTTTTCGGCTCCCAAGAGCTTGGCGCTTGTCGATCTCTGGAGAAAGTTCGACAAGACCTGGGCGTTGACCAAGAAATCCACCACCAAATATGGCCGCACCAGCCCCGATCGCACGGTCGAGGATGCCATGAAGCGGCGCAACACAGACCAGTGGAATTTCATGTTCATCGCGGGCATGTGGTTCCAGGACCTTTTCAACTACGATTTCCGCCGCACGGAAATGTGCATCATCCCTTACGCCACACAGCAGGGTGAAATCTCCTTCTGCGCGTACAACACGGGCGTGGGCTGGCGGAAGATTCTTGAGAACATGTACAAGAACGCGACCGTCGCGCAGTGGTACAAGGATCACGGGAAGCACGAGATTTATGCCCGCGGCAAGAGCGTGAACCTCGATACCTACGAGCACTCGCTCATTATTGATGCGGAGGACGCTGCTCGTGTAAAGCCAAAAGATCACGACGACGTGCCAACCACGGCCGCCGAGGAAGACCGCATCCGCCGCAAGCAGGCGCAGGCGGAAGCAGCCAAGGTCCGCGCGATTTACGAGGAAATGGTGCTTAAGAAGGCGCCGCAAACCGTGGTTACGATCGGCTCGATCGATGCTCTAAAGGCTGCGAAGCCCGGAATGCCCTCGAAGCCCGTCACGATCGGCAACGCGAACGGTAACGGCACGGCGGTGAAGCACGAAGTGCCTGAACCGGTTGCCGGTGACTAAGCCTTCAACAACCTAACTTTCGTTGAAAGAACTGGCTCCGAATTTTTCGGAGCCAGTTCTGTTTTAGATCGAGGGCGGCAGCCTCAGCAGCATTAGACAATTGTGATATGCGTGGGGATCGCGTGGTCGATCACGTAGCCTTCGTAGGTTGCATCGTGGGCCATCCGTTGTACGCGGCCTTCGGAATCGGTTGCCCGCGACATTAGAACGCACTCGCCTCGTGCGTTCGGTACCTTCCAGAGATACTCCCATCGTTGCCACGCGTCTGCCAGGGGTTCATCGAGCAAGTGTGCTTCATGCCAAGAGTCTCCACCATCGGTGCTGATCTCGATTTTCTGGACATGCCCCGCGGGGCTCCAGGCTGCGCCATGCAACCGACAGACAGTTCCTGCGGTTACAGCTTCTTGCGCGCGGGGACGCGCAATCTGTGACTTCACCGCCAGCTCTGCCAATGGTGTGCGCTCGGGCTGGCCGCCGTTTGACGCCGACCAATAAGAGTAATCGACGGTCTGAAAGAACCCTTGAAAGGGCCGCGCGGATACCACGATGCGCGTCAACCACTTCACCGACGCCATGGCGTACCAGCCCGGCACGATCGCGCGCAAAGGCGCTCCGTGTTCCCTTGGCAAAGGCTCACCGTTCATCGCATAAGCCAGTAGCACGGTGCGCTGCAGCGCTTTAGCAAGAGGCAGGCTACGAGCATAGCGAATGCGCTCAGTAGGCTGGGTGGACTTTTCAGGTACGCCCTCATCGGCCGCTTCGAGAATCACGTCGGCGGTTGCGCTACCGAGTCCCGCCCTCTCGAGAATTGCAGCCAGCGGCACGCCGGTCCATTCGGCGCACCCCACCGCGCCCAGCTCCCATTGCACGCCTTTATGTTTGGGCGCGAGAAATGCGCGTCCGTTGCCCGCGCACTCGAGTAGCGCAGGTTGCGTTACGCTGGGCATTTTCTGGAGGTCTTCGAGCAAAAGCGAGATCGGCCGCGCCACGGCGCCCTCTACCTGCAGCCGCCAGGAGCGCGCATCGATCTCTGGCACCGAGAAGTGGCTCCGAACGTAGAAACTCTCGTTGGGCGTAATTCGCCCATTGAGAGCGGAAAATGGCGACTCCAAATTATCGGGATCGGTCTGGCGAGAGATGAGCCCGGGGTGAGAATCTTTCATGGATTGCTAAACCTGGTCAATTTTCCCCGCCTCCATATTGTTCTTGGCGTCACGCGTGACGTCAAGCGAGATACCGTCAATGGAGAGGCGATACGTACGCTGGTATAATTGCCGCATGCCCATCTACGAATATCAATGTGACGATTGCCAAGCTCGCTTTGAAAAGCTTGTGATGGCCAAAGGCGAGAAAATCTCCTGTCCAAAGTGCGCCAGTCCCCGCCAAACCGTGCAGCTTTCCGTTTTCAGCGCAGGCACAAAGCCTTCCAATCAGGGGAATGGCGGTTTCTCGGGCGGCGGTTGTGGCTGCAACCCTTCCGGGTGTGGTTGCCACTAATTGGTCCGTTTATTTGCGCCGATAGTGGCGCGCATACTCCGGCGGCGCTATGGGCGCCGTTAAGCGCGGATCGCTTACCGGTGCCGAGGCGGTCAGACTTAACGGAATCACTCCAGCCCACACTGGCATGCCGTAATCTTCTTCATCGTCAATCGGTGGACCTGTGCGCACCTTTGCCGACACCTCTTCCAGCGCCAAGGCCAACACGGTAGTCGCTTTCATTTCCTGCGGCGTAGGCTCGCGAACATCTTTCCAACGTCCAGGCACCATGTGGTTCGTGAAAGCCTCAAGCGCTTTCCATTTCTCGTCTTCGGAAGTCACTTCGCGGGCGGAACCCAGAATCATCACGCTCCGGTAGTTCACCGAGTGATGAAACGCCGAGCGCGCCAGCACCAACCCGTCCATCAGCATCACCGTTACACATACGGGAATGCCTTTCCCCAGTTCGCCAAGCATGCGGCTCGCGGCCGAGCCGTGAAGATAAAGCGTATCGTCCACACGCCCATAGCCTGTGGGAATCACGTATGGTTGTGCAGCGGCGACGAATCCCACGTGACAAAACAACCCTTCGTCCAGGATGCGGTTCACCGTCTCGCGGTCATAGTTGCCGCGCTTCGGCAGCCGGTGAAGTTTTGTTCTCTCGGTGGGCGTGAAGTCGCTCATAGCCATAACTTACGTAAAGTGTTGCGGCCGTACAAGAGCCAATCCGATTGTTTCGCTCAACGATACTGATACCGCTGCAAGTCCGTTCGCCGCGCTCTAGACTCACGATTACTTCCGCGCTAATGTGGCGTGACGCAGGTTCGGAAGGCTTGCATTGTAATCATCGCTGCCGGTGGTGGGGAATGCATCTCGATGCGGATGGCTGGACGGTGCGCACTGCAGACAGCAGCCGTTCCGCACACTACGAGCACACGATTGTGATTACCAACGGCGAGCGGATTCTGCTCGTTGCCGCGTGAAATCTGGCCGGATTCGTTTATGACCGCTTCTACCCCGAAGAGACCGCCAACGCCCCCGCGCACCTGCATACCCAGGGAGACTTGCACCTTTTTTCGCGATCTGGCGCACAATAACCGCAAAGAGTGGATGGACGCGAACCGCGACCGCTATCGCCAACATGCCGTGGAACCGCTGCGCGAGTTCCTCGATGCGCTCACGCCAAGTATTCTTGCGCTCGATTCCCGCTTCGTTATTACTGGTAAGACCGGTGTGAATTTCTCGCGGATCAACCGCGATATTCGGTTCGCAAAGGACAAGACGCCCTATTACACGCGCATTTACATCATTTTTCCGGATTCCGTGGAGGCTGAAGGCGCGCAGCTTTACATCGGCATCCATCCGCATGCTATCACAGCGGGATTTCGGATCTATGGCGGGCCGAACGTGAAGAAATCGCCACTGGGAATGATCGGGCACCCGCGCGCTGCGAAAAATGGGCGGTGGCTCGTTAGCCAAAAGCGTCGCTTAGGCCGCAAATATGAAAGCTATTGGCATTCGATGGAGAAGGGCGTTTGGAAGAAAAACCCGGGATGGCCGGAAGCGCCGGAAGATTGGGCGAGAGTGCGAGCCTGGATCGTGCGCCGCGAGATAAGAGCTACAGTGGCCACTCGCGCGGGCCTTTTGCGCGAAGTGGTCGGGATTTTCAGGGACGTTGCACCGCTCTGCCGGTTCATTTCGTCGCCGAAGTGGAGGCCTTGAAATCGGGGTTCGGCAACTTCATCTTGGGAGTTTCTCGTGACAGTTCCTTCCTCTAAACATGCGGACCGCCGCACTGTCGATCTTTCCGCGTATCCCGATCTGGTGGTCATTTGCCTCGGTATGCGCGTGAACCGGATCGCCGGGTTAAGGACACTGATTGGATTCGGCCCGAAGATCGCGAAGGCGGCCGAGCCAAAGCCAGAGGGGCTCTTATCACATGAGAGCTTTCTTTGGTCGCTTTTCCCGATGCACGCTGGTATCCGGCAGTACTGGCGGGACTTTCCATCTCTCGAACCTGGGCGCGGTCCGATCCCCACCGCGTCTGGTGGCAGAATTTTCTTCGCGACACCGGCGGCACAGGCTTTTGGCATGAGACGTATTTCCGCAGTGGCGGGATCGAAGCAATTTATGATGATGTGCCTTCGCCGATCGGCATGCTTCATTTCGCTCCAACGATTCCCGCGCGCGGGCCGATGTTTTCCTCACGCGAGCGAGCCAAATTGCAAGGCCAAGCCGCCGTGGCCCCGCCGATTCCAGAAGCGGAATATTACGGCAATCCGCCGCCGAACCCTGCTCCAAAGCGCTAATCGCGCTGCGACTTCGCGACGATATTGCTTGATACCTTTGCTCGTACTTGCTATGCCACGGCGCGGGTAAGAGTGTATGATGCCGCGCTATTCCTTCTGACCGCCGTTACACGGATGCGCCGGCTGAGGTTTGCGCCAAGGAGATTCCGGAATGATAGCGAATCGATTGATCGTAGCGGGAATGGCTGCAGTTTGCGCGGCTTGCGGCGCCTCGGCGCAGCAGCGTGGGCAAATCCCGGAGCGATCGCAAGCGCCGGGAGAAAATGCACAGACGGCGCAGCAGCACCCCACACCTTCGCCTGAAGAGAAGGAATCCGTGACGCACCATTCTGCGATGATCGGCGGCCAGCCGGTCAAGTACACGGCCAAGGCAGGCACATACGTGATCAAAGCGGACGACGGGACTCCGAAGGCCACGTATTTTTACGTTGCCTATACAAAAGACGAAGTCCCAGATGGGTCCAAGCGGCCGGTGTCATTCCTGTACAACGGTGGGCCTGGATCGGCCTCGCTGTTCGTGCATATGGGCTTCGGTCCCAAGCGGCCTGTGGTGGAGCCTAACGGACATGGCATGCCGGCGCCTTATGCCGTGGTGGACAATGAAGATTCGTTTCTCGACGCGAGCGATCTTGTGTTCGTGGATGCCATCGGTACCGGCTTTAGCCGGCCCGTCGCCGGGCAAGACCGCGCTCAATTTTTCGGGTTGGTCGAAGATGCGACCTATTTCTCGGATTTTGTCTACCAGTACATCACGCGCAACGAGCGATGGGATTCACCGAAGTTTCTGATCGGCGAAAGCTACGGCACCACGCGCTCCGCGGAATTGGCAGGTGTCTTGCAGCGACGCCACGAGATCTATCTCAATGGGATCGTGATGGTCTCGACGGTGCTGATCTTTCCGACGATCGATTACTCGCCGGGAAATGACATGCCTACGAAGTTCTATTTGCCCACCTATACGACCACCGCATGGTTCCACCATCTGCTCGCGCCCGATCTGCAGAACTTAACGTTGGATCAAGTAGCGCAGCAGGCGCGCGAATTTGCAGATGGAGAATATGCGCAAGCGCTGCTAAAAGGCGATCGCCTGGCGGCCGCCGATCGCGCCAAGACCGTAAAGGATCTGGCCCGCTTCACCGGGCTGTCCCCGAAATTTATCGAGGAAAGCAACCTCCGCATCCGCGACACGCGCTGGCGCAAGGAGCTTCTACGCGATCAGCGCTCGATCATTGGCGACCTCGACTCCCGATTCGTGGGAACCGATTCCGATGCGGCGGGCGAGCGTCCAGAATACGACCCGAGCGAAGCCTCTTACGAGGGTGCCTGGGTGGCTACATTTCACGATTACGTGCGCCGGGACCTCAAGTGGGAGACCGACATGCAGTATCCCGTGAGCGGGAATGTCCGTCCCTGGGATCAGACGGGGTACGACTCCGTCGCCGAAACCCTGCGCGCGGCGATGACCCAACAGACGTATCTGAAAGTCCTCTTTGTCTGTGGCTATTACGATGCGAACACACCGTTCCATGCGGTTGAATACACTGTCGATCACATGGGGCTTGAGCCCGAAGTCCGCAAGAACGTCAGCTTCACTTACGTCGAGGGCGGCCACATGTCTTACGTAGATGAAAAGGCGCATCACAAGCTGCACGCGGAAGTGGATAATTTTATCAACGCTGCCTATTCCCATTAGGCGATGCCTCTTCTACTAGCCGCGGTCGTAGGTGATCGGCGAAACCTGGAACACGCGCGAACCGTCTGGAGATATGTTCCGTCGGTCATTTTCAGCTACATATCGTTTTTGCAGGACGAAATCGTGTGTTCAGGAGAGGAGAATTCTCGCAAATGAAATGGAATCGCATTCCCGTCGTAGGTCTGGCCTTACTCGTTGGTGCGTGTATTGCTTCCGCCCAAGGCAGACGAGGTAATACTCCTCCGGGCGCCAATCCTCAAACAGGCCGGGGTGATCAAGGCGAGCAGACGTCCGATGCCGCCCGCCGCATGCCACCGCCTGAAGAAAAGTCATCCGTGACAAAGCACAGCGCACATATCGGCGGCCAGCAGGTGAATTACACGGCGACCGCCGCGAACTACGTCATCAAAGCCGATGACGGCACTCCCAAGGCTTCCTTCTTCTTCGTTGCTTACACCAAGGACGATGTGTCGGATATCGCGAGGCGCCCGATTTCCTTCGTGTACAACGGCGGCCCTGGTTCGGCCTCGTCGTTCACGCACATGGGTTTTGGGCCCAAGCGCCCGGTGTTGACGGCCGATGGACACGGATTGCCAGCGCCCTACACGTTCGTGGACAACGAGGATTCCTTCCTCGACGCGACCGATTTGGTCTTCATTGATGCGGTTTCGACCGGATTCAGCCGCCCGGTACCCGGCGAAAACCCGGCGCAATTTCACGGCATCATCGAAGATGCCACCTGGTTCTCCGACTTCATCTACCAGTACATCACGCGCAACGGCCGCTGGGGTTCGCCGAAATACCTGATCGGCGAAAGCTACGGAACCACGCGTTCCGCTCAACTGTCCGGCATCCTGCAAAACCGGCATGAAATTTACCTGAACGGCATCGTCCTGGTTTCGACCGTGGCTTTTGCGAACTGGGGCGGCGACGATCGCACGATCTTTTTCCTGCCGAGTTATGTGACCTCCGCTTGGTATCACCACTTGCTGCCGCCGGACTTGCAGAACTTGAGCATCGAGCAGGTCGCGCAAAAGGCTCGCGAGTTTGCCCACGGCGAATACGCGCAGGCGCTCGAAAAGGGCGATCAGATGTCTCCTGCCGAAAAGCAAAAGGTGATTCAAGATATTGCCCACTACACCGGGCTCTCGCCAAAGTACATTGACGAAGCCAACCTGCGAATCAGCCCGCAGCGCTGGTTTAAGGAGTTGCTGCGCGATAAGCGCGAAACCGTTGGCCGGCTTGACGCTCGCTTCACCGGCCGCGATGCTGATGCCGCCGGTGAACGCGACGAATACGACCCGAGTGAGGCTTCCTATGAAGGCGCATTCGTCGCGGCCTTTCAGGACTACCTGCATCGCGATTTGAAATGGGAAAGTGACGCGTATTATACGGTCACCGCCAACGTTCAGCCTTGGGATCAGACTGGCAACATCGCGGTCGCCGAAGTTCTGCGGGCCGCCATGACGCAGGAAACCTACCTCAAGCTGCTCGTCGTGTGCGGCTACTATGACTTTGCGACACCGTTCAACGGGATTGAGACCACGGTCAATCACATGGGTCTCGAACCCGAAATCCGCAAGAACGTGAGCTTCCAGTACTACGAGGGCGGCCACATGATGTACATCGATGAAAAGGCGCACCACAAGCTCCACCATGACATCGATGAATTCATCAACACGAGCTACACACACTAAGCCCGATGTCAGGCAAAAGAGCCGCGGCGCATTCAGGAGCACTGCGGCTCTTTCCTTCTACTACGCTCCTCGTTTTCAAAACACGCGAAACTGCCTGCCGCATTTAGGCGTCTCAGGGTATGATTCCGTCGCATTTTTGTTATACATACCCACGGCAATCTTTTCAGTATTGAGAGGAGAAGAAAGGCAATGAGAATGAATCTTGTTTTGATCGTAGCAGTCGCCGTCCTCTTCGCCGGCAGCGTTGCCGACGCACAAGGGCGTCGAGGCGATCAGCAGAATCCCGGCGCGCAGCCGGGCCGCGGCACCGCTGCGCAAACCCAGCCGGCGGAGGGGGCGCAAGCGCGCCGTATGCCGCCACCGGAAGAGAAGACGTCTGTGACGCAGCACACTGCGCACATTGGCGGCCAGGAGATCAAGTACACGGCTACGGTAGGCACTTATATAATCAAAGACGACGACGGCAATCCCAAGACAACTTTCTTCTACGTCGCGTATACGAAGGACGATCCCAGTGATATCTCCAAGCGCCCCATCGCGTTCTCGTATAACGGTGGCCCTGGCTCGGCTTCTTCCTTCGTCCACATGGGCTTTGGTCCGAAGCGTGTAGTCCTAACGCCTGACGGCCATGGCATGCCCGCGCCCTATCAAATTGTTGACAACGAAGATTCCTTCCTGGATGCCACGGACATCGTTTTCGTTGACGCAGTGTCCACCGGTTACAGCCGCCCTGTTCCCGGTGAAAACCCCGCACAGTTCCACGGGCTCGTCGAGGACGCCAATTATTTCTCCGATTTCATCTACCAGTACATCACGCGCAACGAGCGCTGGGATTCGCCCAAGTATTTGATCGGTGAAAGCTACGGGACTACTCGCTCCGCCGAGCTTTCCGGCGTCTTGCAGCACCGTCATGAAATCTATCTCAATGGAATCGTTCTGGTTTCCGCCGTGATGAACTTCCAGACTCTGGAATTCACGCCGGGCAACGATCTCCCACCGATGCTCTTTGTCCCAACGTATGCGGCGACGGCCTGGTATCACCACTTGCTTGCGCCAGACCTCCAGAATGAAAGCGTCGATAAAATCGAGCAGCAAGCGCGCGAATTTGCCGACAACGAGTACGCGCAAGCATTGATGAAAGGTGATCGCCTTACCGGCGCCGAGAGACAGAAAGTCGTCCAGGATCTTGCGCACTTCACCGCGCTCTCGCCCAAATATATCGAGGAATCCAATCTGCGCATCAACGCCCGGCGCTGGTTTACGGAACTGGAGCGCGATAAGCGTCGCACCGTTGGTCGCCTGGATTCGCGTTTTGAGGGCATCGATGCCGATGCGGCGGGCGAGAACCCCGAAACCGACGCCAGCGAAGTGTCCTATGAGGGTGCCTTTGTGGCCGCTTTTCAGGATTATGTCCACCGCGATCTCAAGTGGGATACCGACATGTACTACGCCGTCAGCGGAAACGTCCGCCCGTGGGACCAGACCGGCTACCCGCAAGTCGCGGAGACTCTGCGCGCCGCGATGTCCCAACAGCCCGGCCTAAAGGTGCTGGTCGTGTGCGGCTATTACGACGTCGCCACCGCATCCCACGCAATTGAGTACACCGTGGACCACATGGGCCTTGAGCCGGAAATTCGTAAGAACATTGGCTTCACATATTACGAATCCGGCCATATGGTCTACATCGACCAAAAAGCTCACGACAAGTTGCATAAAGACGTGGATGCGTTTATAAACTCCAGCTACAAACCTTGAGAAAAATCGTCCGGGTATTCGTGTGGGCCGCGGTAGCGGTGGCTGGCGCAGCCGGGCTGGCCGCCATCGCCTTTGAACGTGGCGAGCCGCTCAACGCCACATGGTTCGTAATCGCCGCGGCTTGCACCTACCTGGTCGCCTATCGTTTCTATTCCGCTTTCATCGCCGCGAAAGTGTTGGTGCTCGACCCGAATCGCGCCACGCCTGCTGAACGCCTCGACGACGGACGCGATTTCGTCCCAACCAACAAATGGGTCCTGCTGGGGCACCATTTCGCCGCAATTGCCGGTCCCGGGCCTCTCGTCGGCCCTACTCTCGCCGCGCAGTTCGGCTATCTGCCGGGAACTCTGTGGTTGATCGTCGGTTCAGTCCTGGGCGGCTGCGTGCAGGACTTCGTGATCTTGTTCTGCTCGATTCGCCGAAACGGTAAGTCGCTCGGGCAAATGGCGCGCGAAGAAGTCGGCAAGTATGGTGGCTTTATCGCTCAGCTCGCCGTGCTCATCATCATGATTATTCTATTGGCCGTCGTGGGCCTTGTGATCGTGAATGCATTAAAAGCTTCGCCGTGGGGCACATTCACACTGGCGATGACGCTTCCCATCGCCATGCTCATGGGACTCTATCTTCGCTATTGGCGGCCGGGACGCGTCCTAGAGGCCTCCGGTTTTGGCGTAGCCATGATCGTATTCGTTGTGTTCGCCGGCCAATGGGTCGCGGCTTCGCCGCGTTGGGCGCAAGTTTTCACTTTCACCGGCCCCGCCCTCGCCATTGCGATCATTTGCTACGGTTTTGCGGCTTCGGCCATGCCCATCTGGCTGCTGCTCGCGCCCCGCGATTATCTGAGCGCCTTCATCAAGGTTGGCGCGATTGTCGCGCTCGCAGGTGGAATTCTGCTGGTGCGTCCCACCATCCAAATGCCGGCACTTTCTCGTTTCGCGGATGGCACTGGCCCAGTATTCGCCGGTAAGATTTTCCCGTTTTGCTTCATCACCATCGCTTGCGGCGCTGTCAGCGGCTTCCACGCTCTGATTTCCTCCGGGACGACGCCGAAGATGATCTTGAACGAGACTCACGCGCGGCTGATCGGCTACGGGGCGATGCTAATGGAGTCCTTCGTCGGCGTTATGGCGATGGTCGCGGCCTGCGCACTCTCACCCGGTGTCTATTTTGCGATCAATAGCCCGCCCAGCATCGTCGGAGCCAGCGCAACTGGAGCCGCACAAACTATTTCCGGTTGGGGTTATGCCCTCGCGCCGCAAACCATGGTCGATTTGGCGCATCTGGTCGGCGAGCAGACGCTACTCAATCGTGCCGGCGGAGCGCCCTCGCTCGCGGTCGGCATGGCGCAGATTTTCAGCCACACCATCGGCGGACCTCATTTGATGGCGGTCTGGTATCACTTCGCAATCATGTTTGAGGCGCTTTTTATCCTGACGGTGCTCGACGCTGGTACGCGCGTCGGCCGTTTCATGGTGCAGGACTTGCTGGGCCACGTGAGCAAACCGCTGGGACGTCCCGGATGGTATCCGGCCGTGCTGTTTTCAAGCGCGCTCATCGTCGGCGCGTGGGGCTACTTTTTGTACGAAGGCGTGCTCGATCCGCTCGGGGGGATCAATTCGCTTTGGCCGCTGTTCGGGATCTCAAACCAATTGCTCGCAGCGGTCGCATTGGTTGTTGCGACCACCATTTTGCTAAAGATGGGCAAATTGCGCTTCCTATGGGTCACTCTGGTGCCTATGGTGGCGCTTGTTACCGTCACCATGGTTGCCAGCTATCAGAAAATTTTTGCCCCCGACCCGCGACTTGGCTTTTTAGCCACAGCTAACGACATGGCCGCGCGTATTCACTCCGGTTCGGTGCCGGCCGCCAAACTTGCCGACACTTGGCGCTTGATCTTCAACCAGCGCTTGGATGCGGCGATCACTGCCGTGCTGGCGCTCATGGTGCTGGCTCTCGTTGCGAACGCCCTGGTCGAATGGGTTCGAATCCTTTCGAGTGCCAAAGCACCGGTGCTGCACGAAGCTCCGTACGTGCCCACACAATGGGCGGAGGGCGACTGATGCCGCCTATTGCTTCATTCCGTCGTGCAGCCAAGCGCCTGTGGTGGTGGTTGCGCCAAACCACAGGCGATGCAGCGTACGAAAATTACCTTCGCGCGGCAAACCGTGGAGGCGGCGAAAGATTGGCCTCTCCTCCTCTTTCGCCAAGCGAGTTTTATCTGGACTCTTTGCGGCGCCGGTACTCTCGCGTAAGCCGCTGTTGCTAAACACGTTCGCCCAACTGCCGTTTTCGAACCTTTCCACTACAATCGGCATCCAACCAGTAGCCGGAAACAGCGTGCCGAAGAGAACCGCCTCGCACGCGCCGCAGGGCTTGCACGTCACTTCGAAATCAGGGGGGAATAAAACAGAATGTCCGTCGTCGAAGCAGGCAGGCCAAGAATTGTGTCCAAACGCCGTCCGGCCGCTGGCGTTCAGCTCTATCTTGAGACTCTTTTTTATAAGACCCGCGAGCGCCTGGAGCTCATTAATATCACTCGTGATCTGAATGAGGTCGTCCGCAAGCACCGTCTCGAGGGTGGCATGGTAATCGTGCAATCGTTGCACACCACTACGGCGGTCTTTATTAATGAATTTCAACAAGCTCTCATGGACGATATCAAGTCATTTCTCGAACGTATCGTTGGCCGTTTCGACTACTGGCGCCACAATGATCCGCGCCTTTCGGAATGCGACCGGAAGAATGCTGCTTCCCACTTGCGTGCCATGTTGTTAGGCCATACGTTAACCCTGCCGATTAACAATGGTGGCTTGGCGTTGGGCAATTGGCAATCGGTGATTCTGGCCGAATTGGATGGCCCGCGCGAGCGCGCCGTGCACATTCAAGTGCTCGGCACCAACTCCGTGGAAAGCGATCAGGAATAGAAGTCAGATGGACGGCACCAGCTTCCTGTTGCGATAATCCAAGCCATCACTATCGAGGAACGTACGATGCAGCGAAGCAGGCGCATTGGCATATTGACCGGTGGCGGCGACGTCCCCGGTTTGAATCCCGTTATCAAGAGCGTCGTTTACAAGGCAACGGAAACCGGTTGTCAGGTGCTCGGCATTCGCCGCGGCTGGCAGGGGCTGACGCATATTGAGACAGGCCCTGCGCTTGATGTCGAATACGTACGCATGCTCGACCGCACAAACACACGTGACATTGACCGCCACGGTGGCACTATATTGCACACCTCTCGTGTAAACCCCGCGAAAATGAAAAAGGCGAAATTGCCGCTGCACCTTTCACAAGACCAACTGCGAAGGTTTCAATCCGGCGAGGGTACCTGGGACCTCACGCCTCTGGTCCTCGACAATATCGCGCATCTGGGAATCGATGATTTGATCGTCATCGGCGGCGACGATACGCTCAGTTTTGCACACGTGCTGAATCAGAGGGGTATCCGCGTGATCGGTATTCCGAAAACGATGGATAACGATGTCCGCGGTACCGAGTATTGTATCGGGTTTTCCACGGCCATTACACGCGCCAAAGAACTCATCACCCGCCAGCGTACAACGCTGGGCTCGCACGAGCGGATTGGCGTGTTTCGGATTTTCGGCCGAGATGCGGGCTTCACCGCTCTCTACACGGCCTATGTGACCTCCGTACGCTGCGTCATCCCCGAGGTGGAATTCGATCTTGAGCGGCTCGTCCAGCTTTTGGCCGAGGATCGCAAAAATAATCCCAGCGGCTATTCGCTGGTGATCGCTTCCGAGGGTGCCGTTTGGAAGGGCCGCCGCGTCGAGGAATACGGCGACGCGGATGCGTACGGCCATCGCAAAAAGGTAGACATCGGCGAAGCTCTCGGTGAGGAAATTCGCAGGCGCATCGGTGTGGAAACGATGTCGAGCGACCTTACCTACGATCTGCGCAGCGGCGCCCCGGATGCTCTCGATCAAATGGTGGCCACGACGTTTGCCAACGTGGCGATGGACCTCTTGCGGGAGGGGATTCATGGACGCTTGGTGGCCATCCAAGAAGGGAAGTACGCTCACGCTCCCATCCCGGACCCCAAGCTCGGAGCCATTCGCGTGGATGTGCCCAAGCTCTACAACGTCGAGCGTTTCCGCCCGCATTACTCCGGCAAGCTGGGCATGCCTTTGCTGCTTACTCCCGTCCGCACGGGGTGAACCGGACTCCGGATGACCGCGCTTTTTCCATCGGCTCTGCCGTTCGTTGCAATCCGATATTGCCGGTTCCTCGAAAACTGGAGTAGCATCTCCCCAACGAAGCCGGGCTCTCTTCAAATACATCCCCGAGAAAGGAACCTAATCCATGGCTCTAGACTCCCAAAAACTCGATCAATTACTCGGTAGAGGGATTGTGGACTTTGGCGCGACCTTTCATGCCGCGCTCGTGGCGATTGGCGACAAGCTTGGTCTTTACAAGGCTCTTGCTGCTCGCGGCCCAATGACTTCTACTCAGCTCGCTGAGCGCACAAACACCAACGAACGCTACGTACGCGAATGGCTCGCATCGCAAGCGGCCGGCGGTTACGTTACGTATGACCCGAGTGGCGATCGCTTCAGCCTGACGGAAGAGCAGGCCTTCGCCCTCGCCGACGATAATAGTCCGGCCTTCTTACCGGGCGCGTTTCAACTAGCGCTCGCGGCAACGCGATCCGTGGACAAGGTCACGGACGCTTTCAAAACGGGAGAAGGGGTCGGTTGGCATGAGCACGATCCGGAACTTTTCACCGGGACCGAGCGTTTCTTTCGGCCGGGCTATGCCGCGCATCTGGTCAGCTCTTGGATTCCGGCGCTGGAGGGCGTGGAAGCGAAGCTGCGCGCAGGTGGCCGCGTTGCCGACGTGGGTTGCGGCCATGGAGCGTCCACGGTCTTGATGGCGCAGGCTTATCCGGCATCTACTTTTGTGGGTTTTGATTACCATCCAGCTTCGATTGACGTGGCTACGACGCGCGCCAAGAAAGCGGGCGTCGGCGATCGCGCGAATTTCCAGGTCGCCAAGGCAAAGGATTTTCCCGGCAAAGACTATGACCTGGTCACTTTCTTCGATTGCCTGCACGACATGGGTGATCCTGCTGGAGCCGCCAAGCACGTATATCAGTCCCTCAAAAAGGGCGGGACCTGGATGATCGTCGAACCTTTTGCCAACGACAAGCTCCAGGACAACCTGAACCCTATCGGCCGCGTATTCTATTCGGCCTCGACCATGCTCTGTACGCCGTGCTCACGCGCGCAGGAAGTGGGCTTGGCCTTGGGAGCGCAATCAGGTGAGGCGCGCATGCGCGAGGTGGTCAGGTCCGCCGGATTTACGCGTTTTCGCCGCGCTACGCAGACGCCGTTTAACTTGGTCTATGAAGCCCGGCCCTGACCGGCTTGATTTTTGCAAAGCCCCTATTTTGTGGGTTTCGTCCAGCGCTGGACGGTATGATCTTCCTATTTCGTCCAGCGCTTTCGTATCGCTATAATGTTGTTAGGTCCCGCCGGTCATGTTGGATTGCAGAACCTCGTTATATGGAAGCGCATCCAATGGAGCATAGACCCGAAAAACTGACCCAGATTTGCAGCCGGACGTGAATTGGGGTCTAAGCGGGTAAAGCCACACATGGAAACGTTGATCGACATCGCTAAGGCTCCTGGCGCTCAACCGGCTACGATCCGCATTCCGGAGCTTGAGCCTGGAGTCGGATGTGGCCCGGAAAGCTATCTGCTTTTGCCGGACCATTCGCTTGACGAACGCATCGCTGCCGCGCGCCACCAATTGGGCAAGGAAATTGTGATTCTGGGCCATCACTACCAGCGTGACGAAGTCATTAAATTCGCCGATTTTACCGGAGATTCCTTCCGCCTCTCCCAGCAGGCTGCCGCCACAGACGCCCGACACATCATTTTCTGTGGCGTGCACTTCATGGCAGAAAGCGCGGACGTACTCCGCCAATCTCACCAACAAGTGATCCTTCCGGACCTGGCGGCCGGGTGCTCGATGGCAGATATGGCCGAAGCGGGAGATGTCGAAACTTGTTGGGATGAATTGTCTGAGCTTGGTGATCTCGGCGTAATCCCCGTCACGTACATGAATTCGGCTGCCGCAATTAAAGCCCTCGCGGGCAAACGGCATGGTGCTGTTTGCACCAGTTCTAACGCTGGAAAAATTGTCCGATGGGCCTTCACACACGGCCGGCGCATACTATTCCTTCCTGACGAACACCTCGGTCGAAACACAGGTCTCGCGCTGGGCATTCCTCCCGAGGAAATGGTGGTTTGGGATCCGAAACGGCGGCTTGGCGGAAACTCTCCGGAGGCGATCCGCGCCTCCCGTATGATTCT
>DATNLT010000094.1:0-26951 GCA_035602725.1 Candidatus Acidiferrales bacterium
TCGATCTTTGACATGAGCTCGCTGCAAAGCGATGCGCAGAAAAGTGGTGACATCGTTCCGACCTCGTGGTCGCTGGACGACAAAGAAATTCTGTGCACGCTGCAGCCCACGACCGGCGGATCGCTCCTGACGTTGGTCAACATTTCCACCGGGAAAATGACGCCATTCCTCTCGGCCACGGCCAGCGAGACGAACGGGCAAATCTCCCCCGACGGCAAGTGGGTGGCTTACGCTTCCGACGAGTCCGGTGACTGGGAGATTTACGTCACCACCTTTCCCGACGCAGCCGGCAAGTGGCAGGTCTCCCGCGGCGGAGGCGTTGAACCGAGGTGGCGGGGGGACAGCAAGGAGATTTTCTATATAGGGGCTAAGTCCACGTTCACCGCCGTGCCGGTGAGCACGGAGGGAACTTTCTCGCCAGGAAACCCTGTCCCGCTATTTCAGAGCCAGCTTCGCGCCCCGGTTTCTTCCACGGACCTCTTCAGCTATGACGTGACCAAAGATGGCCAGCGATTTCTCGTAAATCGGTACGTCAAGCCGCAGCAAGTAGCTCCCTTACGCATTGTTCTCAACGCCACCGCCCCCCAGAAATAGCGTGCACGTATGAAACAAGCGAAATCCGCGAAGCAAAAACCCCCATCCAAAATCACGGCCGTCCCGGCAAATCTGGAGGCGTATCTCGCTCGCGTGCCCACAGGCTCGCGCGGCGCCTTCGAAAAAATGCGCGCCGCCGTGCGGTCTGCCGTCCCCAAAGACGCTGTCGAGACCATCAGCTACGGAATTCCCGCATTCAAGAAGGAAAAAATATTGGTTTGGTTCGCCGCCTTTGTGGATCACTGCAGTTTGTTCCCGAGCGCCGCCGTCATTGCGGAATTTGAAAGCGACTTGAAAGGGTATTCCGTCTCTAAAGGCACCGTCCGCTTCCCGGCCGATAAGCCGCTGCCGCTCGCGTTGATCAAGAAGCTGGTGAAAGCGCGAGTCGCGCAAATCGCAAGCAAGAAACGGCCCTGATCGATCCGCGCGCAGAGCCCTTTTGTTATCGAGGCCGGACTTGCCCTCAGCGTCGATTCAGTTTTGAAAATCCTGCATCGTAATTCAGGTGTATTCTTGTGCGTCGCGCGCCGATAGCAATCGATAGCGAGGTGAAACCATGGCGTTTCGAGACCTGACGTTTGCCGCGCGGTCGTTGCGCAAGAGTCCCATCTTTGCGCTTACCGCCGCCATCACCATCGCGCTCGGGGTCGGCGCCAGCACCGCCATCTTCAGCGTCGCCAACGCCGTCTTGTTGCGCCCTCTTCCCTATCACGATCCTGATCGCCTGGTAATCATCTCCACCGATATGCGCAATCGCGGCGTCCGCGACTTCCCCTTCTCCAACGCCAATTTCATCGACCTGCGCGAAGGATCACATGACGCCTTGAACAGTCTGGCCGGCGTCTTCACCTCCAACATCATCTTGACGAAGAGCGACGGCTCGCCCGAGGAAGTGCATTTCGGCGTCGTTACCACCAACTATTTCAGCCTGGTTGGCGCCGGGATCGCGGTGGGGCGCGATTTCACGCCCGATGACGGAACCCCGCAAACGCAGGCACCCGCGGGCGCGCAGAATGCCGCGGCTCCCCCGCCGCGGCTCCCGGTGATGGCCATCCTGAGCTACGAATATTTCCAGCGCCGCTACGGCCTCAATCCTGCTGTGCTCGGCACCACGCTGGATACCGGAGGTCCCTTCAGTCCCAGAATCGTCGGCGTCCTGGCTCCGCGCTTCCGTCTCTATTTTCCTCCCTCTTCCGAGATCGACCCGGCGCCGGACGTTTGGTTCGCCAATCGCTTGGGTTATGACAGCGCGCAGCGAAATTCGGTTTCCATGCGTGTGATCGGCAGGCTGCAACCCGGCGTGCCCATCGGCCGCGCGCAGGCGGATGCCGACCAGGTCGCGGCACAGGAACGAAAAGATTTCTCGATCCTCGGCACCGCCGGCTACGCCATCCGCGTTGAACCCATGCGCCAGCATCTCGTGTCCGAGGTGCGTCCCGCACTCTTGGCGCTGCTGGGCGCCGTGATTTTTCTTCTGCTCATCGCCTGCGCCAATGTGGCGAACCTGCTGCTCGTGCGCGCCTCCTTGCGCCAGCGGGAACTCGCCGTGCGCTCGGCGCTGGGCGCAAGCTGGTGGATTCTCGCCCGGCAGATGCTGGTCGAGTCATTTCTGCTGGCAGCCATCGGCGCCGTAGGTGGTTTCGCGGTCGCCTGGGCCGGAATACACGAGCTGCTCGCCATCGCGCCCGCAACCCTTCCGCGGCTCGATACCATTCGCATCGATTCGTCCGTGTTGATCTTCACCGCGCTGTCGAGCCTCTTGGCCGCCGCGATCTTTGGACTTACATCCGCGTGGCGCGCTTCCCGGCCGGACCTGATGATCGTGTTGCGTGGTGCCAGCCGCAACGAAGGACTCGCCCGAGGCGGCCGTTCGCGCAAAGTTGTCGTCGGCATCGAAGTGGCGCTCGCCTACGTTTTGCTGATCGGATCGGGCCTCATGTTCCGCAGCTTCCTCGATCTGCAACGGGTCGATCCCGGATTCAATCCCCATGGCTTGTTGACGTTTCAAGTCCTGACCAACCGTTTCGACCCGGCGCAGCCGGCCCGCGCCGCTGCCGTGCGCCAAATCGAAGATCGCTTGCGCGCCATCCCCGGCGTGCTAGCCGTCACCGCCGCGGCTCCCTTTCCGCTCGCCGGCGGCTTCAGCCCCATTCGCTGGGGCCTCGAAGATGCGCTCGCCGACGCCAGCAAATACAAAGCCACCGACCCGCAAATCGTGCTCCCGGGCTATTTTGAAACGATGCGCACACCGCTCTTGCAGGGCCGTACTTTCACCGAGGACGACAACCAGCCCGGCCGCGATCTCGTGGTGGTGGATCAAGCGCTTGCCGAAAAAGCGTTCCCTGGCCAATCCGCCGTCGGCAAACGCATTCTTACCCGCATCCAGACTCCCGAGCCCGTCTGGGTTCAAATCATCGGCGTCGTGCAACATCAGCGCGATGTTTCTCTTGCCGAACCCGGCCGCGAGCAAATCTACTTCACGGACGCTTACCTGGGCTCCGGCGCCGTGCAGCAATGGGCCATCCGCACCGCCGATGACCCCGCCAAGTATGCCAATGACGTTCGTGGGGTAATCAAATCGCTCGACCCCCAACTCTTGATCACGGACTTGCAACCGATGGACGCGCTTGTGGAAAAAGCTCAGGCCGGCACGCGCTTTTCGTTGCTCTTGATCGGAGCATTCGCGGTGATCGCCGCGTTGCTCGCCGGCGTGGGCCTCTACGGCGTACTTTCTACCGTCGTCCGCCAGCGCACCTCCGAAATCGGCGTGCGCATGGCGCTGGGCGCCGGCGGCGGCAATATTTTCCAGTTGATCGTGGGCCAGGGGTTGCGTCTTACGCTCTCTGGCATCATTGCCGGACTGATCGCCGCCTTCGTCGTCACCCGCGTTATGACGTCCATGCTGGTCGGCGTGAAATCCACTGACCCGGTCACTTTCGTGGCCATGGCCTTCACATTTCTGCTGATCGCCGCGCTCGCTTCTTGGTTCCCCGCCTGGCGTGCGTCCAGGCTCGATCCCAACGCCGCGCTCCGCGAAATGTAATCGCGGACCCGGTCTTCTACTGAAACATCGGGCGCGTGGGCCCCGTCATCCGCGCTATAATGCCGCCCGCAAATGGCCCTCATCCCCGGAACAAAACTCGGCCCTTATGAAATTCAATCGGCCATCGGCGCTGGAGGCATGGGCGAGGTTTATCGCGCCCACGACACGCGCCTCAAGCGCGACGTAGCCGTCAAGGTTTTGCCGCAAGCGCTCTCTCTGGACGCGGACCGTTTGCGCCGCTTCGAGCAAGAGGCCCTCGCCACCGCCGCGCTGAACCACCCCAATATTCTCGCCGTGTTCGACATTGGCACCGAAAACGGCTCGCCTTACGTTGTATCCGAACTCCTCGAGGGCGAGACGCTTCGCGAGCGCCTGCGCAGCGGAGCTATTCCCGTACGCAAGGCCCTCGATTACTCCTTACAAATCGCGCACGGCCTCGCCGCTGCTCATGAAAAAGGAATCGTCCATCGTGATCTCAAGCCCGAAAATCTTTTTCTTACAAAAGATGGCCGCGTAAAGATTCTGGACTTCGGCCTCGCCAAGCTCACGCAGATCGAGCCTAACGCCGCCCAAACATCCCTGCGCACCGTAACCCAGGGCACGGAAGCGGGCGTCGTGCTGGGCACCGCGGGCTACATGTCTCCCGAGCAGGTTCGCGGGACGTCGGTCGACGCGCGCTCCGATATCTTTAGCTTTGGCGCCATTCTCTACGAGTTGCTTTCCGGCAAGCGCGCCTTCCACGGCGAAACTCCCGCGGACACCATGACCGCAATCCTCAAGGACGATCCGCCGGATTTAACGGAAACGAATCGCAATATTTCTCCGGCGCTCGAGCGCATCGTGCATCATTGCCTCGAAAAGAATCCCGAGTCGCGCTTCCATTCCGCGAGCGACATCGCCTTCGATCTCGAACATCTCTCCGGCATTTCCGGTTCCACCGCAAGAGTAGCGGCGGCAGCGAAACCGCCGCGCAGCAAGTTATTCGCGGCGCTGGCGGCCGGCCTCGTTTTCGCTGGAGCGCTCCTTGCTCTCGGCTGGTGGCTGGGCCGCGGCCATGGCGCGTCTCTCGCCGAATACAAGCAGATCACCTTCCGCACCGGCTCCATCGGCAATGTGCGGTTTACGCCCGATGGCAGCATCGTCTACAGCGCGGCTTGGGAAGGCGCCGAAAATCAGCTCTATCTGGCCCGTCCGGACGATCCGGGAGCTCGTGAACTGGGAATCAAGAATGCCGAACTGCTTTCCGTCTCGAAGAATGGGGAACTGGCGATTCGCCTCGAAACGCTTTCTTTCGGCGGCTATGCGCGTTTTGGCACGCTGGCACGGGTTCCGTTGAGCGGAGGGACGGCCAGGGAAGTACTCAATGACGTCCAAAACGCGGACTGGGCCGCCGATGGCGAGAATATGGCAATCGTTCGGTACGTTCGCGAGAACAGTCACTGGCGTCTGGAATATCCCGTCGGAAAGGTGCTTTTCGAAGGCATCAACTGGATCAGCGATCCCAAAATCTCGCCCGATGGGAAGTGGGTGGCATTTGCCGACCATGAAAACCCCGCCGGCGATGACCAAGGGTCGATCGCGGTGATTCGCTCGGACGGCACCGGTCAGGAAAAGAAACTCTCTTCGGGCTGGATCTCTATTGAGGGGATCCTATGGTCGCCCACCGGCGACGAAGTTTGGTTTACCGCCTCCAAAGCAGGGGCGTCCGAGGATCCCACCGCCGTGACCTTGTCCGGCAAACTGCGAATGATCGGAAACGTGCCCGGCGGCGTTTGGCTGGAGGACATGCAAAATGGCACGGCGTTGGTCGTGACGCAGCAGACGCGTCTCGGCATTCGCGGCTTGGCGCCCGGCGCGAAGGAAGAGCGCGAACTGGGATGGTTCGGTTGGTCGGAGTTGCGCGATATGACTCCCGACGGCCGCAAGGTTGTCTTCGAAGAAGAAGGCGATGGCGGCGGTCCAAATTACACAGTCTACGTGCGTGATACCGATGGATCGCCACCCGTACGCATTGGCGAGGGCGTCGCCAAGGCCATTTCGCCGGACGCCAAATGGGTGGTCACGCAATCGGCAAAAAACGGTTCTTTAAGCTTGGTTCCAACGGGAGCGGGCGAGTCGCGGCCTCTCACCCACGGCGCCATTGTCTATAACACTCTCCGGTGGATGCCGGACGGCAAACACCTCTTGGCCTCAGGAATTGAAGTAGGCCACGGCGCTCGCGATTACCTGATTGACCTGGCCACCGGCGACGCGAAGCCCATCACTCCCGAGGGTATCGTAGGTACACACCTTTCGCCGGGTGGTAAGGGCGTCGCCGTCACGAAACCCGACGCCACGCGTGGCATCTGGTCCTTCGAGGCCGCTAGTTTCCGCCCGCTTCCGGCGGCATCGACGCACGCCATCATCGGATGGTCCGCTGACGGAGGTTCCGTGTACGTGATCTCCGGCGAAGTGCTGGGGATAGGCCGAGCAGTGGATCAACTAAATCTCGCGACCGGGAAGGTAACACCGTGGCGAACGTTCGGGACCGGTATGGCCGGAATTGGCGGTTTCACGCACATTGCCGGCGTTTTTCTTTCTAGCGACGGTAAGAGTTATGCCTATCTCTACGCGCGCGTCCTCTCGCAAGCTTATATCGTCACCGGATTGAAGTAATCCCTGCTGCAAATGCTCGGCGCGCGCGCTTCTTTTGCCCGATATCGTCTGGATCGCTCACTAAAATTGCATCTGCCGCGGCTTCCCCTCTCCCTCCTGCCACGCACCCGTGTTACCATGTGCCACCTGTAACGGCATGTCTGAAACCATCATCATGCGCGCCGAACTTCCGGAGGCTGCTCTGGAAGTCATCTCGCCAGACGGCGCCCGTTCCATGTTGCGCGTTGATCGTTCCCCTTTCCTCATCGGCCGTGGTGCGGAAACCGGCAACCATCTCCAGCTTACCGATCGCCGCATTTCGCGCCAGTGCGCTGCTCTGATTTTTGACGGCAAAGTCTTCCGCTTGGAAGATCGCGGCCAAAAGCGCGGCCTCTTCGTCAACGGTGAAAAAGCCGAAGCGAACCCGCTGCGAGACGGTGATTCCATCACCTTCGGCTTGCCCGATTCCTACGAAATTATTTTCCGGTCGAGCGCCGCCGCCCTCCCGCAACTCCTCGACCGCATGGAACACCTCACCGCGTCCGAATCGGGCGCGGCCGGTCTGCGCAAACTGAGCCTGTTGCTCGAGGCCACCCTGCAACTGCATTCGCATATGCCTCTGGACACCATCCTCGCGAACATGGTGGACCAGGCCATCTCGCTCACCGATGCCGATCGCGGCTTGCTCCTCGAGCCGGACGAAAAGGGCGCGCTACGCACCCGCGTCGCCCGCCAGCGCGGCGGCGCTTCTCCAGGCGAAAATCTCGAACCAAGCCAGACCGCCCTGCGTGCCGCTGTTGATCAGAAGCGCAGCGTCGTTACCGAAGACGTCGCCTTTGCCGACCAGGATCTCCAGGCCGCGCGCAGCATCATCGCGCAGCGCCTGCGCGCCGTCGTCGTGATCCCCCTTTTTGTCGGCGGATCGCGCCAGGCTGGCGAAGATTCTTCGGTGGGACCGGGAAGCGCCAGCCGCTTGCTCGGCGTGCTGTATATGGATAGCCGCCGCCCGGCGGCCTTCTCCAAGCTCGAGCGCCAAATCTTGGACGCGTTGGCCCTCGAAGCCGGCAGCGTGCTCGAAAACGCGCGCCTCGTCGAAACAGAGCGCGAACGCGAGCGCCTCGAGCGTGAAATCAATATCGCACGTGATATCCAACGCGCCTTGCTTCCGCGCGAATTCAAGCACCACACCTACTTCGAAGTCGCCGGCAGCAATCAATCGTGTCTTGAGGTCGGCGGCGATTACTTCGATATCTTCGACCTAGGCCCTGACCGCGCCGCATTCGTCCTCGCGGACGTCTCCGGCAAGGGACTCGGCGCGGCGCTGATGACCACCATGCTCCAGGGCGCGCTCTCCGCCGTCACGCTCGGCCAAAGCCCGGCGGCGCTTTTCTCGCACATCAACGAGTTTCTTTGCGAGCACGCGCAGGTCGAGCGCTACGCCACGATGTTTTTCGGCATTCTCAATACGCATGGTGAACTCGAATTCATCAACGCCGGACACCCTTCGCCGTTGCTGCTTCGCGGCTCGACGGTCGACGCCGCCTTCCCCGCCGCCTGCTGCCCGGTGGGATTGATTCCTGACGTGGAATTTGCCAGCTCGAAAATTACTCTGCAGCCCGGCGATACGCTTGTGCTCTTCAGCGATGGTGTCAGCGAAGCGATGGACCCCGATCAGAAGGAATATGGCGTCGAGCGCCTGAAGGAAGCCGTCACCGGCAGCGTCGCCGAACCTTTGCTCGCCGTGCAAGACACCATCCTCGAATCGGTACGCCAGTTCGCGCGTGGCGCGCGCCAAGCTGACGACGTAACCGTAATGATCGTCCGCTACAAAGCGATGCCCGCCTAGCATTGGCCCGCTTGTCCGGGTTGTGTAGCGCAGGGCCTCTGGCCCTGCGGCTTTTCTCCGCAACCAGCACGACCATGCCTACAAGTCCGCCAGATCACCTCCAACCGTGTCATTCCGAATCGTGAGCAGCCGATTCCGCGCCCAAGTCCACGCACTGCGCGGAAATCGGGCGACTTGGCGAACTGCGAGGAATCTCGGCGCCGAATCGGCGGCAACCTCGCATGGCAGTCCGGCTGTACAAGTCACATGTAAATCAACCGAAACTCTCCAGGCATCACCGTGTTCAATAAATTGAGTCTAAGCTAGGGAGACTCATGCCCACGCACCAACCAGGAAGCAGGCTCCGTCGTCGGCTGTATTTAGCTCTAGCCGCAGTGATCTTGCTTTTCCTCCCCTTTTGGCTCCGAGCCACACCTCCTGCAAGCGCCGGCAAGACCCCCACGGAAGCCTGGAAGGGCCGTCTCCCGATCACCGATCTCACCGAAGACGAAGCCATCACCCACGCGCTCAATCGTCTGGGCTACGGTCCGCGCCCCGGCGATCTCGAACGGATTCGCCAAACCGGGCTCGAGACCTGGATCGGCCGGCAACTTCATCCTGAATCCATCAATGATGCGCCCGCCGCCGCGCGCCTCGCGGGCTATCGCACGCTCGCCATGTCTTCGGCCGCTCTAATCGGGGAATACCAGCGGCCGGAAGTCGCAGCGAAAAAACTCGGTATCACCGTTGAGGAGTACAACAAGCGCGTCCAAGAAGAACTCCATCCGCCACAAGGTGTCCGGCCCTCCCTCGATCTGCGTCCCCAGGTGATCCTCAATGAGCTCATGCAGTCGAAGCTCGTCCGCGCCGTTTATAGCGATCGCCAGCTCGAGGAACAGCTCACCGATTTCTGGTTTAACCATTTCAACGTTTTCGTTTACAAGGACGGCCAGGAAATTTATTTACTCGGCGATTACGAACGCAGTGCCATCCGCCCGCACGTCCTCGGCAAGTTCCGCGATCTTCTGGAGGCCACGGCGCGTAGCCCGGCGATGCTCGATTATCTCGATAATTCCGTGAGCGCCGATCCCGACGCCTTTGACCGCATCAAACATGCCACGTCCAAAGATCGCGCCGCCTGGAAAGGTCTGCCGCCCGTCGGCGGCAAGCGTGGCCTCAACGAAAATTATGGCCGCGAGCTGATGGAGCTGCACACGCTCGGTGTCGATGGCGGCTACTCGCAGCAGGACGTGATCGCCGTCGCCAAATGTTTCACGGGTTGGACCATTCGCGATCCGCAGAAGAATCCTGAATTCTTCTTCGATCCGCGCATTCACGACCCCGGCGAAAAGCGCGTCCTCGGCAAGAAAATTCATGCCGGGGGAATGAAAGATGGCGAGCAGGTCCTCGATCTGCTCGTGAAGAATCGCGCCACCGCGCACCACATTTCCTATCAACTCGCCGAGCACTTCGTCTCGGATAATCCTCCTCCTGCGCTCGTGGCCCGCATGCAAAAGAGCTTCGAGAAATCCAAGGGTGATCTCCGCGAAGTCATGCGCACGATGATTTATTCGCCCGAGTTTTGGTCGCGCGCCGCGGACGGCGCAAAGATCAAAACGCCCTTCGAGTTCGTAGCCTCCGCGGCGCGCGCACTAGGCGCGGACGTGGATTCACCCGTGCAAATGATCAATTGGGTCAACCGTATCGGCCAGCCTCTCTATCAGTGCCAGCCGCCCACGGGTTACAAAGACGATGCCATCACCTGGGTCAACACCGGCGCGTTGCTCAATCGCTTGAATTTCGCACTAGCCCTCGCCACCAATAAGGTCTCCGGCGCGCAAGTCGACCTCCCTTCGCGGCTGGGCACCGACCTTGGGGATGACGCGGATGTCGCGCTCACTCGCGCCGTGGACACGTTTCTCGGCGGCCAACTTTCGCCCCAATCGCGCGACACCATCGAGCAGCGCGCCACCGATCCGCAGGTCGTGCATGCCAAACTCGATGATCCCGTCCGTCACATAGACCTCGGCGTCGTCTCTGGTCTGGTTCTCGGTACGCCCGAATTCCAGCGCCGCTAAAGCTTTCGTTCGCTTCCGTTCCAGCAGCGAACGTCGTATATTTCTGCCATCACTTTTGGACGCATAGGTTTTGCCAAGCTTGACGTCAATTCCAATACAGTTGCGCGACGGACGCGCGCAGTAAACTTGCCGCACGCTTGAACGATTTCCAGGAGGATCCTGATGAGCGACACCCAGACCTACGCGAATCACAGAAAAAACGTACCGCTCTTCCACTTCTTCGTCCTGCCGTTTTTTATCTTCTACATCGGCTGGTCGATTAGTCACCTGATCAAAAATGTTTCCGCGGACACCATCGTCGGCGTCCTGCTTTCCATTGCTCTGCTTCTCTCCGCGCTATTTGCCCGCATGTTCGCGCTGGCCGTGCAGGATCGTGTGATCCGCCTTGAAATGCAGCTCCGCATGGCCGGAATTTTGCCAGCCGACTTGCGCCCGCGCATCGGCGAATTCACGGTCGGCCAACTGGTCGCGCTCCGTTTCGCGAGCGACGCCGAACTGCCCGAACTCTCACGCAAAGTCCTGCAAGAAAAACTAACGGACCGCACCGCCATCAAGAAAATGATCCGCGACTGGCAACCCGACAACCAGCGGGCGTAAGCGTCGCCGCTTGTGATAGTCTCTCGCTTCCGCCGCCCATGCTCGCCCCGGGCTGGCCGGACGCGAGGCGCGCGCACATGCAAAATGCAGCCGTCGGCCTAATCCTCCTGATCATCGCGGGCGCGATGAACGGCAGTTTCACACTGCCCATGAAGTACACCAAGCTGTGGGCCTGGGAAAACACCTGGCTCGCCTACACGCTTTTCGCGTTGTTCCTTCTGCCCATCGCGGTCACATTCATCACGCTCCCGCAAGTGCGCGATGTCTATGCGGAAATGGGGATGCATCCCGTGCTCGTAGTGGCGGCTTGCGGCGCGGGATGGGGCATCTCGCAAATCTTTTTTGGACTCGCCGTCGAATCCGTTGGCATAGCGCTCGCCTTTTCCGTCATCCTCGGGATTGCCGCCGCGGTTGGCAGCCTCGTTCCTCTTCTGCGTGAGCATTTCGACAAAGTCTTCACCTCCGGCGGACTCGGCGTAATCGCCGGTGTCGCCCTCGTCGTGGTCGGCGTCGGCACGTGTGCCGTTGCCGGACGCAAACGCGAAGCCGCGCTCGGCGCCGGCCCGCAGCAAGGCAAAGCCTCTTTGGGCCGCGGGCTTTTCTATTGCCTGATTAGCGGGCTCGGTTCGGCACTCGTCAATTTCGGCTTGATCGCGGGTCGCGGTTTGCTGGACGCCAGCGAACGCGCCGGCGCCAATCCGCTCTGGGCGCCCAACGCCGCGTGGCTGCCGCTCATGGTCGCGGGCGGCATACCGAACCTGCTCTATTGCGTCTACCTGATGGGTAAGAACACATCGCGCCACAAATTCTCGCAGTCTTCCACCGGTTCACACTGGCTGCTCGCCTTCGTGATGGCCGTCTGCTGGTTCGGCAGCACGCTGATGTATGGCATGACGACGCGCTTTCTGCCCGGCACCTGGGGACCGATTCTCGCCTGGCCCGCGTTCATGTCCCTGATCGTGATCACTGCCAGCATTCACGGCATCCGCACCGGCGAATGGCACGGCACGGGCAAAACGCCTCTGCGCATTCAGCTAACAGGTGTGGCCTTGCTGATTTTCGCCGTAGTTGTGTTGCAGGTCGCCGGCCAATGGGTCCAGCAGTAATGCCTTTGAGAGATCCTTTGTGGTGAAATGGTTTCGCCTTTGTGTAGCGCAGGTCTTTAGACCTGCGGCTTTTCCGCGGCGTTCCTCGGAATATGATTTCATGTGAGAGGCCAGCAACGGCCAGAAAACAAAATGACCTCTTCAGACCCTCTCTATCTCGGCGTTGACATCGGTGGCACAAAAGTCGCCGCCGGCCTCGTAAACGCGCGCGGCGAAATCCTCTTCAAAACGCGCGAGCCGATGAACACACACGGCGCCGCCGAAGAAGGACTCGCCTCTGTGCAGCGCGCCATGGACGCCGCCCTCGCCGCGCGTCCCGGCATGCAATTGGCCGGGGTCGGCATCTGCGCGCCCGGCCCGCTTGACCCGCGCACGGGCATCATCATCAATCCGCCGAATCTTCCTTGCTGGCGAGACTTCCCTCTCGCGGAAAAAATCCGCGAGCGCTATGGCGTCACGGCAAAAGTGGATAATGACGCCAATGCCGCCGGTCTTGCGGAAGTGATCTGGGGCGCCGCCAAGGGCAATCGCTGGGTTTTCTACGCCACGCTCGGCACCGGCATCGGCACGGGCATCATTTTGGACGGCCGCATCTACCACGGACGCACCGGCGCCGCCGCCGAGGGCGGCCACGTCACCATCGATTGGCGCGGCCCGAAGTGCGGCTGCGGCAAACACGGCTGCATTGAAATTCTCGCTTCCGGCCCGGCCATCGCCGCGCGGGCCCGCGAAAAGGTCGCCGCCGATCCAAAACGAGGGTCTCTCTTAATTCAGCTCGCGGGCGGCAAGGCATCACAAATTCAATCTGAGCAAGTTGCCGAGGCCTGGCGCAAAGGTGATCCCCTCGCCACCGAAGTTCTCACCGAAACCGCCGATCTGCTCACCATCTGGCTCGGCAATGTGGTAGATATGCTCGAGCCGGAAGTGATCGTGTTCGGCGGGGGAATTGGCGAGTTGGCAAGCCACTTTTTCGAGCGCATTCGCGCGAATCTTCCCACATGGTCGATCAACAAGCGCAGCGGCGAAACGCCGCTATTGCTCGCGCATTACATGGCGGATGCGGGCATCGCCGGCGCCGCCGCGCTTTGCATCGATACCTCCGCGCAATCGCAGCCGCGCACGAACCCTACTTCCAAATGAAAACCATCGCCGCTCTTTTGTTGGCATTTCTGATTTACGCGCCGGCCTCACGCGCCCAATCTGGCCCGGAACAAGGCGGCCACGAGCTGCAAATCTGGTCGGGCGGCGGGCACAACGTCAGCGGCGGCGCCACCGATATCGGAGCCTGGAACGTCGGATTACGCTACGGCTGGATCATCACCGGCGCGCACGGTCCATCCGTTTTGCGCGGGCGCTTTGAATATGCCGTGGATGTAGTCCCGATCTTCTGGGTTTTTCAGCCCACCGGCACGGCCTACGGTTTCGATCTCGATCCGATCGCGCTGAAGTGGGATTTCGAGGAGCATCATCACGTGGTGCCTTACCTCGAGCTGAGCGGCGGCACGCTTTTCACCAGCAAGGAAATCCCCGCAGGTATCTCGCGCGTGAATTTCGCTTCGGGCGGCGCAGCCGGTTTGCATTTCCTCCGCAAGAAATACAATTGGAGCGCCGAAATCCGCTTCCTGCACATCTCCGACGCCGGCCTCACCACTCCCAACCCCGGCATCAACACCATCCAGTTCCGTATCGGCTTCGGCCTCTTCACCCAGCCGAAGTAGCCCTCGGCCGTGGCAGTGGCTTGTGTAACCCGCCCCGGTTCGTCGGGGCGGGGTTTTTGCGCCGATTTGACTCAATCAATCCAGCGAGCACATCTCGACAATCTGGATCTTCTCTTGCACGACTGCAACAAGAACTCACTCAGCTTAACTCTTCGCTCGCGGCGGCCATTTCGCTCGCGCCTTGCGCGGGACGCATCACCCAACTCGCGAAAAGCGGCAACAAAAACAATATCGCCAGCGGCGAGGTCACCATCCCGCCGACCACCACGCGTGCCAGCGGTTGCTGCGCCTGCACGCCGATCCCGCTGGACACCGCCCCGGGCAGGAGGCCCAGCCCAGCGGCCGCGCACGCCATCAGCACCGGACGCATTTCCGAAAGCGCGCCCGCCTCGATGCCTTCGCGAAGTGACGCCGTGCTCTTTTCCTTGCGACGGATGCCCGAGAGCATCACTACGCCTCCCAGCGTGCACACTCCAATCACGGATGCCAGACCCACCGCCGCCGAAATGCTGAACGGTGTGCGCGTAATCAGCAGGGAAAATAAGCCGCCCATCAGCCCAAACGGCAGCATGGACATCACCAGTCCCGCGTCCCGCAGCGAATTGAACGCCGTAAACAGCAGCGCCAGAATAATCAACAGGCTCACCGGCAACACTACCGCCAGCCGGCGCTGCTCTTTCTTCAAGCTGTCGTATTCTCCGGCCCATTCGTAGTGGTATCCCTCCGGAATTCGCACGCTCTTCGCGATGCGCTGCTGCACATCCGTCATCGTGCCCGCCAGATCGCGGCCGCGCACGCTGAATTTGATGGGGATGTAACGCTGCCCATTCTCGCGATAGATCATGAACGCGCCTTCGTGCATTGCGATCTGCGCCACCTGGCCGAGCGGCACGCGGACGCCATCCGGGGTCGAAAGCAGAATATTGCGAATCGCGTCCGGGTTCGCCCGTGCCTCCGGACGATAGCGGATCACAAAATCAAAGCGCCGGTCGCCTTGCAAAATTTGGGTGGCGGCCGATCCGCCCACCGCCGCCTCCACCGCGGCGTTGACGTCCGCGGCCATCAATCCATATCGCGCGCTCGCCGCACGATCCACCGAAATGAGCAATTCCGGCTGCCCGGTCTCCTGCAACACGCCGAGGTCCTCGATGCCGGGAACGCGCGCCATCACGCCTTGGATTTCCCCGGCCTTAGACACGAGCACGTCGATGTCGTCACCGAAGAGCTTCAGCGAATTCTCACCCTTCACCCCGGACATGGCTTCTTCCACGTTGTCCTGGATATTCTGCGAAAAATTGAAATCCACACCGGGATATTTGCCGAGCGCGTCATCCATCTGCTTGGTCAGTTGCGGCTTCGTCAGCCCGTGCGGCCATTCGTTGGGCTGCTTGAGAGAGACCATGAACTCGATGTTGTTGAACGTGGTCACATCCGTGCCGTCGTCGGGGCGGCCTAGCTGCGAAACCACCTGCGTCACTTCCGGATAGCCTTGCAACGTTTCGCGAATTTCATGCGCCATCTGCCGCGCCGATTCAAACGAAACGTCTTGCGGTAAGGTCGCCCGCACCCACATGTTCCCTTCCTCAAGCTTGGGCATGAACTCGCCGCCCAAGAGCGGCGCCAGAAATAGCGCGCCAAGCAAAATGATCGCTGCGATCCCCGCGACCACAGGCTTGTGCTTGAGCGTCCAGTTCAGCGTCCGCGCGTAACCGTGCCGCAGCCATCGCACCAGACGGGTGTCCGCATGGCTGGACGGCTTCGATCCGCGCCAGGAAGACAATGCCGGCGCGATGAACACGGCAAAGAGCAGCGCGCCGGTCAGCGCAAATCCATAGGTCACGGACATTGGGCCGAAGATCTTGCCCGGCACGCCTTGCATCGTAAAAAGCGGAATCAACGCCACGATGATTACCAGCACGGAAAACAGTACAGGTTTCACCGCCTCCGCCGTCGAATCCGCGATGATTTCAAATTCCGATTCTCCGGGCCTCGCCGCATGCAATCGCCGGTAAACGTTTTCCAACACGATCACGGATGCGTCCACCAGAATGCCGAAGTCCACCGCGCCGAGAGAAATCAGGTTCGCGGAGCGCCCCGTCAGAACCATGAGAGATAGCGCAAAGAGCAGCGAACAAGGAATCGTCAATGCCGCAATCAGCGAGATGCGCACATCGCCCAGAAACACGATCAGGATCAGCGTGACCAGCGACAATCCCTCGATCACCACGCGCCAAATCGTATCCGTGGTCATATGGATTAGGTTCGTTCGGTCGTAGAGCATCCGGAGCGTCATGCCGTGCGGCAGCAGACCGTGATTCAACGCGGAAATCTTGTCGCGTAACGCTCGCAAGGCGGGCAGCGACTGTTCGCCGCGCTGCAAGAGCACGATCCCTTCGATCGCATCGTCCGCATGATTGATACCCACCTGCCCCAGCCGCGGCTGAAATCCTTCGCGCACATCCGCGATGTCCCGCAAAAAGACCGGCACACCATTGCGCTCGCTGACGATCACATCCTTCATGTCATCCATCGTCTGCAGCAAGCCGATCCCGCGTACGTTCACGCTCTGGCTACCGAGCGTCAGGTAATTTCCCCCTACGTTGGCGTTGCTCGAACTGACGGCGTTTAACACCTGCGGAAGGGTCACGTTGTATTGCAGGAGCTTCTGCGGATCGATCTCGGCCTGATATTGCCGCGTGGTCCCGCCAAACGTGGTCACGTCAATGATGCCCGGCACCTGCTTGATCTCGCGCTCGACAAACCAATCCTCGGTGGCCTTCAGTTCGTTCAACGAATAATTTGGACCTTCCAGCCGAAAGCGGTAGATTTCGCCGGTCGGGGACCAGGGCGACCACTGCGGAGTCACATTGTTGGGCAGATTCAATTCCGCAAGACGATTCAGCGCTTCCTGCCGGTCGTTGAAATAATCGGTGTCGTAATCGAAATAGAGCTTCACATCGCTCAACCCAAACAGGCTGATCGACCGCGTGTATTGCAACCCGGGGATCCCAAAGAGTGCCGTTTCCACGGGCACGGTGACCTGCCGCTCCATTTCTTCCGCGGACCATGACGAATTTTGCGTGATGAATTCGACGAGCGGAGGGGAAGGATCGGGATACGCCTCAATATCCAAGCGCAGAAACATATAGATCCCGCCGGCCAGCCAGGCCAACAACACCACCACGATGAGGGGACGATAGCGCAGCAGCGCGCGGACCAGGTTTCGCATGAATTTAGTTTTGCGCCGAATCCCGCAGCAACAGCACGCCTTCGGAAACAATCACGGTGCCCGGCGCAAGCCCGGAAGTCACTTCCACCGAGTCATCGACGGTGCGCCCTAGTGTGACCTCGCGCCGCTCGAATTTGCCGTCCCCTTTGCCCGCAAAGACGTAGACCGTCGCGCCTTCCCGCGCAATTGCCGAGGCGGGAATCAAGATGCCTTGGGAGGAAGACCGCAGCAAACGCACCGTGGCGAACATATCCGGCTTCAAGCGCATGCCGGGATTGGCTAGCACCACGCGCACTTCGAGGGTGCGGGTGTTAGGGTCCACCGCCCCGGAGACGACCGAGACACGGCCGGGCCATTTTTCACCGGGATAGGCATTGATCGTGACTTCAGCGGCCGCGCCGGTTTTCAGCGCCGCCAGATCCTTTTCATACACCTGCCCTTCGATCCACACGGTGCTTAAGTCCGCGATGGTGCAGAGCGGCTGTGGCGCATCGAGAGATTTGGACATTTCGCCGGAGGACGCCCCGGTATCGAGCACGATGCCCGAGCGTGGCGAGGTCACACGAAGTTGATTTGCGCCCGTTGCCGGGTCGACACCCAGCAAATGCAATGCGTCGAGCGTGGCGCGCTCTTCCTCTTTCGACATGGCATCATCGGCTTGCGCCTGATCGAAATCCCGCTGCGAAACGGCGTGGTGATTGAAGAGGTCGGTAGCCCGATCGAGTTCCTTTTTCTTCACTTCCGCGTCGGCGCGTGCCTTCTCGTAGTCCGCCACGGCACGCGAGACGTCGCTACTCTCGAGCAACGCGAGCGTTTCGCCTTTTTCCACATGATCCCACGGGCGCACCTTCATTTCGGTGACGCGCCCGCCGGCGGTGGGATACACGTGCACCACCAGCGTGGGGTCCGGAGTTACGCGTCCGGGGATCTCCAGATATTCGGGCACGGTCTGGGCTTGCACCGTCATGGTGCGTACACCCTTGGCGTCTTTGGCGACGAATACATCGGCGGTCTTTTCGCCGGTGGGCGGCGCCGCGGCCTGCGGCTCAGCCGCGCCCCCGCAGCCGTATAGTGCCAGCAACGGCAGCGCGAACATCCCTGCAATCCAACCTGGCTTCCTCATAAGCTTTCTCCACATCTTTCCACCCGCATGCATTTAGAAGATTCACCGGGACCGTTGCGGAAGTTCCAATCTTCCCGGGATTTGTCTGCCGCAAGGGCGAAAAGGCCACGCACGCGCCGCGCAAGATGCCGCGTGCTAGATGCGCCTTTACAAGAAATCTCTGACCGGAACGTAAACGGCGCGACGTTAAAGCGGGAGAGGCGGAGAACGTCCGCCGGAATGCGGGGAGAGCGAAACAAAAGATAGCACGACAACAAAGAAAGCTGCTCGGACAGCCGCGAAGTTTATTACCGCCGCGGAACTAGGTAATACCGCAGCAATCGAGTGCGCAGCACACTTCTGAGCTAGCGGATGGTGTAGCGACGCGGCAACAAGCGAGCGCCGGCCATTGCGTTTTCCCGTGGAGCCATCAATTGCCACGGTCTCCGGGTGCAAATCGTCCGTCAGCGAGATCACCGGGAACAGCAGCGCCAACGCGCAGCTCAGCGCGATCGCTGCGGTCCACTTATGCGTGCCATTGTGCTGCGAGGCGCCCCAACGGTAACGCCATACGCAAAACATCGCCAGCGCCAGGACTAGCCAGATCAGATTGAGGACAGTTTCCATATCAGCGGCGATTGCGGCGGCACCGATGGGCAGCGTCAAAGGTCTATTGCTGTGATGCGCTCATGCACCAACGGTGATGCCAGTTTATAACAGCTCTTTACGCTTCAGGCGGTTGGCGTGCCTTGACGGTCAATGCGCTGCATAGAAGATTGCGCGGGCGAGAACCAATGCGATGCTAGATTCCGCAGCCGTGCAGATTGTGCTTTTCGTAGTAACGCTGGTGATATTCCTCGCCGCGATAAAACGGGCCGGCGGGAACGATTTCGGTGACGACGGGCCGGCGAAATTTGCCGGATTTGGCAAGGCGATCGCGTGAGGCGCGCGCGGCCGCTTCCTGCGCGGCGTCATGATAGAAAATTGCGGAGCGATATTGCGTGCCCACGTCCGGTCCCTGGCGATTGGGCGTGGTGGGGTCGTGCATCGCCCAGAACGCGTCGAGCAGCGCGTCATAACTGATTTTCGTGGGATCGTATTCGACCTCGACGGCTTCCGCGTGTCCCGTGCGATCCGTGCACACGTCTTGATAGGTGGGATTGTCGGTATGGCCGCCCATGTAGCCGACCGTCGCGGACGTCACTCCCGGGAGCGCGCGGAAGTTCGCTTCGATGCCCCAAAAACAACCCGCTGCAAATGTTGCTTTCGCCATACAAATCCATTTTACCCTGTGAATCGGCTCGCCGCAAAGAACGCAAAATGAGGTGACCCCTCCCCCCACCTTTTTCACGTAAATACGCCAGCAGCAGGACTTACAGAATCGAATGTTCACAAGTTGCTGTAAAGAGGAGGCTTAAATTCTTGTCACTTTTGTCAGTTCGGGCCGCCGATGTTGATTATGCAGGGGTTAGGGAACACCGATGTCGCGAAAAGCGGCCCGATGCGACCCATTACGATCTGCCGTATTGGAAGTGATGCGAGGCGGGTTTCGACGACACGTCCCAAGCGTTATGCAGCTAATACAGTAGATTAAGATCGTAACATTCCATGCGCCGCATCCGTCTAATTTTGTGAAGGAGCAAAGCGGGAGACGCCGCGCTTCCTTCATGACCGGTGACAGGTTGATTCTGATCCCGGCAAAACATTCGATGCCCCAAGCAGGATGGGCTCGAAATGGCTCGATAGCAGGTTGTGGGATATCTCCGGTGAGGAAGCGGCCCGCGGCGGCGATCGCGAGGCCCAGCAATACGAGAGGCTTCACCGGCTGTGCGCTCAGGAAGGCTAGCGTCTTCGCCCGGCAATTCCGGCGCGAAGCACCTGGCAGCAGTTCCGCTCGCCCTTGCCTGCATAACGACTCTCGAAAACTCAAAAGGAGATTCTCTTATGCTGAGGAAATCAGTGATTAGCACGTTGGCACTGTTGGGCGCGACCGCGTTGGTGATGCCGGTGTTCGGCAGCACCTTCGAAAAGACCGTTACGTTTGGCGATTCGGTGAAGGTCGGCAATACGCAACTGAATGCCGGCGATTACAAAGTGATCGTGGACGGCAACAAGGTTACCATCGAGAAGGGCAAGAAAGTTGTGGCCGAGACGGAAGGCCGCATGGAGCAGCGCGATCAGAAGTATGACACGACCGCGGTGATTACGGCCTCGAACGATCAGGTGCAGGAGATTGATTTCGGTGGACAGAACGAAGCGCTGGTGCTGAACCCGCAGTTGTAAACGTGGGCTAGACTGGCTAACGGTACGTTTGCGGCGGGGCGAGCGCATGCTCGTTCCGCCGTTTTTTATTGTTTGGAGAGTACGTTGTCGCAGCGAGCGGTTGCTGCGCGGCGCTGACATTTGTGATTTTGTCGTTGGCCGTTGAACACCTCGGCCGGTGATGAGGAGATTAGAGTTGTGATGAAGAGTCAAGTAGTCAAAGGCCCCACACGTAAAGTCGACGTGTGGGGCACCCAACCTCCGGAGACGCATAAGTTTGTATCTATATATATCCTGCGGAATGGATATAGTGACGAATACGGCCGCATAGATAGCCGAGCATTATGCGCAGAGCGGGTGCCCCACTCGCCGGTTTTGCGTGTGGGGGTTTTGGTCGTGCTCCATGCCAAAGAACCTGAAGCGATACGCTGGCCTCGGCCATCTTCACTTCCTCACCTTTAGTTGTTATCGCCGGTTGCCACTCTTGGGAACCGAACCGGCGCGAGATACTTTTGTCCAAGTCTTGGGTACAATCCAGAAACGCTACAATTTCCTGCTAGTAGGCTATGTGGTGATGCCGGAGCATGTTCATCTGCTGATTAGTGAAACAGCCGAGCACACACCGTCCACGATATTAAAAGTCCTAAAGCAGAGACTCTCGCGCGACCTTATAAGTGCCAGAGAACTGGCGCGCTCAAACCGGTCATCGCTTTCGGGTACCAAGGCAAACGTGATTCTGCCACGATTTTGGCAGCCGCGTTTTTACGATTTTAATGTGTACAGCGCTACGAAGAGGCGAGAAAAGCTGGAGTATATGCACCAGAATCCGGTAAAACGGGGACTGGTGAGAAACCCCGCTGACTGGATCTGGAGTAGTTGCTCGTTCTATGAGAAAGGCACCGTGGGATTGGTTCGAATTGATCCGGTTGAGTGAAGAGCGATCCAACACTATGAGTCAAAAACCCCACACGTAAAGACGACGTGTGGGGCACCCGCAACTTACTTATGTGGTAAGGAAAGTCCATTTATGAAACAGAGTGAGGCGCTTTCGCGCCATGCGGTGCTGGAGGTGATGCGGCTGCTGATACGCACGCCTTCGGTGAACCCTACGTTGGCACCGGACGACTCTGCGAGTCTGGCGGCCGGCGAAGGTGCGGGCGAGGCGGCGATTGCCGGCGTGGCGCGGGACTGGTTGGCGGAGCGCGGCGTGGAGAGTTGGCTTGAGGAGGCGGCGCCGGGACGTCCGAACGCGGTGGCGCGAATTGGACGCGGGCACGGGCCGTCGCTCGTTTTCTGCGCGCACATTGATACGGTGAGCACCGCCGGGATGACCATTCCTCCCTTTGAGCCGCGTGTGGAAGGCAATCGTGTGTACGGGCGCGGAAGCTATGACATGAAAGGCGGCGCGGCGGCCATTTTATCGGCCGTGGCGCAACTTGCACAGGAAAATTTGCCGGGAACCGTGTGGGTGGCGTTGGTGGCCGACGAAGAATACGCCAGCCTGGGCGCGCAGCACTTTGTGGCCAACCATAAGGCGGATGCCTGCGTGGTAACCGAACCGAGCGAGGGGCGGCTGATCCTGGGACACAAAGGATTTGTATGGGCTTCGGTCACGACGGCGGGACATGCAGCGCATGGGAGCCGTTGGGATGTAGGCGTGAGCGCAGTGGCGCGCATGGGACGCATCATTGCAGCGCTCGATGTGTTCGACACAACCACATTGCGGGCGCGCGTGCACCCGCTGGTCGGTCCGGCTTCGCAGCACTGCGCGACGGTCCATGGCGGCGCGGGACTTTCGACGTATGCGCCCGACTGCACGCTCGAGATCGAGCGCCGCACGCTACCGGGAGAGACTCCCGCACAGGTGCTCGAGGAAATTCGCGGGGTGATCGCGCAGGCGGGCGAAGAGGCAGAGGTGCGGCTGACACTCGATCGCACGCCACTGCTTTGTCCGCGCGAGGCGCGGATCGCGGAATGCGTGCGCGGGGCCGCGGCAAACATTCATGGGCGAGAACCGAAGGAAGATGGCGTGGCGTACTGGATGGATGCGGCGCTTTTTGCGGCGGCAGGGATGGAGACGGTGAATTACGGCGCGACGGGGGCGGGCGCGCATGAGGCCGTTGAGTGGGGGGACATCGATTCGGTGGTGGATTGCGCGCGCGTGCTGGCGGAGGCGGCGCGGAGGTATTGCGCGGCGTGAGGGTGATAGCGGTGATATTGCGGCCGGTAGCCGTGACAGGCAAAGCTTTATACGCGATGGCCGCCGTTCCGGCGCCGAGATTCCTCGTCGTTCGCCAAGGCGCGCCATTCCGCGCGATGCGAGGAGTTGGGCGCGGAAATGGCGCTGCTCGCTCCTCGGAATGACATAGTTGGTTTGGTGTGAATCGTGGATGGCGGCGCTAGCACAAGGTGCGAGCGATTGCAGATCAAGAACGCCAAATGCGGCAATATTTGAATTGCGGCAGGAAGTCGAAAAACGAGATTGTCAAACGCGACGTAACCGACAAACTGGCAAGAGGCTACTCCGTTTTTGCGGCCGTTCGATGTCCCAGGAGCAGAGACGAACCGCGCTAGTTCAGCCACCTGCCTCACGGACTTCAGACAAGCGCAGCAGGTGCGACTTCGAAACAAGCCCCAGGGCTATGGAACCGCCCTGGGCTACAAAAACTGACAACAAGACCACTGCGAACCTGTTTGTAATTCGGATGAAGTCTTAAGGGCGAGATGGCTAGTTGCGGCGGAAAAGGTAACGGATCAACGAGAAGCCGCCAGTGATGGGGAGCAGCAGGCCTTGCTTCAAAACGTCCGCGCGAGTTCGGGTACGCTTGCGGTCGCGTTCGGCGCGAATGCTTTCCTGGCTGATGAGCATGGTGGCGTACTTGGCGAAGTCCACGCCGCATTTATCGCACGTGCCCCCGTGTCGCTGCGTGGCCGCGCACGAGGGGCATTTATAAAGCAATGTGGCGTGGCAGCGCGTGCAGAATCGCACGGTGTCAGTATTCGCCGTTTTGCATTTGGGGCAATTCACCTTGCTATTTTAGCGCGGGCTCGGTTGGGGAAGATTTTCGCGTTCTGCGGAGTGTCGGAAGGGTAAGAGAACAGTGGCTAGTGGCTAGTGGCTAGTGAGGAAGCTAGGTTGCAAGGGGGGGAAGCGAAAAGTAGATTCGAGAATAATTTTCAGCGGCGACCGTAAGCTTGGTCGCAGCACTGGGCTAGCGATTCGGACACGATTCTGAAGCTTCTAGTTGTGGCGGAGCTGGCGGGCGCGGGCAACCGCGGCGGCGGCGACCAGGACGGCGCTCAGCAAAAGATAGATGGCCGCATCGCGGGCCGGATAGAGACTGCGGGCGGCGCCGGTGAAGTCTAGGCCGCGCGTCTGGTTCATCGGGCCGACGTACCAGAGAACCGTGAAGACGCCTTCGAAAAATTTGGCGGTGCTGGTGATGACGCCGAGGGCGAGAGCGAGCGAGGGAATGAAAAGCGCTCCGGCGCACCAAGCGAGGAAACCGTTCTTATCGCCGGCGATCAGAAGACGCAAAGCAGCGCCGGCGCCGGTGAGGGCCGCGATGGCGACTCCGGCGAGCCAGCTCGCGGGCAATTGCCGCGGTAAAATTCTGGCGCAGGAGAAAAGGATCTGCGCCGTGCCATTGCGGCGTTCGCGCGTGCCCAGCGCCGACCAGACCAGCACGGGCCAAATCCAGGCGGCGGCCAGCAGAGGTCCTCGCGAGATCGGCAGCGGCGCCGCAAACTGCGCGATGAGCAGGCCGAGCGCGCCGGCATACCACCACCAGCGCAGGCCTTTGAGCGCCAGTTTCAATTCGGCGGTGAAGATGCGTGGAAAACCGGAGCTGTCGCGGGACGTCAGCGGTGTCAGATGGATAAGCGCCGGTGTGGCGTTCGCACCGACAAGTGATGTGGTGGAACCTCCGGCGCTTGTTCCGAGCTCGCCGGGGACGGTGATGGAGCCTGCCTCGGCCTGAGGGAGATTGTCCGCAGGCTGGGCGCCTCGAAGCTTTCGCGCGGAGACTGCGCGAGAACGGCTGGGATCGAAACGGTCAAAGAATACGGCGGCGATTCCGATCAGTATCACGGCGACGCCTAGCCAAGCAAAACGCAGCGCGATTACGCTTGGCGTCCAGTCAATTCCCTCCCAATGAAATCCGGTGGCAATTTTCGCGGCTCGGTCCGCAATCGTGAGCGAGAAGCCGCCTTTGTAATCCGGAAGCTGTGCCTGTGCGGCGGGCGTGAGCGAGTCAACGGCTGAAAAGAAGCCGAGCGGATCGAGCCAGTGCTGCTTCGTGATTTCAGGAAGGCTCAGTCCGAAGGTCCAGAGAAAAAACCATAGCACATTGCCGAAGCCACCACGAAGACCGGGCACCGTCTCGAACAACACAGCGAAGGCGGCGACGAAGGCCATAGCGGGCAGGGCGATCAAGAGGAAGGGCGAAAGCAGCGGCCAGAGGTGCACGTGCGGATCTTCCCCTACGAGTAACTGCATGGCCAACGCTGCGGCCGCGAGAATCACCACAATCGAAGAGAGCACGCCGAAGTTGCTGGCGGCTTTGCCGGCGAGGTACGAGAAGCGATTGAGCGGCGTGGCGGCGAGAATCTGGCCCACACCCGTCTGCCGATCACGCTCGACGGAACCCTTCACGATGTAGAAACCCACCAAGGAAACGAAGAGGGACGTTACCAGCGCGCACATCACACCGATCCAGGCGGAATTGTAGACGCTGCGATAGTCGCCGAGCTTCAGCAGCACTTTGCCGGTGGCGACGGCGTAGCCGAGATAGACCGCGAAAAGCAACGTGACGAGAAAGCTGTAACGGCGCACGCGTTCGAGAAAATCGGCGTAGGCAATTGCAGAAATGGAGCGCGCGAGATTCACGCAACCGCCCCGCGAAGCTCAGATGTCTGGCGCGACTCGGCAAGGGCGAGGAGGTAGGCGTCTTCGAGGGACGGCTCGAGCTGGCGCGCGGCGGGCGAAGGCGCCGCGGCAGTGACAATACGGGCGTGCACGCCGTCGCCCCGATGCGCTGTGCTGCTGACGAGATAGCGTTGGCGCAAGGCGGCGAGCTCCGCGCTGGGGACCACGACTTCCCATACTTTGCCCGCGACGGCCGAGAGCAATTCTTCGGGGGCGCCGTGCGCGACCAATTGGCCGCTTGAAACGATCGCGATGCTGGTGGCGACGGCTTCGACGTCTGAAACAATGTGCGTGGAGAGAATCACGATGCGCTCGCCGGAAAGCTCGGAAAGCAAATTGCGGAAACGGACGCGCTCCTCGGGATCGAGGCCTGCCGTGGGCTCATCCACGATGAGCAGTTGCGGATCGTTGAGCAACGCCTGTGCGATGCCAACGCGCTGGCGCATGCCGCCGGAGTAACCGCCGAGCGGACGGCGCGCGGCGCCGGTGAGGTTTACAAGTTCGAGCAGCTCAGCGATGCGCCGGCGAGCTGAAGCGGCGCCAATTCCCTTCACAGCGGCGAGATATTCGAGGAATTCGAACGCGTTCAAATTGGGATAAACACCGAAATCCTGCGGTAGATAGCCGAGCACGGAGCGCAGCGAATCGGGATCGCGGGAGATGTCCGCACCATTCCAGAGGACGCGGCCTGCGGTAGGTTGCGTGACGGTGGCAAGCACGCGCATGAGTGTGGATTTACCCGCGCCGTTGGGTCCGAGCAGACCGAGCACGCCCGGACCTTGCATGAGAGTGAAGCCGCGAAGGGCCCGCACATTACCGCGATAGGTCTTACTTAGATTTTCGACGGCGAGTTGCATGGCGTGGGCCTCTCGTTCCCGCGTGACGGCAGCGCTCGAAGGTCGCTACAATCCTTTACGAAGGATTGCCACAAAATGTTTGGCGATGGGAGGGAGTATGGAGTCTCGATTGGATTTTGCAAAGGGGACGCCGAGCGGTGTGCACGCGATGCTGGAGTTGACGCGGGCCGTGCACGAATCCGGGCTCGGGGAGCCGCTGATCAACCTGGTGTTTATGCGCGCCTCGCAGATGAATGGGTGCGCGTATTGCATCGACATGCACTGGAAAGACGCGCGCGCGGCGGGCGAGAGCGAGCAGCGGCTTTATGGGTTGGATGCGTGGCGGGAAACGTCATTCTTCAACGAGCGGGAACGCGCGGCGCTGGCTTGGACCGAAGCGCTCACGGATATTCAGGATGGCCATGCGTCAGACGAGGAATACGAGGCGGTACGGAAGCAGTTTGACGAGAAGGAGATTGCGAAGTTGATGCTCGCAATCGTGACGATTAACGCGTGGAACAGGATCGCGATTTCTACGCGCGCGGTGGCGGGAAGCTATCAGGTGCCGAAGGCGAGCGGGAAGGCAGGATAAACACGCGCGGCATAGTAGAAATTGCTAGCCTAAAGCCGCAGGTCCAAGGACCTGCGCTACACAAAGGCAACGCATAGTGCGCGATGCGCGTCGCCTTTAGCTGCGTAGTTCAGTGCTCTAAGAGAAGCTACTTCACAACACCAAATTTAACCTTTAGCTTACTTCGATTCGCCTCATTTCATTTCGAGGGGCGGCAAGCCTGCTTTTTGGAGTTGCTGGTTGAGCGCCAGAATGTCCTGCGTTCTGATCTTGTTCCAGGCGGCCATCAGCTTGGTGTAGTCGGCGTTGAGTTCTTGCAGAGCTTCATTTTGCGGCATCGTTGGCGCGGCGTCGGCGCTATCGATCGAAGCGAAAAGCGAACCGTATTCACCGTCGAGGCGCGCAAGCGTCATCGGCGCTGCTCCTGCC
>DATNLT010000097.1:0-4562 GCA_035602725.1 Candidatus Acidiferrales bacterium
CCGGGCGCAGCTTGCGGTAGATTTCGATCAGCGCTTCTTTCGAAGAGCGGATGCCGTCCTTGTCGAGCGTGCGCGAAAGCACCAAGCCGATGTCGTCGCGTTCCGGGAAGAACACATCCACTTCCGTGATTCCCGATTCGCCAAATGCCTGCCACAATTCCGCGGTCAGCGGTTTGTTCGCTTCCAGCAAAACTTCGCCGGTCTGGCGGTTGACCACGTCGGCGACGCTGTACGCGCCTTCCAGGTCGGCCAACGTCGAGCGAACCTGTGAGATTTTGGCTTTGATGAGTTCCTTGAACAGGTTTTCGGTGATGCGCTTGTGCGCGCCGACGATTACTTCGTCGGACTTCGGATTTTTGATCTCGTGCGTCAGCTTGCGGTCGACGATGCCCGGCGAAATGTTCCAGTACAGATCCTTGTCGCGCAGGGAAATCCGCTCGACCTGGTAAAAGGTGCGCAAGATGTCTTCGTTCGACTTCATACCCAGCGCGCGCAGGAAGATGGAACCCAGGAATTTGCGCTTGCGGTCGATGCGCACGTAAAGAATGTTCTTCGTGTCGTATTCAAACTCCACCCACGACCCGCGGTAGGGAATAATCTTCCCGAGGAAGTAGGAGCGGTTGTTGGCGCTCTCAAAGAAAACGCCTGGCGAACGGTGCAACTGGCTGACGATGACGCGCTCGGTGCCGTTGATGATGAACGTACCGTTCTCGGTCATCAGCGGAATGTCGCCGTAGAAAACTTCCTGCTCCTTGATGTCGCGGATGGTTTTCGCGCCGGAGTCCGGATCTTTGTCGTAAATGGTCAGTCTTATGGTGACTTTGAGCGGCGCGGAATACGTCATGCCGCGCTCCTGGCACTCGTTCACGTCATACTTCAACTGCATCGCCACCGGATCGCCGCACTTGTTGCAAAAAGTCGGCGTGTTCTTGTTGAACGTGCCGCACTTGTGGCAGATCACGTCGCCGGTCTGATACGGGTTGGTGACCACCGACGCGCCGCAATTGCGGCAGGTCGCGCGCAGGTGGTGCAGCCCCTTCAGGTTGCCGCACTTGCACTCCCAGTTGCCGATCGAGTAGTCCACGAATTCCAGCTGCGACATCTCGCGGAAATCCTTGATCGGAAACACCGACGTGAACACCGACTGAAGCCCGCCGTCATCGCGCTCGCTCGGCAGCAAATCCATCTGCAGAAAGCGCTGATACGACTTCATCTGTACTTCAATCAGGTTGGGAATCTGAATCGAGCCCTGAATTTTCGCGAAATCCAGGCGCTGACGTTCCCGCACATGCTGATTGGTAGTCGACATGAATTACCTCATCCCTTGTGGGCAATACTTGAACAATTTGTGTGTAGAGAAGCGGATCATTGTGCCGCGCGTTCCGCCCAAGTCAGCGCGCACACGACCGCAGAGCGCCAGATGAAGGCGCTTGAAGTTGTGGTGATACCCAGCCTCGGCTTGCGTGATAAAATCCTTTGGCGCGGTCCGCTCAATGAGCCGCGCCCCCCTCTGGGAAGCCCTTGTTGTAAAGCCCTCGTCGCTTGCCGCCGTGCAACCGTTACTTGATTTCGACTTTGGCGCCGACGTCTTCGAACTTCTTCTTGATGGTCGCGGCTTCGTCCTTGTTCACGCCTTCTTTGACGGTCTTTGGCGCGCCATCGACGAGGTCCTTGGCTTCTTTCAAGCCGAGGCTCGTGACTTCGCGAACCGCCTTGATGACGTTGATCTTGTTGCCGCCCACGTCGGTGAGCACGACGGTGAACTCCGTCTTCTCTTCCGCCGGAGCAGCCGCTGCGCCGCCGCCACCGCCGCCCGCCACCACCGTGGCCGCAGCCGCGGAGACGCCGAACGTCTCTTCCATCTTCTTCACCAGGTCCGACGCTTCCAGCAACGTCAGGCCCTTGATTTCTTCCAGGATCGTTTCCACTTTCGACATGACTGTTCCTTCTCCTCTCGAAATTAAAATATCTTACTGGGCCGCTTCGGGACTTGGTGCAAGCGCTGCTTCCGCAGGAGCTGTTTCCGCGGGTTTCGCTTCCGCAGAGGCTGCAGCCACGGGTGCCCCGCCGCCGGACCCAAACTTGTTTGCTTTGCCCGCTTCGCTCACCACCACCGCGATGTTGCGGGGCAAAGCGTTCAGCGTCATCGCCAAGCGCTGCGCAGGCGCGTTCAGCAGGAACATGATCTTGCTGAGCAACTCTTCCTTCGATGGAAGGTTCGCCAGCTGCTGAATCTCCGCGATCGAGATCACTCGCCCTTCGACCAGGCCGGCGCGGAATTGAAACGCCGGGACGTCTTTGGCGACCTTGGTCAGCGCCTTGGCGAGCGCCACCGGATCGGTGTTGGTGTAGGCGATGGAATTCGTGCCGGTCAAATTCTTCAGCAACCCTTCGGCCGGAGTGCCGGAACCCGCGCGCTCCGCCAGCGTGTTCTTCACCACCTGATACTTGCCGCCGGCGGCTTGCACGGCTCGCCGCAGCTTGGTGTCGTCTTCGACGGTGATGCCCTGGAAGGTGGTCAAAATCACGCTCGACACTTTCGCCAGCGCGATCTTCAACTTGTCCAGGTCTTCCTGTTTTTCGCTGCGCTTCTTCATAAAATAAGCTCGCTATCCTCTATAAACTCGAAGTTAGGCGGCTGCCGCCAGAATTTCCGATTCCGCCAGATCGATCGGAATGCCCGGACCCATGGTCGAGGTCAACGTGATCCTTTTGACGTACTTGCCCTTGGCCGCCGCAGGCTTGGCTTTGATCACCGCGTTGATGATCGCGTGCGCATTTTCCGCCAGCTTGGTGGCGTCAAAATCAATCTTGCCAATGCCGCAGTGGACGATTCCCGCCTTGTCGACGCGAAACTCTACCTTGCCGCCCTTGGTTTCCTTGATCGCTTTCGCAACGTCGAACGTGACCGTGCCGGTCTTCGGATTGGGCATCATTCCGCGGGGACCAAGAACTTTGCCCAGTTTACCGGCCGACTTCATCATGTCCGGCGTCGCGATCACGGCGTCATAATCGGTCCAGCCGCCCATGATCTTGGTGACCATGTCCTCGCCGCCGACAAAGTCCGCGCCCGCTTCCTGCGCTTCGCGAACTTTTTCGCCACTGGCAATCACCAGAACGCGCACCGACTTGCCCAAACCGTGCGGCAACACCACGGTTCCGCGAACCACTTGATCGGAATGCTTCGGATCGACACCCAGATTGATCGCCAGTTCCACGGTTTCGTTGAACTTGGTGTGGTGCGTCTTTTTGATCAACTCCGAAGCTTCCGCGAGTTTGTACGGGCGCGCTTCCACCTTCTTGCGCGCGTTTTCTACGTGTTTTCCCGATACCTTCATGCTTACCTCTGATTCGATCCCGGGCGCCTCAAATTCCTAGGCTTCCACGACTTCCAGGCCCATGTTGCGCGCCGTACCCATTACCGTGCGCACCGCGGAGTCCAGATTGGTGGTGTTGAGATCGACAAGCTTGATCTTGGCGATTTCCTGCACTTGTTTCTTGGTCACTTTTCCCACTTTGTTGCGGTTCGGCTCGGCGGAGCCCTTCACGATACCCGCCGCGCGAAGCAGCAGAATCGAAGCCGGCGGGGTCTTCAGGATGAACGTAAAGGTGCGGTCGGTGTAGACCGTCACCAGCACCGGAAATATCATTCCATCCGGTTCCTTGGCCGTCTTGGCATTGAACTGCTTGCAAAAATCCATGATATTCAAGCCGTGCGGACCGAGCGCCGTGCCAACCGGAGGCGCAGGGGTGGCCTTGCCGGCCGGAAGTTGCAACTTGATCGTCGTTTGAATCTTCTTTGCCATGTCCTTGCCTCAAATCCTCTTGACCATAGTAGGGCGGGGTTTGTTCCCGCCGTTCGCTGCCAGCAAAATCCCGCTACCCGAGCTTCTCCACGCTGGCGAAATCCAATTCCACCGGAGTCGATCGCCCGAAAATCGTCACCGAAACCTTCAACCGGCTGTGATCGCCGTCAATCTCTTCCACGGTCCCGTTGAAATTCGCGAACGGCCCGTCCACGATGCGCACCTGCTCGTTGCGCTCGAATACCACCTTGGGTTTCGGCCGGTCGGTCGGCGTATGCACGCGATTGATGATCGCGTCCACTTCCGCTTCCGACAGCGGCGAAGGCGAAGTCGCCGATCCCACAAAGCCGGTCACCCGCGGCGTGTTCCGCACGATGTGCCAGGTGTTTTCGTCCAGGTCCATTTCGACCAGCACATAACCCGGATAGGACATCCGCGACGAAAGCACCTTTTTGCCGCCGCGCATCTCGATGGTGTCTTCCATCGGAATCAGCACGCGGCCGATCTTATCCTGCAAACTGAACGCCTCCACACGGCTCTCCAGGCTCTCTTTTACTTTCTTCTCAAAGCCCGAATACGTATGGATGATGTACCACTGCATTCCCATCGAGTTCCAATCCCTCTCAGACGCCGAAAACTTTGAACACGTACGTAACGCCGCGCTGCACCAGCCAGTCAACCACCGCCAGGAACACGCCGAAAAACGCCACGGTGGCAACCACCACGGTCGTCGTGGAGATCACGTCCTCGCGGCTC
>DATNLT010000101.1:0-36646 GCA_035602725.1 Candidatus Acidiferrales bacterium
CACGCTCATCGGGCCGGGGTCGCGCAGCGGATACCGCGGCGGATTCGAGCGTTCGGGCTGCGGCCTGCGCATCGCCCGGAATATCGAGCACGCGAGCCAACTCTGTTGCGGCCATGCGGCCATCCGGGGAGCCGCCGGAAATCATGGCAAACGCACCGCGCGGAGGAATTACCGGTTCGAGCAAGCGTCCGGTGGCGACGCCGTCGCGGAATTCGAGGCGATTCGCTAGAAGGCGGTCCACGCCCAGATGTTGCGCGAGTGGCCGCATCAGGTGATCGAGCCCCTGGCTGACGAGAACGACTTGTTCGTGTGCGGCAATATGCTCCTGAAGCTTGGCCAAGCCGCGCGGTTTGAGCTGCGCCTTCAAGACGTAGTGAAAGTATTCTTCGCCGAGCAGGTCCAACCGATCGCGCGTAACGCCGCGCAAAAGCGCATGCAGCATGCGCGTGGCGAATTCCTTGTTACCCAGATAGAGCGCGGGCCGCACCAAAGCCAAAAATGCCAGGCCACCGCGCCGCCCCCAACGCTCGGCAAAGCTTTGGGCGTTCCAGGTGAAGTAGGCCACCGGGCGCACGGCCGTCAAATCGAGCAGGCTGCCTTCGACGCGCCAGAAGACAACCGGCGCACGCGCAGATGCCGATTCGGGCTCGGGAACGGTCCGCGTTTCGAATTGGGGTGTTGGTGAGCTCACGGCTTATCAGCGAAAGACCGGCGCTCAGGCGTGCGGGCGCGCCAAGCATGTGGAAAGGGAAGAAATTAGCATTGTCAGGCGTGCCGGGCAAGCATGGCGCCACTCGCGAATTTCAAGGACCAAGAGCCAAGTGGTGTTGGCACCAGTTGGGTGTTTGGCGCCACACGCTCGACTTCTCTTATTTTAGAGGACTTACCGACTACACGGAAGGGAGTACGGGACTTCAGATTGTCCATTGCTAGACAAAATACGCATTAGCCCATGAGGCTCCAAACTAAGAAGCGGCCCGCTGCTCCGTAGAGTCTCAGGTCGCTAGTAGGGCTGCGTACGATCTCGCGCCCGTTCCCTTTGCAAGAGGATTTGAAGGAAGCCGCTGGCAACGCCTTCTAGAGCGTCGACGCGATCTTGAGACTGCAACGACAAGGCCCAAGCCTCACTGCCGTGAATATCGCCGAATTGTGCTTCAGCGAAGGAAACGGACTCTATGGCTTCTGAACGATTCTGTCCTTGAAGAGCCAAAGCCCGGGCGCGACCAGCCGCAAAGTCTTTCTGATTCAAGGCAAGCTCTTGTATTTGCATCTTGTCGGGATCCGGAAGCCACTCTGTAGACATACCCATGGGCCGATCCGCTGGAGTGAGCGACTGGGCAAATCTTACGGCGTCGGCAGAGTCCTTGCTTGCGGCTTCTGTCATTCCCGCCTCACGCTCCGAACTCGCCACCAGGGCGAGGGTTTCCACTTGTGCCCATTTGTCGCCGCCGGCCGATAACGTTTCTCGCGTCTTGGAGAAAAACAATTCCGCCGACTGGAGGTGTTTGTATTTGGCAGCATCCAACGCAAGCTGGAACCACAACTGATGCTGCTCTCCAAGATTCTCAATCGAGGTCGCGGTGACCACACTGTCTTGTACATCGCCGGATTCGTATTCGCTTACGGCAAGATCCCTTCGCGCCGCATCCCGGCAAACAGTAGATGAGACTTTGGCCAGAAGCGTCATAGCCTCGGCAAAATTTCTCGATCGCGCGTCTACACCGACGAAATCTGCCGTGACTTCGTCCCTCAGCGCCGGTTCGCTGATTTCCTGTTGCAGCGCGTTGGCCTTTTCGTGATCACCCAAGTCCCACTCAGCCTGTGCGGCATATTGAAGAGCGGTGTCATGCATGGAACCACCACTTCCAGGTGCGCAGCGATGGCCAAACGAAAACCGTGGACTGCCGTGAGGTAAGTCCTTGGGCAGTTCCGTGGCGATCTGGACCGCTTGCTTAGCCGATTCCAGCGCCGCTACGCGATCACCGGAAGTCAACTCGGCGTGAACAACCATCATCAGTGCGTCAGCTTTTTCCGGAGACGCATTCATCTGTGAAATTGTATTCAAGGCGCCACTGAAATCGTGTCTGTCTATCTGCTTTCCAGTGATTTGCACAAACACTGTGCGCCGATGGTTGATTTCCGTGACCTTTAGCGCAGACTGCACAGCCAAATCGGATTCGCCTGCCTGTGCCAGTTTGATCGCCAGCATGGAGAATACGGGGTCCATCCTTCCTGACTCCGGGACGCCCCTCAGGATTTCGGATGCATCATCGACATCCCCGAGTCCGACAATCCTTGTAGCGAAATCGAACATGCGCAGTTCAGTAGGAAAATTCCCCAGAGCTGATTGGCGGTCCGGCGTCGTCGCCTGACTCTGGTTCTTGCCCCCACCGACAGAAAAAATCAGATCTTTGGCGCTGTCAATTTGCGCGCGGGTCGCAGCTCGGTCGCCTATCAGCCAATAATGACGGGCAAGGCTGAATATGGCGGGATATTGCTGGCCGTCAGGCAATTCTTGGATAGCGGAATCTTCTTCGGCTAAAAGGCGATGGAGCTCCACCGACTCCTGAGCGCTTAGACGGACCTCGGGGATCTGCGCGAGAGACGGAGCGCTCGTGGCAGTTGCGAATGCAGCACAAAATAGCAGTACGGATGGCTGGAAGCGCGACATAGCCACGTGCTTTTTCGTGGGGCGGAGATGTAAGGTAACAGCCCCCGCACGCATCAGATGCGTTTCCAATCTGTGAAGGTTGCAGGCCTAATTAATAGGAGGTCGAGCGTTGTTACGGCTGCGGAAACACTGGGGCTCATCTGGAAAGTCGCCACCCTCGCCGGCGGCGGAAAGCGGCAGTGACAATTGCGGGGTGGCTGCCGGGCGATCGGGCGCGGTGGGGCGCGCTCCCAGGCCATATTTGGCGCGCACTTTTGACACGCGGTGCTCGATTTCCTTGCGATAGTCTTCCGGGGCATAGGCTGCGCGCCCGTACCACTCGTGATAGCGGCGTGCCAGGCGCGGAAACTTCTCATCCACAAACGGCAAGAATTGCTTCGCGGCAGACGGCATCAGGTGCAGCGTTCCGCCGACAAACCATTGCGCCCCGGCGTCGCTTGCGGCGTGCGCCAGCGAGTCCAATTCTTTTTCGCTATCGGTAATTCCCGGGAGCACCGGCATGGCGAACACGCCGGCGCGCAGTCCAGCGCCGCGCAGCTTCTGGACGGCATCGAGACGCAAATCCGGGCGCGGCGCCCGCAGTTCGAGCAGCCTTGCCAGCCGCGTGCGAATGGTGACGATGGTCATGTTAATCGTCAAGGATGAACGCGCCGCGATCCGCTGCAAGAGATCGAGGTCGCGCAGAATCTGATTGGACTTGGTGGTGATCGAGAGACTTAAGCCTTCGTGCTGGACGATGCGCTCGAGAATTTGCCGCGTAACGCCAAATTCGCGCTCGGCCGGTTGGTAGGGGTCGGTGGCCGTGCCGATGGCGATGTGTTCGCCGAGAATCCTGGCACGGGCCAGGTCGCGCGAGACGATCTCGCCCGCATTGGCCTTGGCGAAGATTTTCTTATCGAAATCCGCGCCGTCCAGCTCCATGTACTCGTGCGTGTAACGCGCGTAGCAATAGCGGCAGCCAAATTCGCAGCCGCGATAGGGATTGATCGTCCAGGTGAAAGGCATCCGCTCTGAAGTGCAGCGGTTGAGGATCGAGCGCACCGGAATCACGAAATACTCGGTGCCGCGCTTGGCGTCCGCCAAAGGAGAATTTGCAGCGAGGCGAGCGATGCCGGTCAGGTCGGCACGAGGCTTCGGTGGTAGCGAAGCCGGTGGCTCAGTGTCCCGGTGGTTAGGGCCGAGGGGGAACAGGGTGGGATTGGGGAAAGTGGCCATGCCCGCCTCTCTGCGATGGGAGGACTATATTCGCCTTTTGTTCGCTTTGTCAAGCAAGATCTTTCGCTATGTATTCGCCACCAGGACGAGCGTTGTGACGGCCTATGAGCCGCGCGTGTGGGAGCGGAACAGGGGCTCCGCCGGGGGCCAGGGCTCAATCCAATAATCCACCGCGAGCCACAGGCTGCGCGCGTGCGGCACGAGGGCCAGCGACACCAGCGCCGCGGCCAACATCCAGACGATGATCTTCGTTCCGGTAGTGACATGCCAGAAGTCAGGCAGCAACAACGACACAAGGTAAATCGCGATCATGAAAAACGCGGTGACGCCATAATTCACAATCATCGCGCCCACGAAGTAGCCCGGTTCGCGATAGTAGCGAAGCCCGCAGAGCGGACAATCATGGTACATGCGGAGCAGGCGCCGATAGAGCGGGCCGCGGCCGCAGCAGGGACAGCGAAGCCTCAGGCCACGCTTGAGCGCTTCGCCAAAAGGCGGACGGGCAGCCTGCAAGGTTCGCGCGACCATTCGCGGATTATACCTGCCCGCAGCGGGCGCACCCGGACCGTGCCGTATTTGCGGCGTGGGGAAAACATGCGCGAGTGGCTTTCTTGCGGGGGTCTATACTGGCCACAGGAGCCTCCTTTTGGCCGGAATCGGCATTCTAATCCTCGACGACGAGGTGATCAGCCACAACGCGCTCGAGCAAGTGCTCGATTCCGAGGGTTGGAATGTTCGCGTGGTGACGAACCTGGATCAGGTGCTGCCCGAACTGGCGAAAGGCGAGGCGCGTTTGATCATCGTCAATGTGGCCAGAACGGGACTGCAAGGACCCGTTTTCGAAATCCTGTGCGATCTGGCGCTCGCCCCGATCGAGGAGAAAAATAGCGCGGCGGCGCGCGTGTTGTTTCTAGTGCCGTCTTTTTTGGCTGCCGAAGCGCAGCCGGAGCTCGAGCGGCTGGGACTTCCCTTTCTGCTGAAGCCCTACCACTTGCATGACTTCCTGGAAAAAGTGAGCGACCTGCTGCTTGAAACCGGAGCGTTAACGAAACCGATGCGGCAAGTGCAGCGCGAGTTTCGCGCCACGCCGCGAGCCATTGGGCCGCGGACGACGCGCCTGGATCGTACGCGCAACGCTATGTTTGCCAGGCGCGAGGATTACATGATGACCGAGGAAGAAATCGCGGATTACGAGCGCCAGGAAGCGGAAGAACGCGAGAAGAAAAAGAAGAAAACGCCGGAAACGGGCTTCTAGTTCCCGGAAGGCACCTCAACACCGCAGACAGAACCTGCTAGAATCGGCCCGCCAGACCTATATTTGCTTCGTCGAGCTAAACCACGCGGACTTCGCTGCGGTCCACGCATGCGGCCAGAAGATCGCCGATGGTGCGATGCCATGTGGGATGGACCAGCTCCGGCGCGATTTCAGCGAATGGCACGAGCACGAAGCGGCGTCCGGTCATGCGCGGATGAGGAATCTCCAGTTGCGGCTCGCGTAACACGATTGCGTCATAGAGAAGCACATCGATATCTATGGTGCGGGGACCACGAAGAATGGTGCGTTCGCGGCCGAGCTGTTCTTCGATGCGTTGAATTGCCTCGAGCACTTCGCGCGGTGAAAGATCGGTTTGCGCCTCGACGACGCAATTGAGGAACCAGGGCTGCTCCACCATGTCCACTGGTTCGGTTTCATACAGCGAGGAATGTTTGACGATGCGGATGAACTCCTTCTGCAGAAGGGCGAGAGCGCTCTCGATTTGCGCGCGGCGGTCTCCCAGGTTCGAACCTAACGAGAGATAAACGGTGTGGCCTGCCATGCGGAACTTCTGGCGCTAAAAAAGCGGCTGCTGGCGGCGCGGGATTTCCATGCCGAAGTGTTTGTAAGCGAGAGCGGTGGCCACGCGGCCGCGCTGGGTGCGGTCGAGCAGGCCGAGCTGCATCAAGTAGGGTTCGTAGATTTCCTCGATGGCGTCTTCTTCCTCGCTCATGGAGGCGGCGATCGTGTTGAGCCCCACGGGTCCGCCGGAGTATTTCTGCAGAATGGTGAGCATGAGGTTGCGGTCGGTTTCGTCAAGACCGTGTTCATCCACACCCAGCATCTGGAGCGATTCGCGCGCGACGTCGAGGGTAATTTCTCCTTTGGCGCGGACCTGCGCGAAATCGCGCGCGCGGCGCAGCAGGCGATTGGCAACGCGCGGCGTGCCGCGGCTGCGGCGCGCAATTTCCATAGCGCCTTCGGGGTCGATGACGATGCCGAGAATTCCGGCGGAGCGCACCACAATGTGTACCAGATCGGCCGGCTCGTAAAAATCGAGGCGATGGACGATGCCGAAGCGCGAACGCAACGGCGCGGTCACAAGCCCCGCGCGCGTGGTGGCGCCGATCAACGTGAAGCGATTCAGTTGAAAAGGATGGATGCGCGCGCCCGGTCCCTGGCCGATGATCAAATCGATGCGATAGTCCTCCATCGCGGGATAGAGGACCTCCTCAACCGGGGGCATCAGACGGTGAATTTCATCAAGGAAGAAAACTTCGCGCTGCTCGAGCGCGGTGAGCACGGCGGTGAGATCGCCTTTGCGTTCGAGCATTGGGCCGGAGCTGGTCTTGATGGCGACGCCCAACTCGTTGGCGATGATTTGCGCGAGCGTAGTCTTGCCAAGACCCGGCGGTCCATATAGCAAAACGTGATCGAGCGCTTCGCCGCGGGTGCGCGCGGCCTCAATGAAGATGGAAAGATTCTCTTTTACGCGCGATTGGCCGATGTAATCCGCCAGGCGCTTGGGGCGAACGCTGATTTCAATGCGCGCGTCCTCGTCATAGGCTTGCCCAGACGTGACGCGCTGCGGGTGCGGATCCATTCTCGGAGTGGGCTTCATCGCGTTCATGAGTGTTCTAGCACACTAGCGCGCGGAGCGGGCAACGCGCTCCGGTCCGGAAAGTTTTTGCAAAGCGCTCTTGAGGAGCGCGTCGAAAGTTTTTGCCGTGCCCGCCGCGCGAATCTCCTTTACGGTGGCTTCGGCGACACGCTGCTCATAACCCAGGTTCACGAGCGCGGAGATCACGTCTTCCGCCGGGCCACCGGGCGATGCGGCACGCGCTGGCTCGTGCGTTTCCATGGCGGCGAGTCTATCGCGCAGGTCCACGACGATGCGCTCCGCGGTTTTCTTGCCGACGCCTGGGATCTTTACCAGCGCGGCTAAATCACCGCCGCGCACGGCCGGGATCAGATCCTCTACGTTCATGCCCGAAAGAATTTTCATCGCGAGCGAGGGGCCCACGCCGGAGGCCGAGATCAAGAGTTCAAAACATTGTTTTTCACGCGAGCTCAGAAAACCGTAAAGAGAGATTCCGTCTTCGCGAAGGTGCGTATGAATCAGCAGCGTCACATCGCCGTGCAGATCGCCCAAGCCGCCATAGGTGGAAAACGGGATTTGCACCTGGTAGCCGACGCCGTGCACGTCAATCAACACCTGGTTAGGGCGCTTATCGAGAAGAACGCCGTGAAGTTGAGCAATCATTTTGGCGCGGGCTGCGACGCGAGTTGCGCTACAGGCGAATCTTTGGCGAAGCCATTATTTAGCAGCGATGGCGGCGTGTCAACGATGCGGGCATCGTACGCCGCATATTGAGACTTAGGTTTTTCGCTCCGGACCGAAGAGCGAGAGGCTGTGGCCATCGGGATCGGTGAAATTGACGGCGAACATGGGGCCGGCGACGGCGCGCGGCTCGTTGATGAACGCGACGCCCTTGGCGCGCAAGGCTTCATAGTTGGCGCGGACATCGTCCACGCCGAAGACGACCTCAGTCGCGCCGGCACGGTCCGCACGGGAGGATCCGAGACCACCGCTTAGCGCCAACGTGCAGGTGCCGGCGTCAAAAAACGCAAAGCTCTCGTGCTGGGCGTGCAACGGAAGACCGAGGAGGTCGCGATAGAAGGCCACCGAGCGTGCGAGATCCGAGACGCCGAGCATGATGTGGCTGATCTTTAGCGATGGCATGGCGATTTCTCCTCGGGTGATACTTCCGTGACGTGCGTGACATTGTGCGACGAAAGCGGCGTCAAAGGCTTCTGGAAAATTGCAAAACGCGCGCCGAGGCTTTCACACAGATTCTTCAGCACAGAAGACGCGCTTTGGGATGACACTCAAAAGCAGAGCGAATGAATCTTCAGGCGTAGATGCCGCGCTGCCTTAGCGCCGTGGCCACTCGATCGATCGCTAGAATATAAGCGGCGATGCGGTTGTTGACCCCATGCGCTTCGGAATAGCGCACCACTTCCTCGAATGAATGCTCCATGATGTCTTTCAAGCGCTCGTTGACTTCGCTTTCGCGCCAGAAGAATCCCTGGCGATCCTGCACCCATTCGAAATAGCTGACCGTGACGCCTCCGGCATTGGCCAGGATGTCGGGGATCACGAAAATTCCCTTGTTATCGATGATGGAATCGGCGGCGGCGGTGGTGGGACCGTTGGCGCCTTCGCAGAGAATGCGGGCCTGTACGCTATTGGCGTTCTTCGTGGTGATTTGATTCTCGATGGCCGCGGGAACGAGGACGTCGCATGGCTGGAAGAGCACATCCTGCGCCGTCATTTTGGTGCCGCCGGCGGGAAACTCCGGCAGCGGTTTGCGCTGCGTGTAGCACCAGTCGATCAGCTTCGGTACGTCGAAGCCCTTCTCGTTGTAGAGCGCGCCGTGAATATCCGCGACGCCGACGATTTTATAACCCGCCGCGTGCATGAGCATGGCGCCCATAGAGCCGACGTTCCCGAAGCCCTGAACGATCACGCGCGTTTGATCGCGCTTCATGCCGAGTTTGGCGATAGCGGCGTCACAAACGATCATCAGCCCGCGGCCAGTCGCTTCCTTACGCCCGCGCGAGCCACCCAACGCGAGGGGCTTGCCGGTGACGACGGCCGTGGTGGTGTGGCGCATGTGCATCGAGTAAGTGTCCATGACCCAAGCCATGGTTTGCTCGTTGGTGCCGAGATCGGGCGCGGGAACGTCCCGCTCCGGCCCGATGAACTCGATAATTTCAGCGGTATAGCGGCGCGTGATGCGCTCGATCTCGCCTTGGGAAAGTTTCGCCGGATCGCAGATGACGCCACCCTTCGCGCCGCCGAAAGGAATGTTAACGACAGCGCATTTCCACGTCATCCAGGCCGAAAGTGCGCGAACTTCGTCGAGCGTTACGTTGGGTGCGAAGCGGATGCCGCCCTTGCATGGACCGCGCACGATCGAATGGTGCACGCGGTAGCCTATGAAGACCTCCATGTGCCCGTTATCGAGAGTTACAGGAATGTAGACGGTGATTTCCTTATTGGGGTACTTCATGTAACGGTATAGGCCTTCTTCCAAGTTCAGACGCTTGGCAGCCACTTCGAAGCGCGCTTCGGCGGCTTCGTAGACGTTGAATTCATTATCGGGCGTGGCGGTAACCATGGATTCCCCCTCAGGAACACCGGAATGGCGCAGTGCGCGGCGCAGCTCCTCACCCCGGACACGAGCGCGCGCGTTATCTGTTCGACAGCGACGCAAGTATACGAGCCTCGATAAGGGCACGCAACAAACGCAGGACGCGGTTGGATACCGAAGGGTTATCAGCGGGAAACTAGCGGGGCGGGCGGCGTTCGACAAATTCCTCTACCAGCAAACGGGCCAAACGCGAAGGGTTGTGGCGCACGACGCTGTGCTCGTCGAGGAGGTCGTCGAAAACGCAGCGCACGCCTAGCCGTTGCAATTCTTGCACGTCCACACGAACGGGTTCGGCGCCCTGCACGCGATAGCGCCGCGCGAGAGAGGCGGAGGGTTGTTGATGGTTGACGATCACCCAATCAATGATGCGCTTGCCGGTGTGCTTATAAATGGCGCGAACGTGATCGGCAGCGGTGTAGCCGCGGGTCTCGCCCGGCTGCGTCATCAAATTGTTGATGTACACGCAGGAAGCGCGCGATTGGGCAATCGCATCGGTCACGCCAGAGATCAGCAGATTCGGAATGATGCTGGTGTAGAGAGAGCCTGGCCCGAGAACAATTAAGCTGGCGTGGCGAATCGCTTCGAGGGCCTCCGCCAACGGCCGGGCCCGCCTCGGGAGCAGCCGCACTCGCGCAATGCGGCCGCGCGCCTTCGGTATACGAGTTTCGCCTTGAACGACACGGCCATCTTCCATCACGGCTTCGAGTGCGACGTTTTTTGTGGTGCAGGGATAAATGCGTCCACGAATCGCGAGGACCTGCCCGCTCAGGCGCACCGCGTCGGCGAAATCCCCGGTGACGCTGGTGAGCGCGGTCAGAAACAGGTTCCCAAAGCTGTGCCCGCGCAGGCCACGGCCCGCGTCGAAACGATATTGAAACAGGCGGCTCATGAGCGCTTCGTCGTCGGAGAGCGCGACCATGCAGTTGCGAATGTCGCCGGGAGGAAGAATGCGGTAATCGCGTCGCAGACGGCCGGAACTACCACCATCGTCGGTGACGGTGACGACGGCAACCAGATCTTCAATGGGATGGCGTCCACTTTCGTGCGGACGCTGGACATATTGCTTCAGCCCACGCAGCAAAGTGGAAAGGCCGGTTCCTCCACCCACAACTACGATGCGACCCTGGTTTGCCTGGGATGGGCTGCGTTTTTTCAAAACCGGTAGAAGCCGCGGCTATCCGCCGGCATTTTCACGCTCGGGGTAGAGCAATTCGGTGAAACGGGGATCTTCCTGAAGAAATGCAAAGTCTTCGTCATTACGAGCGTGATAACGATTCTCTGGGCGCAGCTCGATGGCTAATTTCAGATTTTGCATGGCCGAATCAGCCTCGCCGGTAAGGCAATCGAGGGCGGCCATGGCATAAAGCACGTGATCGGCCTTGGGAGCCAACTTGCGGGCGCGCTGGAGATGTTCGCGGGCGTCGTCCCACCGGCCAAGATTCATCATGGCCACGCCTTGCTGGTAGTGTTCCTCAGGGGAACGCAGCGAAGCGCCTGGGGCTTTCGCGATGCGTTGATCGCAAACGCGAGAGTGAACCTGGGCGCGATCCGCTAACTCTTTGCTAGGGCCTACGACGACTTTTTCAAGCAACTCTTTTGCTTTCAAGAACTTCTGCTGCTGAAATAGCCTCAATGCCTCTTCGTACTGAGTAAGCTGCTGCTGGACGCGAGGATCGACCAAGTCAATAGCCGGTGCCCGGGAAGGCTCCGGCTTCTTAACCATCTTTGCTTTCATGAGCTTGGCTCGTCCGGCAGCCGCAGCATGCGTCCGCGCCGTGCGATGCTTGGCGCGCTTTTTACGTTGAGGCATAGGCGCATGCTAGCAGAGGTCCATAAATGGGTCAACGGGCCCACTTTTGGCGCGGAGCGGCGGTTATTTGTGCGATTTTAAACATTTTGCGAGATTCCTACATGTTGTAGGCTCCGCAACTTGCGATTCTTCCCGCATTGGCCGCTCCGGAATGCGTGTGCTATAAGTGATCGAAGCTCTCACTCGGAGATTCCGTGCCTTTTATCAACTTCCCCGCCCGCGAAATCAATTGCAAACTCGTTTACTACGGGCCTGGGCTGGGGGGAAAGACCGCGAACCTCCAGTGGATTTACGATCACACTGGATCGAATCAAAAGGGCAAGATGATTTCGCTGGCAACGGAAACGGACCGGACGCTTTTTTTTGATTTTCTGCCAATCGATCTAGGGACGGTACGCGGATTCAAAACCCGCTTGCACCTTTACACGGTTCCCGGCCAGGTGTTTTACGAGGCCAGCCGAAAACTAATTCTTAAGGGCGCGGATGGGGTGGTGTTTGTGGCAGATTCGCAGGAAGAGCGCATGGACGCGAATCTGGAGACGCTGGAAAACCTGCAGGAGCACCTGAAAGAGCACGGACTCTCGTTCGAAAAAATTCCATATGTGATGCAATTGAATAAACGCGATCTGCCGGACATTCTCCCCGTAGAAGAACTGAAGGAAAAGCTGCGCCGCAAGGACGAACCGGTGCTCGAAGCGGTGGCGGTGAACGGGCTGGGAGTCTTCGAAACTCTGCGCGACCTGGCGAAGTTAGTACTCGCGGAACTGCGAAAGAACTCCTAACCCTGCGCTGCGCTCTGCCGGAAGATTTTTTGCAACGTAGCGCTCCGAAGTTTTAGAAGCGAAATTACCGAAAATGACTGTCCTTACTACCGGAAGCTCTCGAGAGCGGCCGGCAAAGTCTCATAGGTGGGGATCGCTTCGAGCAAGCGCGTAACGCTCAAGGCGTCGCGCACGCGACCCGCAGGGCATACGAGCCGCAAGCTGCCACCGGCGCGCGTCAAACCGGTGCACTGACGCACCAGCGCGCTGATCCCGGAGCTATCCATCTGGATCAAGCCGGTGAGATTCACAAGCATTTTCTTCCAGCCGTCCGCGGCGAGGCGCTGCAGTTCGTGATCGAGGGCTTCGCTGTTTTCGCCAAGCGTGGCGCGCCCGCGAGGCTCAACGATCATAATGTCACCCTGCGAGTGGGCATCGATCTCGAGTTTCACATGATCTCCTGACATATTCACAAAGGCTCCGGGTGAACCGAGTTTCATCGCCTGAGCATTATACGCCGGGTCAGGCGCAGCGGAAAAACTTACGCGCAACGTATCGGAGCAGAAGAGGCGAAGGCTCTTAACGGGAAATGGCGGAACCCGTACTTCAGTACATAGTACGGTCTGCGTCCAATCCGCAAACAGTAACGCTTGCGTTTTCCTTCCAGCGCGAGGACCTTCCACCTGTATAATCACCTTCGCGAGCGGTTTCCCGATCACGACATAAGCGAACAATGAGCAGCCAGCCGATGCCATTGGATGTGCCCCCCGAAAACCGCCTGGAAGAAATCCAGGCAAACCTGAAAAGATTGGAGCGTCGCGACTGGTGGCTGTGGGTGGTGGCCATCATCGTGATGCTGCTCTTGACGTTTGCCGTGGTCTCGCTCAGTTTTCCCGATCTCGTTAAAGTACAGGACCCTTTACTGCAATACAGCATGAACGAGGCGGTGCGCGGGTTGGTGGGCCTGGTGCTGCTCTTCAATACCTACACGATTTACAAGCAGTGGGAAATCAAGAGGCTGCGGCGGCAATTCTCCGAGCAACTTGAAGTGATGGGCCGGCTGCGGCTGCGCGCCGAGGAATTTCACCGGCTCGCGACGATCGATCCCTTGACCGGGCTTTACAACCGGCGCTTTGCCGAACAGCGTCTAGCAGCCGAAGCGTCCCGGTCCAAGCGCTACGGCCACCCTCTTACCGTGATTTCTTTCGACCTGAACAATTTCAAGGAAATCAATGACCGGCACGGGCATCCTGCCGGGGACGAGGTGCTTCGCGAATTCGGCAAGCAACTACTCACCGCTGTGCGGCTTTCGGACTTCGCCGTGCGAATGGGCGGGGACGAGTTTCTGGCGATACTGCCCGAATGCCCTACGGATCAGGTTAGCACCATGATCGACCGCTTGCGGTCCGTTCGCGTGCGCCATGAGGGTTTGGATCTCTCCGTAGGCTTTTCGGCCGGATGGGTAGGATATGAACCGGGCGAATCACCCGAGCAGTTCCTGGAACGGGCCGACCGGCTTCTGTATGCCAACAAGAGAGCCGCAAAACAAGGCGGGCCAGAATCGGCGCCACTGCCGGTTGTGCACGCCTCTGTCTGAAGACACTGCTTCCTCGAACGAATCCATAGAAAAATTTACCGAAGTTAACGAGACTCTCTCAGCGTTGGGAGCGGGAAATGTTGTCCCTAAAAGAAAAGGAGGCGAAAATCAGGCGATTTTCACCTCCCGGGGTGGGGTGGGGTGTTGCCGGAAAAAACTCTTTAATGACTATGGAAAAGAAGCTCTGCTTACTTGCTCCCTAGAGCACCGTTGATTGCATCCAGGCAAGGTGCCCACTCGCGTCCTACACTTCTTGATATTCCAAATAACATAGTGCCGGTTGAATTGTCAAGCACCTTGTGGGCGCTTCAAGGGTTCAGGTGGCCGCACCGCCATCGGCGTCCCTTTGGGCTCGCTCACGGCACGATCCAGCAACTCGCGCACCTTTCGCGCGAGCACTGCTGGCTCATATGGTTTGTTTAGAACGACTTCGCCCCTGGCAACAGCATTCACGAGGGCGGCAGACTCCGACGTATATCCGGTGGTAAAAATCAGGCGAAGATTGGGTTGCAATTCACGCAAAGCTTCGGCGGCCGCGAGTCCCCCCATGTGAGGCATTACGAGGTCGACGATCGCGAGAGCGATTTCCGCCTGATGTTCCCGGAAAACGGCGACCGCTTCACTTCCATCCGAAGCAATCAAAACACGATAACCCCTGCGTTCGAGCGCCACACGCGCGATTTCGCGCAGACCCTCATGATCTTCGGCAAGCAGAAGCGTTTCCGTGCCGCCCCGCAAGACTTCCGGCTCGGCCTGCGCGGGAACCGCGAGCGGTCCAGCAGTACACGCGGCCGGCAATAACACTCGAAAGGAAGCGCCCTTTGCCGGCGCGCTTTCCACGTGAATATGGCCGTCATGTTGTTTGACGATTCCGAACACCGTGGCGAGCCCGAGTCCGGTCCCCCGGCCGGGCTCTTTGGTGGTGAAGAAGGGCTCGAAAATGCGGTCACGCGTGGCGGCATCCATCCCGATACCATTGTCAGTGACGGACAGTTCGATGTAACGACCGATGGCGAGACCAGGAACGGAGCGGCTGGAGTCCTCCCCTATATTAACCTCACGGGTTTCAATCGTCAGTCGGCCGCCTTGCGGCATGGCATCGCGAGCGTTCACGCAGAGATTTAGAAGCACCTGTTCCAGTTGCGTGGGATCGGCGCGGACGGCCGCCAATCCGCACCCAAGGCGCGTTTCGATTTCAATGTTGCCGCCGATCACCTTCTCCAAGAGGCTGAGCACCTCGGTGACTACATGGTTTACGTCAATTGTTTGAGGTTCGAGAATCTGACGGCGCGCGAAGGCCAGCAACTGGCGGGTAAGAGATGCCGCGCGCGTAGATTGTTCGCCGATTTTCGCGAAGTAGCTCTGAAGCCTGGATTCGCCCGTGGCTTGTTCGGCGCCCAATTCCGCCCAGCCCATGATCGCGCCGATCACGTTATTGAAGTCATGTGCGATGCCACCGGCGAGTTGGCCGATCGCCTCGAATTTTTGCGCCAGTCGAAGCTGCCGTTCGAGAGCGCGCCGTTGGGCCACGTCCTCAACGATAATTTCCAGGCCTTCGGGATTGCCACCTTCGTCGAGCACGGCTCGGCCGGAAAGACGGACGGTGGTAAAGGAGCCGTCTTTGCAGGTCCACTCCACTTCGACACCGTGCACACATCCAAACTGACAATATTCCTCGATCAACCGATCGGCGTCACCCGGATTGCGGTAGACCGCGTTAGCGGGCTGATCCATAAGCTCTTGCTTGGAGGAATATTTGAGGATACGAACGAGCGCTGCGTTCAACTGTAAGAATTTTCCGCCGATCGAAGCGCGATAAATTCCATAGGTGGCGTTCTCAAAGAGCTCGCGATAGCGCGTTTCTGAATGCCGCAAGGCTTCCTCGGACGCTCGTTTTTGCAAGGCCGTTGCCAGGAGATGCGCGGTCGCCTGGAGGAATTGGAGTTCGTGACTGAAAAACCTGCGCCAGGTCTTGCTGTAGGCCCCGAGCACGCCAAAGGCATGGTCCGGGCCAGGTATTACGATGCCCAGCCCACTAACAACCTCTCGTGCGGTCAAGCGGGGGGAGCGGAAGCGCGTCTCGATGCGCAGGTCCTCTAGAATTATGGGCCCACCACAGAGGAGCGTATAACCGGAATGAGAGTTCCGGCCATCACCGATTCTAACCGGAGCGTCTGCGGCGGGCATTGCGGCGCGGAGGTCGAGAGAGTTTTCGGAGGGCCTCCATTCCATAATATCGACGAAATCCACGCTTAAGACGAGCGCCACCATTTGCGCGGCCTCGCCAAAAATCTTGCCAAGTTCCAGTCCCTCGAGAGCTTGCTGGCTCAACCCCGCCAGTGCGGATTGTTGGCGGGCCCGCGATACAATTTCCAGCTCGCCGCGCTTGCGGGCAGTGATGTCCTGAACCACACTGAGGCCCGCCTTGCGCCCTTCGTAGTTGATCAAGTGACGCACGATATGGACGTCGACAACAGAGCCGTTCTTCTTGCGGTGTCGAAATTCCCCCGAGAACCATTCCGCGGCGGCATCGGCGTGGCTTTCGCGCAGCGGCCCGAATGAGGCGTCGTCCGCACGGAGATTGAAGGCCTTCAAGTACGAGAATTCCTCGCGGGTAAAGTCATAGAAGGTAACTGCGGCGTCGTTGACCTGGAGAAACTGAAAAGTTTCCAGATCGTAGACATACATCGGCAGCGGATGGCTGGCGAAGAGGAACTGCAGGCCGCTCTCGCTCAAGTGCTGGAGATTTTCGGCGCGCGCGCGATCCTCACGCAAATGTTCTTCACCAATGGCGCGCTCGATGGCCATGGGAAGACGCGCCAAGCGGTCCTTGAGAACGTAGTCGGCGACACCTTTCTTCATGCACTCGACGGCGACCTCATCCCCTAGTGTGCCGGTGACCAGAAGAAGAGGCGTCTCTTTGCCTTCGCTCCGCAGCATGGCCAACGCCTCGAGGCCGGACCACCCCGGCATACGATAGTCGGAAAGCACGACGTCGTAGTTACTCTGGCGAATTCGGGCGAGGTAATCCTCCTTGCTCGCAGCCACGTCGATTTGGAACTGTCCGTTAGCGCGCTGCAGGACGCGGCGGTACAGCTCGGCGTCTGAGGAATCGTGCTCAACGATCAAGATTTTTCGAATTGCCACATCTTCGCGCGTTTCCATAAAGGCTCCAGGAAGACGGGCTGCGCGGAAACCCGCAGCCACCCGCAGCTCCGATGCCGCTGCGTCAATCGCCGGAAAGTCGCACGATAATGCTCCGCTGCGAGACCGATCCAGTGTCTGAGAATTGTTGTGAAGAGCCCGGGCTTCAGAAGCCCGAACTAAAGGAAGGGGATAGGCCTATTGTGACCTGTGCTATCAAGAAGTCAAACAGAAAAGATAAAAGCGGTGAGATGCGACCAGTGACTCCTACAGAGCACCCTCGACGAGGCAGTACCGGCAGTTAGTGGCGCTCCTCCAGCCCCACGTAGGCGCGCTGGTCATAACCCAGATAGACTTGCCGCGGACGCGCGATCTTTTGTTCAGCGTCAAGCAGCATTTCCTGCCACTGCGCGATCCAGCCCGAAGTGCGAGGAATGGCAAAGAGAACCGGAAACATGGTCATGGGAAAACCCATGGATTGATAGATCAGACCCGTATAAAAATCCACATTGGGATAGAGTTTGCGGGAGACGAAGTAATCGTCCTCGAGCGCGATGCGTTCGCATTCCAGCGCAATCTCGAGCAGCGGATTCTTCCCCATCACGTCAAACACCTGATACGCCACGCCTTTGATGATTCGGGCGCGCGGATCGTAGTTCTTGTAAATGCGGTGGCCGAAGCCCATCAACTTTACTTCGCCGGCTTTGACGCGCTTCAAATAGGCAGGCACATTGGCGAGAGAGCCGATTTCCATCAGCATGCGCAGCACTTCTTCGTTGGCGCCGCCGTGGAGCGGTCCGTAGAGCGCGGCCGTGGCTGCCGCGGTGGCGGAAAACGGATCGGCGTGCGAACTGCCCACACCGCGCATGGCGCTGGCCGAACAATTCTGCTCGTGATCCGCGTGCAGGATAAAAAGAATATCTAACGCGCGCTCGATGGTTGGATTGGGCTTGTATTTCAGCTCGGTCGTGCGGAAGAGCATGTTCAGAAAATTACCCGGATAGCTCAGATCGTTATCCGGATATGCGTAGGGCATCCCCAAGCTATGACGGTAAGCAAACGCCGCGAGTGTGGGCATTTTGCCGATCAGACGCCACGTTTGCTTGCGGCGCGATTCGGCGTTGAAGATATCTTTCGCATCCGGATAAAAAGTGGAGAGCGCGGCAATCGTCGAAATCATCATGCCCATCGGGTGGGCGTCATGGTGAAATCCGTCGAGAAACTTCTTGATGCTCTCGTGGATGAACGTATGGTGCGTGATGTGGTAGGTCCAGTCCGCAAGTTGCTCTTTGGTAGGCAATTCGCCGTGGAGAATCAGGTACGCCGTCTCGAGGTAGGTGCTCTTTTCGGCGAGTTCCTCGATGGGATACCCGCGGTAGCGGAGGATGCCTTTATCTCCGTCAATGTAGGTGATGCGGCTGGTGCATGACGCCGTGTTGTTGAAGGCTGGGTCGTAGCACATCAAGCCGAAATCGTCCGGGCCGGCTTTAATCTGGCGCAGATCAAGCGACTTGATCGTGCCATGGCTAATCGGGGCCTCGTAGGTCTTGCCGGTGCGGTTATCGGTGATCGTCAATGAATCACGGCGAGCGGAGGATGTTTCCTGATCCGAAGTTTGCTGCGCGGGCTTGACTGGCGTCATAACAGTTCCTGAAAGAGTGGTGCCACATCTCAATGTACACCAAGCGGGGAATTCACGGAAACCGATGAAGCGTGGAAGTCAACGAAGCGCAACACGGCGGGGATTTGGTGCGTTAGAAGTTGGCTGCCTCGCGGGCCAACGCGTGCAATAGGGTTCGCATGCGCGGGTGTTCCCCCACCGATTTCAGCACTTCGACCACAATTTGCGGGGTCTGGCCGCGCACCACAGCCACCTGTTCGGGAATCTCCCGTTCGAGCGGGCCTCCCGGCTCAAGAAAAAGAGGAAGAATGCGTAAGCGCGTGACGCCATCGTTTGCGGCCTCTTCTGCGACTTCGGCCAGGCTCGGCGCCGTGGCCTTCAGATAAGCGAGGCGCACGCGATCCTTGCCCAGTTCATTGCGCAAAGCTTGCGCAAGCTCTTCAAAAGGCTTGCGCAGGCGAGCTTCCTCCGCGCCTTGGATTAATAGGACGACTCGAATGAGTTCCTTCATAACGTTTCCCCAGGGTGGACGCTCAGGGCCTGCAACGTGACGCGGTGCCGATATTCAAACAGACGCTCCAATTTTCACCGGATGTAGGCGCCGGCCACAATTCGGCCGAGCCAGCCTAGCGGAAGCTTATATTCAACCCGGTCTTCGAGCCAACTCGCATTCTCACCATCCGGGACAAAGCTGTGCGTATGCACCCAACGCGAAAACGGTCCCGAGACTTGCTCGTCACGGAACATGCGGCCCGGCTCGCAGGCCGTATGCACCGCAATCCACTTTCTTCGAAACGGGCCTTCTTTAACAGAAAGCGTGACGCGCGAACCAACTTGGTCTGCGCGCCCGATGTAAGCGATCACCCCTGCTTCTTCCCACGACGGCGTTAGGCGTTCGAGCGCACCCGCCTCGACGTGCCACTGGAAAGCACGCTCCGCCGGGACCGGAAGATGCGTGCGCTTAAATAATATTTCATTCATTGTAAGTGCAAGAAAACAAAGTCTTCGCGCAAGTAGATACCTAGACCCTGATCATAGCAGAGAGTCCGCACTGCCCCCGAAATTCGCAATGGCGTCAGCGTAGTGCGCATGCACTCGAGATTTCCAGCCCACGTTGCGAACATTTTAACCATCTCCGTCGTCTATACCTATAGCTGTCTATGGGAGGCTGCCTCCGTGACGAAAGGTAAGAATGACGTTCTGCAGGGAACGCTAGCGCTACTCGTGCTCAAAACTCTGCAACACGGGCAGATGCATGGCTACGGAATCACACTGCGGATCCAGCAAGTTTCAAATGATTTTCTGCGCGTGGAAGAAGGTTCCCTTTATCCCGCGCTGCACCGCATGGAGCAGGACGGCTGGATTGCCGCCGAGTGGGGCGTCACTGAAAACAATCGCCGTGCGCGCTACTACCGGCTGACGGCCGCGGGTAGAAAACAACTTGCCGAGGAAGAGAAGAACTGGGCCGACCTGACGCGCGCGGTCGCAGCCGTGCTGCAGTTGGCATAAGGAATGGTGCGATATGTCTTTCTTCGCTCGACTCCGTGGGTTGTGGCGGCCGGATCAATTGGATGCGGATCTGAACGAAGAACTGCGTTCACATCTCGCGATGCGCTCTGACGACAACATTCGCGCTGGAATGAGTGCCGAGGAAGCGCCCTACGACGCGCAACGACGCTTCGGCAATGCGACACTACTGAAAGAGGAGGCACGACGTATGGATGTGATTCAGTGGCTGGAAACCGTGGCGCAGGATCTGCGTTACGCCCTGCGCACGCTGAGCAAGAGTCCTGCCTTCAGCGCGGTCGCGATCCTCACCTTGGCGCTCGGCATCGGCGCCAACACAGCGATTTTCAGCCTGGTGGACTCGGTAATGCTCCGGATGCTGCCGGTGCAGCACCCTGAGGAGTTGGTGCAAGTCGGCATGCTTACGCCGAATTTTGGAAACGGGCATCGCACGTCCTACACAAACCCTCTATGGGAAGCGCTGCGAGATCATCAAGACGTCTTTTCCGGTCTTTTCGCGTGGGGGACGAGCCCGTTCAATTTGGCGCAAGGCGGGGTCGTGCAAACTGCGCGCGGAATGTACGTCAGTGGCGATTACTTTACGACCCTCGGTGCGCGGCCCGCAGCGGGTCGCTTGCTCGCCCCAGACGATGACCAACGCGGGTGCCCTGGCGTGGCCGTATTGAGCTATGGCTTCTGGCAGGATCATTTCGGCGGAGCCCCGGGCGCCGTCGGCAGCACGATTCCGATTGATGGACATCCTTTTCAGATCGTCGGCGTCTCCGCCCCCGGCTTTTTCGGAACGGAGGTTGGCACCGCGTTTGACGTGGCCGCCCCTATTTGCTCGGAAGCAATCGTTAATGGGAAAAATTCCTCGCTGGATCAACGGCACAACTGGTGGTTTAAGGTGATGGGGCGTCCGAAACGCGGTTTGACCTTGAGCCAGATTTCGGCACACCTAGAAGCTCTTTCTCCTCAAGTTTTTGCGGCCACCGTTCCGATGGTGTGGAATCCGGTACAGCAGCGCAGTTTTCGCACCTGGAAATTTGTCGCGCTGCCGGGAGCCACGGGCCCTTCCTTTTTTCGTGGAAATTATGCTTTGCCGCTCGAGATGCTGATGGGCATCGCCGCGTTGGTACTGCTGATCGCCTGCGCCAATATCGCCAGCCTGATGCTCGCGAGAGCAGCCTTTCGCCGCAAGGAAATCAGCGTGCGGCTGGCGTTGGGCGCTTCGCGCATGCGGATCGTGCGGCAGTTGCTGACGGAATGCGTGGCTCTTTCGCTTGCCGGAGCGGCACTTGGGGTCCTGGTGGCGCGGTGGAGCAGCCGGCTTCTGGTGCGTTACATCTCGACGCAGCACAACCGGATTTATCTGGACTTGTCGCTCGACGCGCGTGTGCTGGGTTTCACGGCAGCGGTGGCCGTGCTTACCGGCGTGCTCTTTGGCGTGCTGCCGGCTTTTCGCTCGACGCGAATCTCTCTGGCGGACACGATGAAAGGCGGCGGTGCGGATGCGCCAGGTGACACGCGGTTCCGGTCGGGACGCTGGAGTGTGGCGATGCAGGTGGCCATCTCTCTGGTGCTGGTGATCACCGCGGCGCTTTTTGTGCGCAGCTTTACCAAACTCACGACCCTCGATGCTGGTTTTGACCGCGACAATGTGCTGCTGGCACATCTCAATTTTCACGATGTAAACGCCGCGGACGCAGAGCGGACCGCGGATTCCTCGGAAATTGTGCGGCGCATTCAGGCGCTCCCCGGTGTGACTGGGGTGAGCCAGTCCGTGCTGACGCCGGTGAGCGGCAACACTTGGGACGATATGATCGTGGTGGAGGGCGGCCACGCCCCCACGGGACAAGATGCGGATGTGGACTTGAACTACGTGGCGCCCGGCTACTTTAACACCATGCGTACAGCCATGCTCGAGGGCCGAGATTTCAACGATCGCGATACCGGCACGATTCCGACCGTTGCGGTCGTCAATCAAGCGCTGGCGCGAAAATTCTTCCCCGGCGCCGACCCGATCGGCAAGACGATCCGGAGATACGCGACGGCGACCAACCTTTCCGGGCCCATCGAAATTATCGGCGTGGTTCGCGACGCGAAGTACGAATCCCTACGCGAAGATTTTCCGCCGATTGCGTATTTTCCCCTAGCCCAGCTGCCGCAAGGTGCGGAGCGCTTGAACATCGTGGTCCGTACTGCGAGCCAGCCCTCGCTGCTGGCGCCTGCCGTGGAGCAGATCATCGGTAGCGTAAACAAATCCATCGCACTTGATTTCAGCACCCTCGCGCAGCAGGTGGACGATTCCATCGTGCAAGAGCGGCTGTTAGCCACGCTCTCGGGATTTTTCGGGGCGCTGGCACTCTTGCTTGCGATGGTTGGTCTCTACGGCGTGCTGGCCTACTTGGTGCTTCAGAGGCAGAAGGAGATCGGCATTCGCATGGCGTTGGGCGCGCGGCACGGGGCGATCATTGGACTTGTGATGAGGGATGTAGGCGTGATCGTCGTGATCGGCACGGTAGCCGGCGTGGGGATTGCGTGGCTAACCACGCGCCTTGTGCAGGGGCTGCTCTTTGGTTTGCAGGCGCATGACGCTGGAACCGTCGCTATCGCCGTCGCATTATTGGCCGGCGTTGCATTCGTGGCGAGCTACTTGCCTGCGCGGCGTGCGACCCGCGTGGACCCGATGACGGCGTTGCGGCACGAGTAGTGGAGGGCAGGAGAGAGGTGGCCGAAAATGTCTTTATTCTCAAGAGTGCGTGGGTTGTGGCGCCGGGATGAACTGGATGCGGATTTGAATGATGAGCTGCAAGCGCACATCGCCATGCGCTCCGATGACAACATGGCTCGCGGGATGGGCGCGGAAGAAGCACACGACGCCGCGCGAAGGCGTTTCGGCAATTCCACGAAGATCCAGGAGGACACCCGGCAAATCGACTTGATCATTTGGCTTGAAACTCTGGCGCGTGACCTCCGTTACGCCGGACGTATTCTGCGTAAATCCCCGGTCCTTGCCACCGTTGCTGTGCTTACGTTGGGCATTGGCATCGGCACGAACAGCACGGTATTCAGTTGGATCGAGGCGACGCTACTAAACCCGCTGCCCGGCGCCAGCGACCCTCAAAAAGTGGTGGCGCTCGAATCACTCACGCCATCCCGTGAGTGGGTGCCGACCTCTTACCTTGATTTCCGCGATTTTCGGGACAATTCAAAACTGATCGAATCGATGAGCGTCGCAGACGCGGTCCCCCTCGCCGTTGGCAATACCCCTTATGTCGAGCACGGCTGGGGCGAAATGGTCTCGGGAAACTTCTTCGATGTGCTCGAGGTACGGCCTGAACTCGGCCGATTTTTCGATCGCGCCGAAAGCGACGACGTGCAGAATGCGCATACGGTGGTCGTGATCAGCCACCCTTATTGGACGAGCCACTATCACGCTGATCCGCACGTCATTGGAACCACGCTGCGCATCGATCAGCTTCCCTACACGATTATCGGAGTCGCTCCAGAAACATTCCACGGCTCGATGCCCGGTCTTTCCTTTGACATGTGGGTACCGGCCACCATGTTTGGCCAATTAACCGCGACGGGGGATTCCGCGCTGCGGGACCGGAAGTGGCGAACGTTCCGCGTGCTTGCCCGGTTGGCTCCTGGCGTTGGCATCGCGGCGGCGCGGACGGATATCAGCGCGCTCGCCGCGCGCATGGCTAAGGCAGACGCAGATACGAATGAGGGCATGAACGCCACGTTGCTACCGATGTGGAAATCCCACTACGGGATTCAAGACTCGTTGCGCGGGCCGTTAAGTTTATTGATGGGCGCCAGCGTGCTGGTTCTATTAATTGTGTGCGCGAATATCGCGAATCTGCTGTTGGCTCGTGCCACCGGCCGGCGAAAAGAGTTCAGCGTGCGCCTCGCACTCGGAGCAAGCCGGGCACGACTGGCTGGACTACTCCTGACGGAGGTGGGGTTGCTCGCCTTTCTGGGATCGCTGGTTGCTTTGTGGCTCACATCGCTGCTGGGCGGCTCCTTGCGTCTGCTTCTGCCAGCCAGCGCCGCACCACCTTTGCTGCGGCCCGCGATCAACGGCACGGTTCTCGGGTTTTCCGCAGGACTGGCATTTCTAACGGCAGCACTGGCAGGCCTCGCACCGGTGTTAAGCGCTACCGGGGAAAATTTGAACGAACGGCTCCAGGAGAGCGGCAGGAGCGGAACCGCGGGCGGTTCCTCACAGCGATTGCGGGGCCTTTTGGTGACGGCGGAGGTGGCGCTCGCGGTGATCGCCGTAATCGGCGCTGGACTCTTCCTGAAAACGTTCTTCCTTACCAAGGCAATTCAGCCGGGTTTCGATCCGGGCCATGTGGCGCTCGCGCGCTTCAATCTTTCTGCGGCAGGCTTTGATGCTGAGCAAGCCGACGCCTTTTGCCGCCGCCTGCGCGGCCAACTGGAGGCGCAGTCCGGAGTGACGGACGTAACTTATTCCGACTACATACCGCTTAGCCTGGATGCTGGCTCCTGGGAAGATCTCCAGATTCAGGGTTATGTTCCTGCGCCTAGCGAGAACATGAAGATTTACCGAAGTCTCGTGGCGCCGGGATATTTTCGCTTATTGAAGATACCCATGCTCGAGGGACGCGATTTCAATTTGCTTGACGATAGGAGTCATCCGCCGGTGATGATCGTAAGCCGGGAGTTTGTCCACCACTTCCTGCCACACCAGGAACCAATCGGGACCAAGGTGCAGGGATGGGGGCATTGGTTCACCATCATCGGTATTGTTGATGACGTCAAGGTGAACCGGCTCACGGAAAACCCGGAGCCCTTCTTTTACGTATCCGAGCGCCAGATTTATCGGCCGGAAATGGGGCTCGCGTTTTATGTGCGCACGTCCGGTCCCACGAATTTGGCGATCCAGGAATTGCGCAGGCAGGCGCAATCGGTGGATGCCAGCGTACCGATCCTGGACGCCGTTTCGTTAGGCGACTACATTTCGGGATCGCTCTTTGGCCAGAAAATCACCGCAAGCCTCCTGACGATCCTCGCAAGCATTTCGATTCTGCTGGCTTGCATCGGTCTGTACGGCGTAATGGCGTATTCGGTGGCACAGCGTACGCGCGAGCTTGGCATTCGCATGGCGCTGGGTGCTCAGTCTGCGGACATCATTCGAATCATCGCCTCGCAGTGCCTGCGGTTTGCGTTGGCCGGAATCCTAGCCGGCTCGTTCACGGCAATCTTTCTGGCGCGGGCCGTCTCCAGCATGCTTGTGACCGTCAGTTTTTTTGATCCTTCGATCTACTTTGCGGCAGCTTTCCTCACCATCCTTATATCGCTGGCGGCAGCCGCAATTCCCGCATTCCGGGCTATGCATGTCGATCCGATGGTGGCGCTGCGCTACGAGTGATTCATAGAGCGAAAAGAAAGGTGCGCGATGTCGTTACTTAGCCGCCTGCGCGGGTTGTGGAAGCGCGAGGAATTGAACCGCCAGATTCATGAAGAGCTGCAAGCGCACATCGCTATGCGTTGCGATGACAATGTCGCCGGCGGCATGGATGGAGAGGAAGCGCGTTACGCCGCGCAAAAGCGTTTCGGCAACTCCGCGCTACTGAAAGAGGAGACGCGAGATATGGACATCGTGGCTTGGCTCGAATCCGCGGCGCCGGATCTTCGTTATGCGTTTCGCATATTGCGCCGCAACCCGGGCTTTACGGCCGCCGCACTACTCACCTTGGCTTTAGGGATTGGCGCGAACACGGCGATCTTCAGCGTGGTGAACGGCGTGCTTCTGCGGCCGCTGCCGTTTCCAAAGCAAGATCAGCTGACCATGATCTGGGAGCGCGATACGGACGGCTCGCGGACCAACACCGGTTGGCCGACATTTATGGATTGGAGCCAGGACAATCATTCGTTCAGCGGTATGGCGGCGCTGAGTTTTTGGACGCCGACTTTCATTGGCGCGCATGACGCAGAAACCTTGAATGGTTTTCGGGCCTCAGCACAGTTCTTTGACGTGATGGGAGTACATCCTGAAATAGGCCGCGGTTTTCTGCCCGCGGAAGATGTGCGGGGGAATAATTTCGTCGCGGTGCTGAGCCACAGCTTTTGGCAGCGCCGTTTTGGTGGCGATCCCACGGTCATTGGCAAACCAGTTCAACTGGGGAGCCAGCAATACACAATTGTCGGCGTGTTGCCGGCGAATTTCCCCTCGGTATTCTCCTTCGATCCCACGAAGCCGGCGGAAATTTATACGCCGCTCGCTTACAACGCTTCACTGCCCTATGCCTGCCGCAACTGCCGGCACCTGCGTGCAGTTGCGCGGTTGCGAGATGGCGTATCGCTGAGCCAAGCGAGCACGGACATGAAACGAATTTCAGAGAATTTGGTACGCGCCTATCCGAAGGAATATTCCACGCCGGGAATTATCCTGACGCCGCTAAAAGATTATCTCGTGGGCGATGTAAGGCCGCTGTTGTGGGCGCTGCTGGGATCGGTTGGCTTCGTGTTGCTGATCGCGTGTGTAAATGTGGGCAATTTGATGCTGGGCTTTGGGGCGCGGCGGCGGCGGGAAATGGCGTTACGTGCGGCCATTGGGGCCGGGCGCAAGCGGATGATCCGACAGTCCCTGACGGAGAGTCTGACCCTATCCCTCCTGGGCGGGCTGCTGGGTTTCCTCTTTGCCATCGGTGGCATCGCGCTCGTACGCACGCTGCGGCTCGGAAATCTTCCGCGTCTGGAGAATATTCAGATCGATGCCCGGGCTTTTGCGTTCACGCTGGCGGTCTCGGTTCTAACCGGTTTGATTTTTGGCATCGCTCCCGCTCTGCGCGCTTCGAGTACAGACGTAAACACCACACTGAAAGAGGGCGGGAAGAGCACGCCAGGCAATGAACGGCATCGCCTGCGCGATTTGCTGGTGGTTGCCGATGTGGCGCTGGCCCTGGTGTTGCTGGCGGGCGCCGGACTGATGATGAAGAGCTTTGCGCGGCTATTGGACGTGAGGCCGGGCTTCGATCCTTCGCACACACTCACGATGGGCATTTCGTTGTGGGGGCCAAAGGCGGCGGACGCGCCGGCGATCGCTTTTTTTGATGAAGTGCTCGAACGCGTGCGAACGTTGCCCGGTGTGGAATCGGCAGCCGTCGTGAGCCAGATTCCGCTGGGCGGAAATATGGACCGCTACGGAATTCACGTGGAGGGCAAATCCGCGCCAAACCCGGAGGACGATCCGAGCGCCGATCGTTACTCGATTTCCCCCGACTATCTGCGCACGATGCGCATTCCACTTTTGAGCGGCCGCGCGTTCAACGAAGCCGATCGCGCGGATTCGGCGAAGGTGGTGATCGTCAATGAGGCTCTGGCGCGACAGTTTTGGCCCGCGGGTGACGCTGTGGGCAAGCGTCTTCGCTTTGGCGATGATAAAGGGCCGCTGCGCACCGTAGCGGGAGTCGTTGGAGACGTCTTACACCAAGGGCTTGACGCTCCACACACGATCCAGATCTATTTGCCCAACACGCAATTCACGGATTCCGACATGCTCTTGGTGGTCCGAACCGCGGGCGATCCGGCAACCATTGCGGGGGCGGTCCGGCAAGATATTGCGACCGTGGATTCGCAGGTGCCCATTTCGGGCGTCTTCACGATGGATGAGATCGTGGCCGCTTCCGTGGCGAAGCAGCAGTTCAGCGTATGGCTCTTCGGGCTTTTTGCGGCGATCGCCCTGGTGCTGGCGAGCGTGGGAATTTATGGCGTGATTTCTTACGGTGTCGCGCAGCGGACGAACGAGATCGGCATCCGCATGGCGCTCGGCGCGAAAAAGCGCGACGTGCTGGGAATGGTGGTTGGCGATGGGATGCGGCCCGCTCTGCTGGGAGCCGCAATCGGATTGGCGGCAGCGCTTGCGCTTACCAGGCTGTTGGCAAGGCTGCTATACGGCGTCCAACCGGACGACCCGGAAACGTTCTTAGCGGTCTGTACAATTCTAATTGGGGTGGCACTTGCAGCGTGCTACTTACCGGCGAGGCGTGCTTCGAAAGTCGATCCGATGGAAGCTTTGCGTTACGAGTGAGAGAGCTTTTTGCTCCCGGCGTTTCGAACAGCTTGTGACTCTAAGCAAAAGCGCCTTGGAACGGCCAAGGCGCTCTCATCCAAAGAAATTTGACATTTGTTAGTTGTTGGGACTTTCCGGTACCGTCGCCCCGACCGGGAAATCACCAAAGATAGAGCGCTGCGCTGGAGCAAACGTCAACGCGGATGCCGGAGGTACAGAAATGCCGGCGAGCTTGTTCTGTTGCATCAGGGAGTTGAACTCCGCCACATCTTTTTTGCACAGCGTGTCAAACCCGGCCTGCACGGCTTGAAGTTTCTCCGTCAGCATTTTGTAAACGTCGATCTGCTGTTGGGTCGGCGGGAAATCAGCGCTGTCTTCGGTGATCTCGCGATTGAGAGTAGCGAGCCATTCCCATAGCTGGTCCGGATTGCGGAATTGGTCCTCGCGCGCGCCGGTCAGATAAATGTCAAACATGGGCGCCTCGGTCTTGACGGCCCTGTCCTCGAGTTCGCGCGCGGCCTTGGCAAGCTGAGCCTGCTGCGGACTCGATCCCAGCAGCGCAATATTCTCGCTCGCCTGCCGCTTGATCCATTCGGTGCGGCCGATCAGACCGGCCAAGGTCTCCATCGAATCGCGGATTTGCAGACCGAAATTCACTTGTGCGCGAATATCTTCCGGCGTTCCGGCCGAACGGGGATCCTTGATTACTTCCAACGGCTGCTCGGAGGTTTGCCCGTTCACCGTCAACCGCACCGTGTATTTTCCGGGAGGCGCCACCGGCGCGTTGAAGGAAAAATCCAGATCCCAGGTGCGAATGCGGCGGCCCTGGGTGTTCGTCTCGACCCAAGGCGCGTCGGGAGGCGGCGTCACCAGTAGAGGCTGGTGCGGAGCTTCATATCGCAGATCCCACCAGACGCGATTGATGCCGGCATTGTTGGTGCCGCGCAGGACGCGAATGGTCTTGCCTTCGGAATCGAGAATTGTGACGGTGACGCCCTGCCGCCCTCCGCCATTCTCACTACCGCGTGGCGCTTCGCCCGCTTGACCAGCACCCCCGCCGGCCCCACGGCCGCCGCGGCCGCCACCAAGACCACCGCTCGCGCCCTCCGTGGCCATCGGCGGACCATTCTTAATGAAATAATTGATGTCGGCTCCGTATTGCGGCGGCTGCGCGCCACCGGCCCCGCGCCCTCCGGCGCCGTAGCCACCTTCAGGCTTCCAGCGATACGCTGGGCGGATCGTGAACAGATGTACGTCCGAATTCAAGACTTCCGGCGTCAATTCGCGCAGGGGGGTGATGTCGTCCATCACCCACAGACCGCGGCCGTAGGTGGAAACGGCCAAATCGCCAAAGCGTGCCTGAACATCAATCCAGGAAGCCGGAGCGTGCGGCATGTTGTTCTGCAATAGCGTCCAGTTCTTCCCTTCGTCAATCGAGAAATAAACGGAATTTTGGCTCGAGGCGAAGAGCAGACCCTGGCGCTTCGGGTCCTCCTTCACGCAGGAAATGTAGCTGAACACCGATTTCGGAATGCCTCCGCTGATCAAGGTCCACGTCGTGCCATAATCCGTGCTCTTGTAGATCAGCGGATCGTTGTTTCCTTGTAGATGATCGTCGGCGGCAAGATAAGCCGTGCCCGCATCGAAGTGCGAAGGCTCGATATTGCTGATCGTCGCCCAGTGAGGCAGATTCGGCAGCTTGTCGGTAATGTCCGTCCAGTGCGCGCCGCCATCCCGCGTCATGTGCACCAGACCGTCGTTGCTCCCGACCCAGATCAGGCCTTTGGCTTTTGGCGACTCCGCGATGGACCAGAGCGTGGCGCCATCGAAGGTGAAAAGGTTGTCGCTCGAGACCCCGCCGGAATTCTGCTCGTGCGTCTTGTCGTTGCGCGTCAGATCGGGGCTGATCTCCTTCCAGCTGCCTCCGCCGTTCGTCGTCTCGTGAACGTATTGGCTGCCAACGTAAACGATGTTGTGATCGTTGGGTGAAATGGCAATCGGAAAAGTCCAGTTCCACCGGTATTTTACATCGGCCGGCGTCCAGCCATACTCGGAAACAGGCCAAACCTTTACATCGCGCGTCTGCAATGTTTTCAAGTCGAAGCGGTCGAGGCCGCCGTCGTAACAACCGGAGTATACGATTTCATTGTTGGTCTGGTCGGGCACCGTAAAACCGCTCTCACAGCCGCCAACACGCAGCTCCGCTTTCGCGCTGATGCCGCCGCCCCAACTATTGCTGGCAATGCGCCAGCTTCCGTTGTCCTGCTCGTTGGCGTAAACGAAGTAAGGAATCGCGTCGTCTGTGGTGACGTGGTAGAGCTGCGCGTTCGGCAAATTCACCGATTGCCAGGAAGCGCCGCGATTAAGCGTGACGCTGGCGCCGCCATCGTGCGCGATCATCATACGATTGGGATCGGTGGGGTCGATCCAGAAATCGTGATTGTCGCCGCCACCGCCGAAGGGGGAATCGGTCACACCGCCATCGAGCGAGCGCGTGATACCCACGGTGACAAAATAGATGCGATCTTCGTCCACGGGATCGACGGTGAAGCGATTGTAGTAGGGGGAGCGCTCGTTGATTTCGTCGTTTTGATTTACCAAGCGCCAACTCCGGCCGCCGTCCTCCGAACGGTAAAAGCCGGGGTGCTTGTCCTGGATGAGAGCGTACATGCGTTCGCCATCGCTGGGGGCTATGGCCACAGCCGTCTTGCCGATCGGATAGGTGGGCAGTCCGTGGCCGACAACGCGCGCCCAGGTGGCGCCGCCGTCATGGGAGAGGAAGATACCGCTGCCGGGACCGCCGCTGTGCAAATCCCAGGTGTGAACCGTAAGTTGCCAAGTGCCCGCTAGAAGTGTTTGCGGGTTATGCGCATCCATGGCGACGTCCGCCGCGCCGGTGTTCTCGTCGACAAAAAGCACGCGCTGCCAGGTTTTGCCGCCATCCATGGTGCGAAAGACGCCGCGATCCTGCGAAGGCGCAAAGCCGCTGCCTACGGCAGCCGCGAAGACGATATCCGGATTTGTAGGATCCACGACAATGCGCGCGATACGGCCCGTGTTTTCCAGACCCGCGTGCTTCCAGGTGGCGCCACCGTCGGTGGATTTGTAAATCCCATTGCCGATTGAAGTGGCGACACGGTTGTAGAAGGGTTCACCGGTGCCCGCCCAGACAATATTGTGCGCGGAGGGCGCGATGGCCAGCGCGCCGATGGACATTACTTCTTCTTTATCAAAGATGGGCGTCCAGCGCAGGCCTCCGTCGGTGGTCTTGAAAATTCCGCCGGAAGCGGCGCCGACGTAATCCACCATGGGATTGCCGGGCTCGCCCACGATCGCGTCGGCGCGATTGCCTTGCGGTCCGAGCGTGCGATAGCGCATTTGCGTGAACCAGTTCGAATCGAGCTGTTGCGCACCGGCCGGAATGGCGAGAAGCGCCAAGCCGGCGAACATGCCGAAAGCCAAAAGTTTGAAGCAAATTGCATTTCGATTAGCGCATCGCCTTATGTTTGCCATTTGTCTACCCCTGAAGTACCGAAGAGATTTGGACGGATAAAGAATCCGGAAGTTCCGAATTATCTCACAAACGGCGTGGACGAGCGGCTGCGATAGCAAGATTACGCGGACCGGATGCCGTGATTCACGAACCGGCTCAACCAATAGAAGATTGGCCCCAGAGCAATCAGCACAAAGCCTAGAGCTAGTCCGCTGACGGAACCAATGCGTTCATCGTGATTGCGCACCGCGGCCATCACCATCAGTGCCGTGGGCGGAATGCCAATGGCAATGGCGCCGAAAAGGCCACCGGGCACGCGATAGGGGCGCGGAAGCTCCGGCTCGCGAACTCGCAGCGCCACCAGCGCACAAAATTCCAGCAGAATGCTCAAGCCGGTCAGCAATACATCCAGAATCACCAGGCGCTCGAAGCCCAAAAACATGCACCCTGCCCAGGCAACACCACAAACCACGATCGCCACCCATGGTGCGCCGGTGCGCGCATGCTTTCGCGCGAAAACCTTTGGCAGATATCCATCCTCCGCCATTACCTGAGGCAATCGCGAAAACGACAGCATCAAAGCGTTGAACACGCCAAACGCTCCAATCACGCCACCCGCCGCAATGGCGATCGCCAGCGGCTCGCCTCCGAGTTGCCGTCCAACATCCACCCATCCGCCGGTGGACCAAGCGTTTGGATCGATTCCCGCGCGCGCGACTCCGGCAATCGGAATGATGTAGGTAATCACGATCAGCAACACGGAAATCAGCATGGCTAGGGGAAATGTGCGTTGAGGCCGGTCCACTTCTCCGGCGATGGTCGAAGTGTTGTCCCAGCCCATGTAATTCCACATAGCGATTAACACGGCGCCCATGACGTCTGCGTGCCTCAACGAACTGAGCGATTGCGGGTTCGTGGCCGCGTGGTGCGTCAAGCCGAGAGCGGTGAGAACCACGAAGGGGCCGAGCAACAAGATCGTCATAGCCACCGAGCCAATCCCCACCGCGCTCGCGCCAAGCACGTTCCAAGCGATGCAAATCACGATCATTCCTAGCCCAAGCCATGCGCCGCGGTGACCGGCAGTCAGCGACGGCGCGAAGTGGCCGAGGTAATCGACGAAGAGCGTTGGGTAGAGCGCCATCTCGAAGACGCTTCCGGCGAGCGAAAGCCAAGTCTCCTGGTATCCCCAGAAAGGACCCATGCCGCGCCGCACCCACACATAGAAGCCGCCTTCCTCGGGTATCGCACTGGCCATTTCGCTGACCATCAGGGCCGTGGGCACACTCCAGAACAACGGCGTCAGCAGCAAGATGAGAATTGCGCCGAGAAAACCCGTCATGTGCACGATATCTTCGAGGCCGTACGGACCGCCGGCCACCATGAAATAGGTCGCCGCGACGAGCGGAATGAGCGTCATCTTCGCCGCGGATCGCAGTTGCGGGGAGGGCTTGACTCCGGGCGGAGCGAGGATTTTCATGCGGTCTTTGTTTACATGACGCGGCGCTAGGGTTTCAGATACTTCGCGAGATACGCGTAGATATCCTGCCGCGATTGCCGCGCCAGCGCCGTGTCAATGCGGTTGAAGTGGTGGCCACCGGGTGCATTTTCATAAATCTTGTAGTCGAATTTCTTTCCGGCGGCTTTCAAAGCGTCGATCAAATGCTCCACTTCCATCACGTTCACATCTTCGTCATTGGTATTGGAATGGAGAAGCAGCGGCGTATCGAGCTTATCTGCATAGAAAACCGGCGAGCGCTTGCGATATTCCGTGGGGTCGTCTTGCGCCTCTTTGCCGATGAAACTCTTGAAAATGTCGCGATAACCTTGCGACTTGTAACCCATGCGCATCACTAGATCGCTGACTGGGCATCCCGCGTAAGCCACCTTGTAGTCATGCGGCCAGCGAAAGATATTCAGCAGCGTGATGTAGCCGCCGTGGCTCCAGCCCATGATGCCGACTCGCTCGGGGTCCACGTGCGGCAGGTTCGCAACAGCCCAATTGCGGACGTCGTGAACGTCGTCCACTTCCGCTCCGCCGTAATCAATCTGGTTGTAATACTCGGAGCCGTAACCGGTGCTGCCGCGATATTCCGGAGCGACCACTACGTAACCCTGGTCCATCAGCTCGCGAATAATGTGGACGTAGGTGAGATCGAAGTGCGAACGAACGCCGCCGTGGTTGAACACCATGAGCGGAGCCTTCTGCCCGGCCGCCAGCTTCTTCGGAGTGAACGAGTAGAAATAGATGATGAGCGGATTGCCCGCGCCCTGGCCCGTAGCATTCGCCATGCGGATGGGCTTCGAACTCGCGATCTCAAACTTGTCCACCGCGGCGATATCGCTGACGCGGAGGTTCCACAGCGCTTCTTCCACTTCGTTATCGACGATATCGGTCTGCTGCTCCTCGGGCGAGGGTCCGGCTGGCCGCGTGGCTTCCTGAGCGGCTCGTGCCGGTGGTGGAGCTTGGGCTTGCGTTGTGCCGGCTATGCAGAGAAGGCCGCTTCCAATCAGGACGGCTATGAGAGAGAGCGCTCTGGATTTCGTATTCATTGCGCCTAACCTCGTTTCAAAAGAATGCGCGCGATTCCGTGCATTGATCTCGCGTCAGGGCTTCAGATACTTAGCTAAGAACGCGTAGATGTCCTGCCGCGATTGCCTGGCGAGCGCGGTATCAAGCCGGTTGAAAGAGTGCCCGCCCGGCGCGTTGTCATAGATCTTGGAATCGAACGTTCTGCCCGCGGCTTTGAGCGCTTCGATCAGGTGCTCCACTTCCATCACGTTGACGTCCTCGTCGTTGGTATTCGAATGCACGAGCAATGGCGTATCGAGTTTATCGGCATAAAAGACAGGCGAGCGTTTGCGATATTCCATCGGATCGTCCTCGGCCTGCTTGCCGATGAAGCCGGCGTAGATATCGCGATAGCCTTGCGCCTTGTATCCCATGCGCATTACCAAATCGCTGACGGGGCAGCCCGCATATGCCACCTTGTAGTCGTGCGGCCAGCGAAAGATATTCATCAGAGTGATGTAGCCCCCATGGCTCCAGCCCATGATGCCGACGCGATCCGGGTCCACATGCGGCAGATTCGCCACGGCCCAGTTGCGCACGTCATGCACGTCGTCCACTTCCGCGCCGCCGTAGTCAATTTGGCTGTAATACTCACCGCCGTAACCAGTGCTGCCGCGATATTCGGGCGCCACGACCACGTAGCCCAAATCCATCAACTCGCGAATGATATGCAGATAGGGCATGTTGAAATGCGAGTGAATTCCGTCGTGATTGAAGACCAGCAAGGGCGCCTTTTGCCCGGCGACAAGTCTCTTTGGCGTAAACGTGTAGAGATAAAGGATCAGCGGATTGCCTGCGCCTTGACCGGTGGCATTCGCCATACGAATGGGCTTGGTGCTGGCGACGGCGAATTGATCGACGTTGGCGATATCGCCGACGCGAAGTTGCCAAAGCGCTGCTTCCACCTCATTGCTGACGGTCTCGATCTGCTGCGCTTCGCCGGAGGGACCGGCAGGTCGTGGCGCCGGCGCGGCCTGCGGAGGGGAACCAGCAGGCGGCGAGCTTTGCGCCATGACATTACTTGGCACGCCAAAAAAGACGATCAGAGCCAAAAGAATCGCAGGAACTCTACATGCGGATTTAATCGTCAAAATGCCTCCCATTGCGCCCGAACGGACGTGCAATTTATCACGAGCGGCGGTTGGCAAGGACGTTGTCTTGTATCTTTTTGTCATTCAGCAGAAATCCCGCTGTAGCACCGGAATCCGCGTTTCTGACCTGCACATCTTGGCCGTGATGATGATATAAAGTGCGGGTCAAACGGTTTGGCGGCAGCCTTACTTCAGAGCCCGCACATCAGCAAGCTGCGCCTGGAAGCGAGAATGTTCATGAAAAAAACAGCACGAATCGGCTTTTGGATGGCAATTTTGCTGGCAGCAGTCGCGTTAGTGGTCGTGCCACCTCTTCCGGCACAGGGCAAGCGGATCGTGATTGCCGCCAGCACCGTGCTGGACGGCCGTGGGCACGTGCTTCATAACACGCGCATCGTGGTCGAGGGCTCAAAGATCGTGGCCATCGATCCCAAGGCCGGGCCGGTGGATTACGATCTCAGTGGATTGACCGTGCTGCCGGGTTGGATTGACGCGCACGTGCACATCACCTGGTTCTTCAACAGCGAAGGGCATCTGGCGGGCGGTAAAGAACCGCCACAAGAAGCGGCTTATGCTGCGGCGTCAAACGCCTGGATCACGCTGATGGCCGGATTCACTACTGTGCAAAGCGTGGGCTCGCCGGACGACAAACCTCTGCGGGACGCCATCGCCACGGGAGCGTTGGCTGGCCCTCGGATTCTGACGGCGATGTCTCCCCTTCAGGGACGGGGCGACGCTACCGGGACTCCGGATCAAATTCGAGAATACGTGGATAAGCAAGCCGCCGCGGGCGCGGACCTTATTAAAATCTTTGCCTCACAGAGCATCCGGCAGGGCGGGGGCATGACTCTTTCGCAGGAGCAGCTCAACGCCGCGTGCGACGAAGCGAAGAAAAAGGGCTTGCGCACGCTGGTGCATGCCTATGGAAAAGCGGTTCCGGCGGCAACGCTTGCGGGCTGTACGCAAATCGAACACGGTACGCTGGCGGCGCCGGAAGATCTAAAGCTGATGGCCGAGCACGGCACATACTTCGATCCGCAGGCAGGCTTCGTGATCGAGAATTATCTGCAAAACAAAGCGAAGTTCCTGGGCTCGCCGGGATACACCGAGGAAGGCTTTGCCGCGATGGAGAAGGTTCTTCCAGTGGAGCATGACCTCGTTCGGCAAGCCGTGGCCACGCCGGGGCTCAAAATCGTGTTTGGCACGGATGCGGTGGCGGGAGCCGACGGGCGAAACGCAGAAGAGTTTATCGATCGCGTACGTGATTCCGGGCAGCCACCTATGGATGCCATGGTGTCCGCGAATTCTTTGGGTGCCGAGGCCATGGGACTAGGCGACAAGATTGGATCGATCGCCACCGGCCTCGAGGCGGATATCATCGCGCTCGACGGCGATCCGCTGAAGGATATTACGGCGGTGCGCCATGTCGCGTTCGTAATGAAAGGCGGCGTGGTTTATAAAAATGTGTCGCGACTGGCGATTCCACATTACGCCGGCCTGGAACCATAGACACAGCGGACGACAATTCGAATACTCGAAGCTAAGCCGCTGATCCTATGTCGCTTAAATTTGTTTCACGTGAAACAACTGTGCGGGCGGCCCTTCCGGCATTTGCAGTTCGTTTGTGGCACTGAGAGGTCTCGGCATGA
>DATNLT010000001.1:0-99469 GCA_035602725.1 Candidatus Acidiferrales bacterium
AAGCCGCAAGAGCCTTTGTCGGTCTGCGAGGCGCTGCGGGGCAAAAATATCCTGCTCGTGGGCGTAACGGGTTTTATAGGCAAGGTCTGGCTCGTGCAGCTTCTCACCGACGTGCCCGACATCGGCCGCATCGTGCTGCTGATCCGCCGCCAAAAGAGCACCACCTCCGCGCGGCGTTTCGAAAAAATTGTGCAGGAATCACCTGTATTCGAACCACTGCACCGCCGCTATGGAGAGGGTTTTGCGCAGTTTGTGAACGACCGGGTTGAGGTCGTTGAGGGCGATCTCGAGGAGTCCGGCCTCGGCCTTGATGAGGCCACGCGCAGCCGGCTTGCCGCGCATCTTGATCTGGTGGTGAATAGCTCGGGGCTAACGGATTTCAATCCGGATTTGCGGGACGCGCTTTCCAGCAACGTCGCTGCTCCACTGCACATGCTCGATTTCGTCCGCTCCTGCGATCACGCGGCGCTGATGCACCTTTCCACCTGCTACGTCGTGGGCCGGCGCGATGGCCGGGTGCGTGAAACCGTGCAACCCAACTACACCCCACTTAACGTGCCGGACTTTGATGCCGAACGCGAGTGGCATTCCCTGGAAGAGATCGTTCGAAATGTGGAGGCCCGCGCGGAATCGCCGGAAACGACAGCGGCTCTAAGGCGACAAGCGCTCGGGCGGCGCGGCGATCCAGCAAAATATCCGGCGCAGGAAGTGGATACCGTGCTGCGACGAAACCGCCAGCGTTGGGTCCGCAATCGGCTCACGAAAATCGGCATGCGCCGCGCGCGCCGTTTGGGTTGGCCAAACACTTACACGCTGACGAAAAGCATGGCCGAATCGCTGCTCTTAAAACACGGCGCCGGATTGCCCATTGCCATCGTGCGGCCCTCGATTGTCGAGACGTCCACGCGCCTGCCCTTTTGCGGCTGGAACGAAGGTATCAACACCTCCGCGCCCCTTTCCTATCTATTGGGAACCTATTTCCGCCAGCTACCAACGAACGAGCGCAAGTGTCTTGACGTGATTCCTGTGGACATGGTCTGCCGCGGCATGACGTTGATTGCCGCCGCGCTGGTAAAGCGCCGGAGTCATCTGGTCTATCAACTCGCCACGTCCGCCATCAACCCCTGCAACATGGGCCGTTCGATCGAGCTGACCGGCCTCGCGCACCGCAAACACTATCGCGCCCAACAAGGGTTGGAGCACTGGCTGCGCCTCCGCTTTGACACCATCCCCGTTTCAAAAAATCGCTATCAGAAGCTCAGCGTGCCCGCGCAAAAAGCGGTGATTTCGCGCATCAACCGGCTCGCCTCGAAACTCGATTTCAAACAGCCTCTGGTGAAGCAGGAGCGCGATCTTGGCCGTATCGAAAAGCTGATCGAGCTTTACGAGCCCTTCATCCTGTATAACGAACAGGTGTTCGAAGCCCAGCACATCCAAATGCTCTCCGAGGCGCTCCCGGCAAATGAAAAGGCGGAATTCGGCTTTGACGCCGGTACGATCGATTGGTGGGATTACTGGATCAACGTCCATCTCCCCGCGTTGCGAAAGTGGTGCTATCCGCTGATTGAAGGCCGCGCGCTCGAAGCGCCGCCAAAGCGATCGGTGCAGCTCGCCGCGATTTCGGGAGTCGATGGCGATGCCGATTCCGCGACCGGATCCCCAAACTGATGCCATGGCACTCTTTTTAACAGGTTCCACTGGCTACATCGGCGCTCACGTGCTGGCCAACCTGCTGGAGCGCAGCGGCGACCGCGTCAACCTCCTCGTGCGCGCCAAGAACGAACAAGAGGCCGGGGAGCGCTTGTGGAAGGCTCTCCAGCTCCACATGGATTTTCCGCGCTTTCGCGATTATCTCGATTCGCGTATCACGATTTTTCGCGGCGACCTGACGGATTGGCGGCTGGGTCTCGATGCCGCCGATTATGGACGCCTTGTGGCCTCGACCGATTCGATCCTGCACTGCGCGGCCTCGCTCAATCGCAAGTCCGAGAAAAGCTGCATGAATGTGAATCTGCGCGGCACCCTTGAGGTCATCCGCCTGGCGCAACGCATTGGCGGCGGGTTGCGCCGGTTCAGTTTTGTGAGCACGGTGGCCGTGGCGGGCAAGCGTCAAGACGAAATCGTCGAGGAAGACCGTTCCATCGAGTGGTCGCGCTCCGATTGGGATCCTTACGCGCGCACAAAAAAATTCTGCGAGCACATGGTGCGCGAAATGTTGCCCGACGTTTCGAAAATCATCTTCCGCCCTAGCATCGTGCTGGGCGATACGCGTTATGGAGCCACCACGCAGTTTGAGATGGTCCGCGCCTTCGTCTTCCTCGCGGGTCTACCCGTGTTGCCGCTGCGCCCGAATGACCGCATTGACATTGTGCCGGTGGACTACGTAGCCGATGCCATCGCCATGCTCCACCAGAAAGAAAAGCCCGCGCACCATCTCTACCATCTTTCGTCGGGCGCCGGTTCCGAGACCTGCCGCCAAATCACGGACGCGCTCGCCAAGGCGCCAGGCGGCCACAAACCCATTTACATGCCCGCGCTGGCCAAGCCCTTCAATGCCACTGTGGACTGGCTCTCAGATCGTAAAGGGTCGGTCGGTCATGCCGCGATACTCCTGAAGGTTTTTCTGCCGTATCTTTATTGGAACGTCGTGTTTGACAATTCCCGCGTAGCCGCAGAGATGGGCCGCGCTCCGGAACCGTTTTCGAAATACTGTTACCCGTTGCTGAAATTCAGCCGCGAAAACCATTTCGCATATCCCTACCGGGAATGGCCGAAGACCGCGAGCGCCATTTCTATGCCGGTTTCGAATGCTTTTTCGAAGCCTCTTCCGAAAGAAGGGGCGGTGCTGTGACGGACCTGCTGCTTGAAGCCTGGGTCAGCGGCTTGGTCGAACTGACGAAGGTGCAATGGATGCTGGGCAGCGGCACCCGCTGGCATCCCGGCGAGCCGCTAAAACTTCTTTTTGCGGGCTACAACGGCACGCGCAATACCGGCTCCGACGTCCGCGTGGAGGAAATGCTTCGCCAAGTACGCCACGTGCTGGGCGCGGACCGCGTCGAGCTTTCCGTGATGACGCAGAATTTTGATCGCACGCGCGGCTATTTCGAAGGCTGCAAACAAGTCTTCCTCCCCGATATTTTCCCGCCGTTTCTATATAGCGAAGTGCGAAAATATCACGGCGTGGTGGCGTGCGAAGGCTCCATGTTCAAGAGCAAATTCGCCAACGCGCTTACGGCGATGATGATCGGATCCCTGGGCATCGCCGCGGCTGAAAACAAAATTTCCATCGCTTATGGCGCCGAAGCGGGTGCCATGGACCCTGTCCCCGAAAAAATGTGCCGCCGGTATTGCGGCGCGTCGCTAGTGATCACGCGCAACACGGAATCCCAAGTGATCCTGAGTAATCTGGACGTGCCGACCGAGTTGGGCACGGACACCGCTTGGACGTTCACCCCACTTGGCGCGGACTATGGGCGGGAAGCGTTGCGAAAGGCCGGCTGGAACGGCAGCGATCCCGTCCTCATCGTCTGTCCAATCAACCCATTTTGGTGGCCCGTGCGCGCGTCTCTAGGCAAGGCGGTCGCAAAAGGCGTCACCGGGGCGTTCAAGGAAAGCCACTATCGCAGCGTCTATTTTCACAATTCCGGCCCGAAGGTGAATGCCGCTTACGCAAAGTATATCGGCGCTTTGGCTGGAGCCGTAAACGCATTTCGCAAGAAGCATCGCGTGTTTCCGGTCCTCGTTGCGATGGAGCGCCTCGATGCGCGCGCCTGCCACGCCATGGCGGAGAGTTTGCCCGGCGTGCCCGTGTTCACCTCGGACGATTACGACATGTATCAGCTTGTGAGCGTACTCCGTTGCGCGGATCTAATGGTTTCCTCACGTTATCACGCGATCGTGACCTCCATGCCCGCGCTCGTGCCGTCCGCCGGGGTCACGATGGATGAACGAATCCGCAACTTGATGCACGAACGCGGCCACGATGAGATGCTGTTTACTGTGGACGAAGAAGGCCTTGAGGAAAAGCTGGTCGTCGCCATGGAGACCTTGCTGCGCGATGCGGAATCGATTCGCCAAGCCATTGCCCGCACCGTGGTACGCAATTTAAAAGTGATGGCGCGCATGGGCGCGTATCTCGAGCAAAATGTCCACGCCGTCTACCCCGCTTTCCCGGCGCGCTCGGGCGTGCATTCCTGGGAAGAATATTTGCCGCCGCTCAATCCGGGTTTGCGCCAACTCGTGGACTGTTACGATGAGCCCTCCGTGGGCGACTGGAGAGGCCCGCAACCGGTCAGCATGCAGCAGGCGCGCGCATGAACTTGGATTGGGTGCTTCGATGTGCCTTTTGACCGAGAAGTCCGGCTGCGGTGATCGTCACCCGTGAATTTCCTCGAAAACATCGTCCAGAATCTCGATCGCGCGGGCGATAGACCTGTGTTAAAGGAAGCGCGCGCAGATGGTTTGAAGATTTGCACCGGCCGCGAACTTCGCGCGCAGATCGAACAAGCTCGGAAATTTGCGCGCCGGACCGGCCTGCAAAAAGGGGACCGGTGCGCGTTGCTGGCGAATAATTCAATTCCTTGGGTGGCGCTCGATCTGGCGCTTATGGCGGAAGGCGCAATTGTCGTGCCGCTTTACGCGCGCCAGGCTGCCGCTGAGCTTGTCGGCATGATCCGTGACTCGGGACCGTCTTTGATTTGCGCGGGCGATGCAAATCTGGCGGAAGCGGTGCGGGCTGCATGGCCCGCTGCCGCTGGCCCCATTCCGCCCATCATGCTTTTTGACGAAGTCTTTAGTGCTGGGGACGTGAAGCTGCAGAGCGCTTCCGCCGCTATCCAACTCGCCGAACAAGATATCGTCACCATCATCTATACCTCCGGCACATCGGGCGAGCCGAAGGGCGTGATGCTCAACGCCGGCAATGTCTCCTACATGCTGGGCTGCACCGGTGCTCGTCTCGATTTGTTGATGGCCGGCCATCGCGGCGTAGAAAGCGTTTTCCATTATTTGCCGCTGTGCTTCGCTGGCTCCTGGATTTCGCTACTGTCCGGTCTCTCGCGGCAAAACCTTGTCACCCTCTCGACCGATCTGAGCAGGCTCCAGCAGGAAATGCAGGCGTCCGCGCCCCATTATTTTCTGAACGTGCCAACACTTCTGGAACGCGTGCGCCGCGGCATCGAAGAAAACCTCGCGAAACGCGGCGGGCCAGTGGCCAAACTTTTCGATCGCGCGAAGCGCCTCTATATTCCGGCGCAAGAGGCCGTCCTCGATGGCCAAAAGCGCTCCAAGAGCGGCAGCGGAATTTGGCTGGCCTTGGCGAAGCTCGCAGTGTTTTCCTCGATTCGCAAACGCATCGGCGCAAATCTGAAAGCCCTGATTTGCGGATCGGCGCCGCTTTCGCGTGAAACACAACTGTTTTTTCAAATGCTGGGGATTCCGGTGCTGCAGGTATATGGGTTGACGGAGACCACCGCGATCTGCACCATGGACGATCCGCGCAACGTCGAGCCCGGCTGGGTGGGTCCTGCGATTCCTGGAATCGAAATGGAGGTCGGCGCCGCCGGTGAAATCTCAGTGCGCGGCCCGAACGTTTTTCCTGGCTATTGGAACCGGCCACAGGAAACAGAAAAGGCCCTTCGCGACGGCTGGTTCCACACCGGGGATCAGGGCGAAAGAAATTCCAAAGGGAATTGGCGGATTACCGGCCGCATCAAGAATCTGATCATTTTGAATTCCGGGCACAATATCGCGCCCGAGCCAATGGAGGAAAAGCTCCTCGCCGCGATTCCAGGCGCGCAACAAGTCGTACTAGTGGGCCACGGCCGGAGTTTTCTAATAGCGATCGTCACCGGCGGCATGGACCAGGACCGCGTCGCGGCCGCCGTCGAATCTTTCAACGCGGGCTTGCCGCATTACCGCCGCGTCCACCGTTATTACATTGAGCGCGAACCACTCTCCATCGAAAACGGCATGCTGACGGCCAACGGCAAATTGCGGCGTGAAGTGATTGCGTCGCGGTTTGCGGCGCAAATCGAAATCTTCTATCGCGAAAAGAGCGTGAGCGCGTGAACTCCTTCAGCGGCAAAGCGATTTCGTGGTCCTTGCGCGAGGGCGTAATCGAACTCGAGCTGCATCGCGCGCCGGCCAATGAAATTGGCACGCTCACGCTGGGTGAGCTCGAACAGTTTGTCGCCGCGCTTGCCGATGTTCGCGGCGAGGCCGGCGCTCTCATCATTCACAGCACCCTCCGCTCCGGATTTAGTGCGGGAGCGGACTTACGCGAACTTTACCAAGGTTCGCTCGCGCTCGAACCCAAGGCCCGCTTGGCCGGGGTGCGTGAATTTCTGGAACGCATTCACGCTGTGCTGAACGCCCTGGATGCCAGCCCACTTACCACCATTGCGGCCGTGCACGGCGTCTGCTTTGGCGGCGGCTTCGAGTTCGCTCTTGCGTGCGACTTGATTATCGCGGACAAAATGGCGCGTTTCTGCTTCCCGGAACTGAGGCTCGGTTTGATCCCCGGTTTCGGCGGCATTCCGCGGCTGAAGCGCGACGTCGGAAATGCCGTCGTACGGGACCTTTTGCTCACCGGGCGCAGCATCAATGCCACCAAGGCTTCCGCTGTCGGCCTGGTGAGTCAGGTCGCGGCTGAGGGCGAAGCGCTTCGTGTTGCCCGGGCCACGGCGGCACAGGTGAATAAATTCGATCACACTACCAGCGCCGCAGCCAAGAATTTCGTAAAGCCGATACCCCGTGAGGAATTGCGCCGCGAAATCGATATTTTCTGCGATCTCTTCACCCGCCCCGCGGTGCTGGCCGGATTGCAGAAGTTTGTAGAAAGCACAGAGGCGTTGCCGTATTTGCCTTGAGCGCGGCGCGCGGTGCCGTCGGAGTGCTAAAATAAATTGTAGGGATGTTTATGCCAACCCTCGACCAAACGACCGACGAGATACTCCACCTCGCGGCCACGCAGTTTAAGGTTCCGCGGGAAACGCTGTCGCCAAACGATGACTTTTTCAAGAAACTCGGAATCGATAGCTTGCAGGCCCTCGAAATGCTCACCCGCATCGAGCAACATTTCGGCGTCGAGCTGCCCGACTACGAAATGCAGGGCGTGAACGATTTCCGCACGCTTGCGGCCCGCATTCAGGCCCGGCTCTAGCCGCTCCCACGAGTTGCGATACATCAATCGCCGATACATACTTGATCGTTCCTGGATTTATTCTGCAGGTTTCATATCGCTTGGGCTCCTGAATGCTTGATCTGCGCAAATACGATTCGGTGGGCGCGGCCCTGCGCGATGCGCTCGATCGCTGGCCAAACGAAGTGTGTCTGATCGAATCCGACCGCGACCGCGAAAAGGCGCGCCTCACCTACAAGCAGTTCAAGGAAACCGCCGAACCTTTGGCTGCCGCTCTGGAGGCACGCAACTTTCACGAGGGCGATCGCGCCGCCATCATCATGACGAATCAGTCCAAGTGGCTGATTTCAGCGTACGCTATTTTCTATGCGGGCGGCATTTTGGTGCCGCTCGACTATAAATTGACCGCGCGCGAGCACCTGGCGCTACTGGCACATTCAAAAGTGCGCGTCCTGGTGGTCGAATATCCGCTCTGGCGCGCCATTTTGCAGAGCGAGGCTTTCGGCCAACATCACGTGGGTACTGTGCTGGTCGCGGAAGCGCCGCCCGGTGCCGAGCTCGCCGGAGCACTACGCTGGGAAGAATTCCAGACCTCCACGAAGGGCGCGCCGGTCTTCGTTACCCGTAAGCGCGCCGATTGGGCATGTATTGTCTACTCGTCCGGCACCGGCGGCAGCCCCAAAGGCTGCGTCATGACACACGAAAATTATCTCGAACAGTGCCGCGCGCTCACTTCGCTTTATCCCTTTTGGCCCGGCGTGCGTTACCTGAGCATTTTGCCGACGAATCACGCGATCGATTTCATGGTGGGTTTTTTCGGAGCGTTCACCTGCGGGGCTACGGTCGTACACCTGCGAACTTTGCGGCCGGAGTATGTGCGCGAAGCGTTTACGCGTTACAAGATCACTTACATGACGCTGGTCCCTTTGGTGCTGAAGAATCTGCAAAAAGGCTTGCAGACGCGCTTTGAGGAACTGCCCAGCGGCAAGCGCAAAGTTTTGAACGCCCTGATCGCCGTCAATCGCAAGCTCACGAAAAATCGCCCTCGAACCTGGCTGAGCCGGCGCTTGCTAGGCCAGGTGCACGCGGCTTTCGGCGGTGAATTGCGCGCGCTGTTTGTGGGCGGCGCATTTACGGAGCCGGCGGTTCTGCAGTTCTTCTATGATTTGGGTATTCCCGTGGCAAACGCATATGGGCTCACGGAGGCAGGAACCGCTGTCACGGTCAATGATTTCCGTCCATTTCGCGCAGACACCGTCGGCAAGCCGCTTCCGGGCATGGAAGTCCGCATCGTGAATCCGGCGGAGGATGGCATCGGCGAAGTCGCGGTTCGCAGCAAGACGATCATGTCTCACTATCTCGACGATCCCGAGCAGACGGCCGAAACCATCGTGAATGGTTGGCTGATGACGGGTGATCTCGGGCGCGTGGACGCAGATGGCCATCTGCAGCTCTTTGGCCGCAAGAAAAACATGATCGTCACCGTCGAAGGCAAGAATATTTATCCCGAGGATATCGAGGCGGCATTCGAAGGTCTTCCCGTGAAGGAATTCTGCGTGTTTGCGGCAAACTACATTTGGCCGGCGCGCACCATGATGGGTGAACAGCTCGTGATCGTGCTGCATCCCGAACCCGGCAAGCCGTTGGACGACGCCATCCGCACCGAATTGAACGCGCGGAACCAGAAGCTCTTGAATTATAAACGCATCAGCGGTTACGTCGTCTGGGAGCAGGATTTCCCGCGCACCGCGTCCATGAAGATCAAACGCGCGGACCTGGCGAAGCAGATTGGTGCGCTCGATCGCGATACGGCATTCGTATCTTTATAGGGTTTGTGCGCGTCAAAAGGCATTCGCCATCGTGAACCAAACCGGTCAGCGCGTCCTCGCTATCGTCAACCCCGCCGCCGGCGGGGGTAAATGTGGAAAGTTGGCCCCGCTGGCGTTGGCAAAACTGCGCTCCGCGGGATTGGCTGTAGATGTGGTGGAGACCGCTAGTGCGGGTGACGCCACGCTGGCCGCACGCGCTGGCTACGAACAGGGGATCCGCAATTTTATCGCGGTCGGCGGGGACGGTACCTCCTACGAAATCGTAAATGGATTATTCCCCTCTGCGAAAATGGGTAGCCGCGCCACACTGGGATTCCTTCCGCTAGGCACGGGAAATTCATTCCTTCGTGATTTCACAAAAGAAGGTCTCGCCCATGCCACGCAGGCGATCCTCGAAGCCAAACGTCGCCCCTGCGACGTGATGCAACTCACCTACGAAGGCGGCGTGCTCTATTACATCAACATGCTGAGTCTCGGCTTCACCGCCGATGTAGCCGCGCTCGTCAACCGGCGCTTCAAGCCGTTGGGTGAGGTAGGTTATTTGTTAGGTGTCCTCACGCGCCTCTTGCAACTGCGGCGTGGCGTGTTTCCCTTGCGCGTGGATGCGGAATCGCAGTTCGATACCGCTCGATCGCTCTTCCTCGCCTTTACCAACAGCAAGTTTACCGGCGGCAGAATGATGATGGCTCCCAACGCGGCTACCGATAGCGGCCAGATCGAATACGTCCGTTGGGGACCCATCGGCCGCCTGGGTGCGATTTTCAACTTGCATACGCTCTTTGATGGCTCCCACCTCAAGCATCCGCTCGCCTCCCGGCGCAGCGCGTTGCGCATTGAATTTCGCCTCGATCGCCCTGTAGATATCGTCGTGGATGGAGAAGTCCTAACACTCCAGCCCAAAGTGCTCGAGGTGTTGCCCGCCGCGTTGGACGTCATGGCATGAGGAAGTTTTGGCTCGATATGCGCAGCGTCGTGCTGTGGGCCATCAGCGGAGTGCATTTCTTTTTTGGCTGCGCATTTCTAATGTTGATGGCGATTTTCGTGGATCCCCGCAAGAACGATCGCCCCCAACGCGCTTTTTCGAGGAACGTCTTGCGGCTTGCCGGCGTGGGTTTCGAAGTGCGCCGTTCCCCGGATTTTGACGCCCAGCGCACCAGCTTCTTTGTGGTGAATCACGTCAATCTATTTGATCCTTTCGTGCTTTATAGCGCGATCCCGCAATTCGTTCGCGGCCTCGAGCTCGAATCGCACTTTCGAATACCGATCTATGGACTGCTCATGAAGCGCTTCGGCAATATCCCCGTGCCGGATGTGCGCCGCCCATCGGACCTAAAGCGCATGTGGAAAATGACGCGCGAGGCCCTCGATCGCGGTGTGAGCCTCATCGTCTTTCCGGAGGGTAAAAGAACGCTCGATGGGCGCGTCGGTGAATTTCAGGATGGTGCTTTTCGAATGGCGCAACAGTTTGGCTATCCGATTGTCCCCGTCAGCATCGTCGGTTCATTCGAATTCAATAATAAGCACTACTGGGCGCTCCGCCCGTCGCGCATCGCGGTGCACATCCACGGCACCATCGAGACTGTCGGGATGAAAAAGGAAGACGTGCGCGAACTCCGCGACCGCGTGCGCCGGATTGTGGCCGCGCCGCTCGATGCGTACTACGCGGGGCGTGAAGTAGCTGGCCAAGGCAGCTAGAGACTCAGCCGAATGCCGGGCAGCGTCCGCCCGGCGCGAGTTTCCTGCCAGGTGAACACGATGCGATGGATCACCGTAAGCGTGGAAACCACGGAAATCACCCACAGCACCGGCGCCATGCGGTCAAACAACCCGCCAATAATCAAAAGGACCATGCGCTCAGGCCGCTCCATAAAGCCCACCTTGCATAGGGGAATCAGCGACTCCGCGCGCGCCCGCGCGTAGCTCACCATCACCGACCCCGCCGTCGCCACCGCCGCCAGAATCACGTACGACGTTCGCGCGTTCACTGCGTAGTAGACCAGCAGTCCCATGTAAAGCGCCATGTCTGAGTAGCGGTCGAGCGTCGAATCGTAGAACGCGCCGAAGGCCGTCACGCGGTTGGTGCGGCGCGCTACTTGGCCGTCCAGCATGTCCAGGAATCCCGCGAAGAAAATTACGATCGCGGCGGTTTTGAAGCGTCCCGTGGCAAAAAGCGCCGCGGCCCAAAAGTTCACCACCAGCCCGATAAAAGTGAGGACGTTGGGATTGATCCCGGTGGCCGCCAGTGCGCCGACGATCTTATCGAGTAGCCAGCGGCTGACCACTCCAATTGCTTTCGTAATCATGAAGTCCGCTCGGCATGATACGCTTCGCGAACGCTTGTCTCAAGTTACGCGAGGTGATGCCCATGGCCGGCACGGTACCTTCAAACGTGGAACTTTTGCGTCATACGCTCGCCACCGTCGCTTACCGCGGCGGAAAAGCGGTGCGCGGCGCATCCCCCGAATTCGCTCAATTTCGAATTGCTCCCGAAGCGCGCACGCCCGCGAACATCCTCGCCCACATCGGTGACCTGTTCGCGTGGGCGCTCTCGATGGCGCGCGGCAAACAGGAATGGCATGACTCGCAACCCTTGCCGTGGGAGCAGGAAGTTGCGCGATTTCATTCCACTTTGCGCGCATTCGATGAATATTTGGCTTCTGGCCAGCCGCTGGCTTGCTCCGTGCAAGTGCTCTTTCAGGGTCCCGTTGCGGACGCGTTGACGCATATCGGCCAGCTCAATATCCTCCGGCGAGCCGCCGGAATCCCCATTCGCGCCGAAAATTACGCCCAAGCGGAAGTTGTCGCCGGGCGCGTCGGTCCGGACCAGGCTGCACCCCGCCGGGAATTCTAGGATCCCGCTAACGCAACTGGCTTCCCGTCAAAGTGTGAATGTAAGTGGCCTAAAATCAGCCTATTGCAAAAGGCGCCAAGAAACTGACCAAACAGCATCACGGCCGCAACGCTTCGCGCTCGCGGAATTTCCCGTATCTTTTGCAGAGTTTTCCCGTACTGGGCCGGTGAGCGCCAGGTAAGCGCTTTGTAAAAATCTATTGACAACCTGTACGCAAGGGCATAAAACCCATACCCAAATGGTCGCACTATCCCTTGGTTAGGGATGTGTGGAGTTGCCGTTGTAAGGGGTGTCACAGTCTTTACCCGTGATAAGTGGGTACGGGTCGGTTGCTGTTAATTGAAAATTCAGGAGAGTGGTTATGAAGACGTATCGGTCTACCGGTGCGGGGGTGCGTTTTGCATTCTTCGGACTGGCCCTGATCTGCGCCATGGCCCTAGTGGGTCTCAGCGCGATGCCAGCCTGGGGACAAGCAGGTATTTCCACAGGAACCGTAGTAGGACAAGTCTTGGATCCATCGGGTGCCTCCGTTGCAGGCGCAACGGTCACACTCACCGATAAATCCACGGGCGCTCAGCGCTCTTCCACAACTGGGGATACCGGGCGCTATGTGTTCACGGAAGTGCCGCTCGGCAACTACGACATTACTGTTTCCAAAGATGGCTTTTCACAAGCCAAAGTAGCTGACCAGGAAGTCCAGGTCGGCCAATCACTCACGGTGAACGTCAGCATGAAGGTCGGCTCGGCGTCCACCACCATTGAAGTCACTGCGGCCGCCGGCGCGGAATTGCAGTCCATGAACGCGACGGTCGGCGACACGATTTCCGGCCAGGCGATTTTGGACATGCCCAACGTGACGCGCGAAACCACCGCTCTCGCCACGTTGCAGCCGGCAACCACACCAGGCGGTAACGTTGCTGGCGCGATCAGCGACCAGAACAGCTATCAGCTCGACGGTGCGAACAACACCAACGATATGGATGGACAGGGCTCGGTTTACAACCAGAGCTTCGTTACGAACTCCGTTTCCGGCGTTCCGAACGGTACGTTGCCATCACCTGCGGAAAGCATCGAGCAGTTCAAAGTGGCCACCAACAACATGACCGCCGACTTCAACGGTTCCTCGGGCGGCCAGGTCTCCATGGTGACCAAGCGTGGCACGAACCAGTTTCACGGCTCGGCGTACGATTATTACCTGAGCAGCACTTTCGGCGGCGCAAACACCTTTGACAACAACGAGGCCGGGGTACCGATCACTTCTTCCCACTACAGCCGGTTTGGCGGCAGCGCCGGCGGCCCGATCGTGCCCTTCAAATTCCTAGGCGGCAAGTGGTACATCTTCGGAAACTACGAGGGGTTTCGCTTCCCCTCGGCCGAAGAGTTCCTCCACCTCACACCGACCGCGACCTTCCGCGCCGGCGTGGTTGAGATCAAGGACGCAGCCGGCAACCCTCAGTATTACAACCTGAATCCGACTGCGGTCACCGTGAACGGTACGACGTATAATCCGGCGCTTTGCGGCGGCTCGGCGTGCGACCCGCGCGGTATCGGCTTGAACTCGGACGTCAGCACGCTTTGGTCGAAGTACATGCCTGTGGGCAACTACGCGAATGACGGTGACCACTTCAACACCACGGGTTACCTCGCTCCGCTGGATCTCCCGCAGACTTCGAACTTCGGCGTGGTGCGCATTGACCACGATTTCGGCGAAAAGTGGCACTTGAACGCGACTTACCACTATTACAAAAACGTTCCGACGACTACCAGTCAGGTGGATATTGGCGGCGCGCTGCCAGGTGACACGCTTGGCGACCCCAAGGCCCGCTCCATCCGGCCGGTGGTTCCGTCTCTTTATTCGGCTGGTTTGACGACGAACATCACTTCGAATACGACGAACGACCTACACTACAATTTCCTGCGGAACTTCTGGCAGTGGACCGACCAGACTCCGATTCCGCAGCTTCCTGGTTTGGGTGGCGCGATCGAAATCGGTGGCGAAACTAGCAACTCCCTGATTCCTTTCAACGTCAACTCGCAGAGCACTCGCCAACGGTTCTGGGATGGGCAGGATCACACCGTGCGTGACGACATTTCCATTCTGCACGGCAACCACCTGCTCCAGTTCGGCGTGTTGTACCAGCGCAACTTCGATTACCACGAGCGGAATGACAACGGCGGCGGCATCCTCAACCAGCCGGTGTATATCAGCTCGAGCGGTACTGGCTTGAACTATTCGAATGGGGCAACGAACAACTACTTGCCGGCGCCGGTTTGCGCGACGTCGAGCTCTACAAACTGCATCCCCTCGAGCCAGACAAACACGTTCTACCAACTCTACAACGAGGCGTTGGGGATCATTTCCCAACCTCAAGACCTATATACCCGCAGCGGTCCGACCTTGGCGCTGAATCCGGCCGGGACGCCGATGTTCGATCAGAGCATCATCCCGACCTACAACGAATACTTCAGCGATACCTGGCACATGAAGCCCAGCTTCACGCTGACGCTCGGCCTGGGCTATCAGATCGAAATGCCGCCCTACGAACTCAATGGCAAGCAGGTCGAGTTGGTGGATGCGGCCGGTAACGCGATCTCGGCGCAGAACTATCTCTCGGAAACCTACACGGATGCGGTCAAGGGTCAGATTTACAATCCAACGCTTGGCTTCGCCACCGTTGCCAACGTCGGCAAAGGTCTGAAATATCCCTATAACCCCTTCTACGACGGTTTCAGCCCGCGTATTTCCGCGGCCTGGAATCCCAGCGCGGACAGCGGGATCATGGGACATCTCCTTGGCCACAACAAGACCGTCATCCGCGCCGGTTACAGCCGGATTTACGGCCGTCTGAATGGCGTGGACCTGGTTCTGGTTCCGCTGTTGGGCACCGGGCTCGGCCAGCCGGTCTCCTGCGTTGGTGCGGTGAATTCCGCCAACGCCGTAGGCGGCAACCAATGCTTGGGCGCCGCTGGCGCAACACCGGTGAGCGCTTTCCGCATCGGTACCGACGGAAACACCGCTCCCTTGCCGGCGGTTACGCCCACGCTTCCACAACCCTACTATCCTGGCGTGAACGGCAACGCTGCCGCGGGCGCCGGCGAAGTTCTCGATCCGAACTTCCGCCCGTCGAAGTCGGATGAAATCGACCTCACCATCCAGCGCGAAATGCCCGGCAAGGGTATTCTTGAGGTTGGTTACATCTACCGCAAGATTAAGAACGAGTATCAGCCTCTCGACCTGGTCGGCGTTCCCTACATGTTGACCGAAGGCGGGCAGCAGTTCCAAAACGCCTGGGCTAACATGTACACCCAACTGGCTGCGGGGCAGGCGGTTACCGCGCAGCCCTTCTTCGAGTCCGCGCTCGGCGGCACGTCGTCCGCGTATTGCAGCGGATTTAGTTCGTGCACCGCGGCGGTCGCGTCGAAGGAATCGAACCTCATCGTGAACAACGCGCAAGTGTATGACTTCTGGCAGGCTCTCTCGCCCCACTTCACCTTTGGACGCAGCATGGCGAGCAGCCCGAATTGCGCAACCACGGTCATCCCGTCCATCAGCAGCTCGGCGGTGCCCATCTGTAGCCAGATGACCGGAATCGGCGACAACACCTCGCTCGGCTATGCCAATTACAACGGAGCTTTCGTTTCCTATACGACTGCTGGTTGGCATGGGATGACGATCCGCAATAACTTCACCTACAGCCGCACCCTTGGCACGCAAGGTGAAGTGCAGGCGACGAGCGAATTCACCACTCCGAACCTGTGGAACATCGGCAACGATTACGGGCCACAGCCGTTTGACCTGAAGTACGTCTACAACCTCGCCATGCTCTATCAGCCCCCGTTCTACAAGGGTGAGCATGGTATTGCGGGACGTATTTTGGGTGGCTGGTCCTTTGCACCGATCTTCACGGCGCGCAGCGGCTTCCCGCTCGAGGTCAACATTGGCCAGGGAGCAGGTGCCGATTGCGAGTCCTTCGGAGAGGCGGATTGCAGCGCGTTTTCGGATAACGAGAACGCGATCTTCGTGTCGTCGGCAGGAATTGCCACGGCGCGCGGTGCAGGCAATTCGTTGCACGACATCGGCGCCGTATCCGGCAACGTCGGCTCGAACGGTAATCCGGCAAACGGCGGCTCCGGCTTGAATATGTTCGCAAACCCGGCGGCGGTGTACGCTGCGTTCCGTACGCCGATCCTGGGCATCGACAACGGTACAGCGGCCAGCGGCGGGCAAGGCGTGCTCCGCGGTATGCCGACCTGGAACCTGGACGTCCAATTGATCAAGAACATTGCGATCAACGAGCGGTTCGGGATCCAGTTGTTCTTTACGGGCCTCAACGTGCTGAACCACATGCAGTTGAACGATCCGTTCCTGGATGTCAACGATCCGAACGACTTCGGCGTTCTCGATGGTGCAGGCGGCGGGCAGTCCAACACACCGCGGCAGCTCGAGTTCGGCTTCCGCTTCCACTTCTAACCCGGTTAACACCGGAACCAAGAAAGGGCCGGGGCGCGATCAGCGCTCCGGCCCTTTCGCTTTTGCATACAGCACGTGCTCGCGTGATCCGGGCGGGTCTAGGAAGTTTTCCGCCGCGATGGTAAAATGCCGCAGTTTCATTCCTCTGACGTTGGGCCTGTAGCTCAGGTGGCTAGAGCGCGCCCCTGATAAGGGCGAGGTCGGTAGTTCAAGTCTACCCAGGCCCACCAGCCTTCGCTCGCCAAGTTGACATTGCACGGGATCGAGCGTCACCATTGGCGAGCTACGGCTCGGCAGGCCAACCAATGCAGCGAGCGAAGGCTGTCGCGCCGAAGCTTCAGCGGAGGCGGACTTCCCTTTGAAATACGTCTACATCTTGCAGAGCGAGCAAGGCCCCAAGCATTTCTATACCGGCATCACAGACAATTTGAAGACACGTCTTTCGGCGCACAACTCCGGCACGGTGACTCACACCGCGAAATACAGGCCCTGGCGCATCAAGACCTATATCGCCTTTACGGATGAAGGCCGCGCGATTTCATTTGAGAAATATCTAAAGTCGGGATCGGGCCGCGCCTTCGCCAGGGCAAGGCTTTAGCTGTCTTCTTCGTTCTCCGCGCGAACCCGATTTCGTTGCCGAGACGGGCCGTGGAGTGTTGGCGTTCAATTAGAGCCTCACGACCCACGAACGAGACCTGCCAAAGCAATACGCTCTCCCTTAATTCATACGCTGTCGTAGTACCAATGGGCGGCTAGCACGCCCCGCCAAAACGCGCGACACTAGAGGCCATGGCCGAAGCCACACAACTCCTAGAACCCGTGCAGCAGAATCAGCCCCAATCGCAGCCGCAGGCGTCCCAAGAGGCGCGAACGGTCGCGGAGGGTATACCTACCCCGCTGTTGATCGCGGCCATGATAAAGGCCTCGAAGCACGTCAGCGACCTCATTTTCTCGCCTGGCCGCGCCCCCCAGGTGGAATCGAGCGGCCAGTTGGTACAGCTCGGCGTACTGGGTATCAAGGCGCTCACCGCCGAAGATACCGCGCGCATTGCCGCGGACCTGATCGGCTCGAATAAGGCGGCCATTGATAAATTGCGCGAGCAGGGTTCGTGCGACATTTCCTACAGCCTGGCAGGGGCGTCGCGCTTTCGCGTGAACATTTTCACGCAACGCGGCAGTTGCGCGATTGTCATGCGCGTGATCCCCAGCAAGGTTCCGGATTTCGCATCGCTCAGCCTTCCACCGCAGCTTCTCGATATCGTCCAGTTGCGAAACGGCATCGTGCTCGTCACCGGACCAACCGGCTCGGGCAAATCTTCCACGCTCGCGGCGATTCTCGATCAGATCAACATGGAGAAGGCCTACCACATCATCACCATTGAGGACCCCATCGAATTCTTGCACCCGCACAAACGCTCGACGATCCACCAGCGCGAACTCTACAGCGACACACCCTCTTTTTCGTTGGCTTTGCGGGCAGCCTTGCGGCAAGCGCCCAAAGTAATTCTGGTGGGCGAAATGCGCGATCGCGAAACAATTGAAATCGCGCTCGAAGCCGCGGAAACCGGGCACCTGGTGTTTTCGACGTTGCACACGATTGACGCCGCAAAAACGGTCGAGCGTATTGTCGGGGCCTTTTCCTTGGCCGATCAGCAAGTGATTCGCACGCGCCTCTCGAAAGCGTTTCGTTACATCGTTTCGCAGCGCTTGCTCCCGCGAAAAGATGGCAACGGCCGGCTCGCGGTGATCGAGATTCTGAAATCCACGATGCGCACGCGCGAATATGTTGAGCGTGGCGAACATGAAGGTAAGACCCTGCTTGACGCCATGCGTGATGGTTCGCAGGATGGGATGTGCGATTTTGATGGCGAACTGGAAAAATTGATTCGTAGCGGCGTAATCGATATGGAAACGGGCTTGGCCTCCTCCACCAATCAGGGCAACCTGCGGCTGCAGCTCGCTGATTTCTCCGAAGCCGCGCCCGAACCGATCACCACTTGACCGCCCGCTGGCGGAATGAACTCGGCGCGCCTACTACGCCAGCGCGATCAGCTCGATCTCCACGCGCACGTCTTTCGGCAGCCGCGACACCTGCACCGTGGCGCGTGCCGGCGGCGTCGAAGCAAAATAGCGTCCGTAGACTTCGTTCATCGCTGCAAAGTCATTCATATCTGCTAGGAAAACGCTCGTCTTCACTACCTGGCCCATCGACGAGCCCGCGGCTTCCACGATGCCCTTCAAATTCTCCATCACGCGCGCGGTTTGCTGCGCGATATCGCCGGGCACGATCTGCTGCGTCTGTGGGTCGATCGCGATCTGCCCGGACACAAATACCAGGCCATTGGCCTTCACCGCTTGCGAATAGGGTCCGATTGCCTTCGGGCCCCGGTCTGTTGCCACGATTTCTTTCACTTTGCCTCCTGGTTATGAAACTTACTTCTCATGAGCGATGCGATCCGCAAACTGTTTTGCTTCCGATACCGCTCCACTCGCGTAGTGGTTCTGAAAATCGGCCGGAATTCCCGGCCGGTCAGTCCATTCACGAAAAATGTCCGCTAAATTCGCGCCACATTCCGTTTCCATGGCCGAACGCAATTCCGGCACGCCCCAGGTGCCGCCGCTCGTTACGCGCATCAACCGGGAAAGTGCGGCGCGAAGGTGCGGCGAGCTGCAGCGGTCTTCGAGAGCGATAAAAAATAGCGCGCTCTTCAAGTGTGCGGCCTGGCGGGTTTCGAGAGCGTCATTTCGTGAAACCGCCGCCAGGGACTTCTCGTGCGCAGGCCTGGAGCTGCCGTATTGGGCAAGCAGCGCCCGAACGCTCGCGTCGCGCCCGCGCGCGTCGTGCAAAAGATCGAGCGTCCAAACCGCATAATCGCCTGCAGCTGCCATGGGGTAGGGCGAGCCGCTCGGATTCGCGCGCGCCAAAAAGTAAAAGCGCGAGGCCGCCAGTTGCATGTCAATCGAGTGCAAAGTCGCTTCTTCGGTGCCTGTGCCGGCATCCAGTGCGCCTTCCAAAAATCCCGCGTCCACCACGGCGCTTCCCGGCACCGGCAAGCATCCGGTGAACGCGATCCAGGGCCGCGGCGTCAGCGCGCTTTCGGCCGGTGGACATTCGATGATCCTCACCGGCACGGGTGATTTTGCGTTCGCAAACTGTTCATCAAGAAACTTCTCATCCGCGGCAATCCGTTCGGCAAGTTTCTGCGCGCGGCCTGACGGGACTGGATTTGCCGTCCAGAAGATCACTGTTCCCGAGGACGTGCTGACGCGCTCTTCCGTATAAGGGCCTGCGATCGCAAAGGGCGAATAGATTTCCTTCTTCTGCGAGAAGCGGAGTTCCTGTTCTCTTCCAGTCCGATGGTTTCCATGTTCGCGTCCACTCGCGTAGACGCGATAGCCCTCCGGAATGCGCAGTACGAGATCCCATTGTTTCGGCGGCGCTCCGCCCTGCCCAAGTATTCCCGGCGGCGCCTGCAACACGGGATACCACCCATAGCTCGGCAAAAAAATGGCAGGCACCGCGCCTGGCGCGACTGCGGCGCGATCCGCCGGCACCTGCAGCTCATAGCTCACCGCCAAATCCGCCGTTTTCTCTCGGTCGAAGCCCGGGCCGAACGCCAGCCTGAAATGATCCGCCTCCACGGCCGCGTCCGGGTGCAGTCCGCGCCCCGACCAGGTGACCTGAATATTCGCCGTTCCAAAAATTTGCGCCGCCGGAAGCTCCAGCTCGAGTGCCTCGATCGGGCGCGTACCCTCATTTTTCAGCCGGTACGAAGCCTGAATGGCAAGAAGTTCAGGTCGCGCGGACTCGTAGGTCACTTCTATTTTTTGCGACTCAATCGCGTAAGCCGGCCCCAGCGTCAGTCCGCATCCACTCAAAATGCCCAGGCTTGCAAACGCAATCCCGCCTGCCGCCGCTTTCAGAAGTGTGCCGGGTCGCAAAGTGGGGAAATTCTATCGAGCAGCACGCCGCAGGTCAAAAGGTAGGAGGCTGTAGACCAGAAAGCTTCTGGGCCACTCTAAATTGCTACGAATGATGCTTGCTGCTGGCTTTACGCACAAACCCATGCGGCATCTCGGCGTGCTGGTGCTCCGCGATAATCTGGCCGGCCTGCTCGTCGGAAAGGCCGCGATCGATCTGCGCCAGTACTTGCGGTTCGCTAATGCCTGTGTTTTTCAGTTCAACCAAAGAAGTGCCCGACACTGTCGCCTGGCCTGCCGCGCGCCGCTGCGCCACGGCCATCACCACCTTGTCGGAATAGCCCGCCAGCCGTATACCTTCAAGGTCCACCGCCCACACGCCCAGCTGGTTGAGTCTTGCCAGCGCCATCACGTTGGGTTCGGAGACACCCACGTGCAAGAGTCCCGCGATAGCGTCCCCGTCCGTAAACATCTTGTTTCGGCTACGCGACAGCTTCACCATCGCCACGCAATCTTCGTCGGAGAATCCAGCCCCATGCGCCTTTACGATCTCCATCACCTCTGAATCGCTTACTTGCAGGCCACGAAGCTGCTGGATCGTGTCGGACCACATACCCGCTTGGTAGAGAGGATCTTCTTCAGGCTTCGGCGCCTTCCGGCAGCCACCCAATGCCACAATCAGCAGCAATCCCGGCAAAAGAGCGGAGTACCGCGCGAATTGCGTGCGTCTTCGCATGCCTATATTTTAGCCGCCCGAGCTGCGCCGGCAGCACACGCCTTCTGAAGCTGTGTTGGGAGGGTAAACCCAGGCCGATTCGCGGCGCGCTCTAAACGTGATAAACCCGGTCCACGCCAAATACGCCGGAGACCTTTTTGATATTCGCTATGATGCGCTCGAGCTGCTTGCGATTGCCGATCTCGAGCGTTACTTCCACGCGCGCTCGCAGATTGTCCGGCCGGCTCGCAAATGTGCGGATGTTCGAACCGGACTCGCTGATAATGGAAGTAATATCCGCCAGCATGCCCGGCCGGTCTTGCGTGCGCACAATCAGGCTCACGGTAAACTGCGAATCCGGCGATTCCGCCCACTCCACGCTGATGCGCCGTTCCGTTTGATAAAGCAGATTCTGCACGTTGGGGCAGGACGTGTTGTGCACTGCCACCCCGCGCCCTCGCGTCACGTAGCCGATAATGTCGTCGCCGGGAATCGGGCTGCAGCACTTCGCCAGATAGACCATTAAATCGCCCTGGCCCCGCACCAGGATCGCGCCTTGCTTCATCCCCAGCATGCGCTTTACGGTGGAAACGATGTGCGCCGGCGAACCGGGAGCCGGCTGTTGCTTCTGCTCGGGTTCGCCAAACGGCTGGTTCAGCGCCTTGCTCAACACCTGCCGCGCGGAATATTTGCCGAAGCCCAAATCGGCGTAGAGATCGTCCACGCGCGCGCAACCATATTCCGCGGCCACGCGCAATAGTTCGCTTTCCGCCACGCGCTTCAGGCTGATGTCGAATTGTCGCGCCTCGCGTTCCACCAGCCGCCGGCCCACCTCCACCGCCTCGAGCCGCTCGTTTTGATTGATCCAGTGCCGGATTTTGCTGCGGGCTCGCGATGTTTTTGTGACGCTGAGCCAGTCGCGGCTCGGCGCGTGACCCTTCTGCGTGAGAATTTCCACCACGTCGCCATTGGACACCGCGTGACGCAGCGGCACCATCTGCCCGTTGACCTTTGCCCCCGAGCATTGATTGCCGATTTCCGTGTGTACGGCGTAGGCAAAATCGATGGCCGTGGCCCCGCGCGGCAGCGCGATCACGCGCCCCTTCGGCGTGAACGCATACACTTCATCCGGATAGAGATCGACCTTGAGCGTCGCCAGAAACTCGCTCGGCTCCTGCATCTCCTTCGCCCATTCGATCAGTTGCCGCATCCACACAATGCGCTGGTCGTCCGCGCTCGAGACTTCGCGGCCATCTTTATATTTCCAGTGCGCCGCCACGCCTTGGTCCGAGATGCGGTGCATTTCCTGCGTGCGAATCTGCACCTCAAATGGCTGCCCCTGGTGCAACACGGTCGTATGCAGCGATTGGTACAAATTCGGCCGCGGCATCGCGATGTAGTCCTTGAATCGCCCCGGCACCGGGCGCCACATCTGGTGGATTACGCCCAACGCTTGATAGCAGTGGTGCGTTGCATCCGTAATGATGCGAATGGCCAGCAGATCATAAATCTGATCGAGCGTGCGCTGCTGCCTCTGAATCTTCTGATGAATCGAGTAAAGCCGCTTTACCCGCCCTTCCACGTCTGCGGGAATCCCGTTTTCCACCAGCTTTTCCCGAATGGCCGTTTGCACCTCGGTCAAGAATTTCTCATTCGCCTTGCTGCGTGAAGTTACGGCTTTTTGCAGCTCCAGGAATGCGGTCGGCTCGAGGTAGCGAAACCCAAGATCTTCCAACTCGCCGCGAATCAAGCCCATTCCCAGGCGGTGCGCGATCGGGGCGTACACGTCAATCGTTTCGCGCGCGATGCGCTGCTGCCTTTCGGGAGCCAAAAATTCCAGCGTGCGCATATTGTGCAGCCGGTCCACCAGCTTGATCATCACCACGCGAACGTCGTTCACCATCGCGAGCAGCATCTTGCGGAGATTTTCCGCCTGCCGCGTCTCGGGGGTCAGCAGGTCCAGCCGGCTGATTTTGGTGACGCCTTCCACCAGCCGCGCGGTCACCGGGCCAAACAGCTCCGCAATCCGCGAAAGCGGGATTTGCGTATCCTCTACCACGTCATGCAACAACGCCGCGGAGACGGTCGTCACGTCCAGCTTCATATCCGCGAGCACGTGTGCGACTTCCAGGGGGTGCGAAAGGAAGGGCTCGCCGGATTCTCGCTTTTGCGAACCATGTTGCTCCGCGGCAAACTCGTATGCCCGGCGCAATAGTTCCACATCATCGGAGGGGCGATTCTGGCGCAACTTCGCCGTCAGTTCGGCGAATCGCGCGTCCATTGTGCGGGCGGACCGGTCGAAGCGGAGGAGGGATTTACCGGAAGGCGCCATGCTCCATTTTACTTCACCGGAAGGCTGAACGTCCCGCTGGTTTCGTGTGTCTTGTCCAAAGCACGCTTGCTCGCGCGTTGATCCGCGCATTGATCCATGCCGACAGACGAACCTGCTACGTGCGACCGTCTGCAGACACTACGCCACCCTAAGGTGGCGCGTGATTTTCACAACCGGAAGGACAAAGATTCGCGGACGGCTCAGTCGCCTGTCGCCTGGCCCTTGCGCTGCTTGATCTGCTTCACTTGTTCGATCAGGTCGTCGGCCTGCTTGATCAGAGCATTGCGTTCATCCGTGCTGCTGACCATATCGGCTTTTTGGCGGTACACCAAGTTCAAATAGGCCATGGCGTCGTCGTAATCCGGCTTGCGTTCGATGGCCTTCTTCAAATAATCGATGGCCTCGTCCACATCCTGGCCGTATTTGGACGCAAACTCGTCCCGCAGATTTGGAGGCAGCGGTTGGTCGTCCTTGATCTGCTTCTTCGGATTGGCAGTGTTATAGGCGGCTCGCATTTCCCGGTTCGCGTGCCACGCCAACGTCCAGTCGATCACGCCCACCCAGTAATAAGGTTCGGGATCTTCCGGCTTAATCTGAATGTGCTTTTCGTGATAGGTCTTTGATTCCTCAAATTTGGAGGCGTCGTAGGGCACCGTCGATCCAGCCGGAGGTGTCGTCCCCATCGAGAAAACCAGCGAACCCATACCGTCAATCGCCGTCAGGTTGTTGGGATCGATGCTCAGTACGTCTTTGTATTCCTGCAAAGCCTGGTTCGCATTGCGCTGGTTGTCTGCGGAGGGAGCGCCCGGGATATATTGACCTTGGTACGCCGTGGCCAAATAAAGCCGAGCCATCATCAGGGTAGGGTCGAGCGCCTTAGATTCCTTGAAGTCTTCGATCGCCGCGTCCGGCTGGCCATTCTTATAAGCCTGTACGCCCTGATTCAATTTGTCCCGGGCCTTCAGCTTGCTACACCCTGATGCGCCCAGAATTGTTACCGCCAAGACGGCCAGGGCCATAATAGCCACGGGCCTTTTCGAGTCAAAGAGGGATCCGTTCATGGCTCGCTTTCTATCCTGCTCCGGCGGACTCGTGTCCGGGAGATAATTTTTCACAGCGCGCGCTATGGAAGCGCCCGCTATGCCGGCATGCAAAATGCCGGCTGGCGTGCTTACTGGCCCTTTTCCATTTGAGGAGTGAGGAAACCTACGCTGTCGATTCCCGCTTGCCGCATCAGGCCCATGGCGCGCGCGACTTCGGCAAACAGCACGTCATTGTCGCCCTTTACGAACGCCACCTTCTCTGCGCGGTCCTTGAAAATCGTTTCCAACCGCGGCTCCAGCCCTGCCCACGAAGAATCTTCGTCGTTGATCTTGATCTTATCGTTGGCCAGGATCTGCACGACGATCACTTTGTCCAGCTGTTGCTGATTCTGTTGCTGATTGGGCGGCGCCGGCTGCGGCACCAAGGCGTTCAACCCCATCGGCGTGGTTGGGTTGATCACCATGAAGATGATCAGCAGCACCAGCAAAATATCAATCAGCGGCACCACATTCATCTCCGCTACCGTCCCGCCTTTACTTCCACCTACTGACATTCCCATAGGTCAACTCCATTTCTCATTCAAAACTCGGTTTCGATGAACCTCTTAACCTCCATCAAGACCCGGAAGGAAGAGCCGATCGGCTCTCCTTCTTCGTTTAAGTCACTGCGCGCGGAGCCAGTGGCACGCAGTACCTAGTCGGATGATGGCGGAGGCGGTGGTGCATTGCTCCGTTCGATTCTTTCCGTCTCCATCCCGACCTTATCCACACCGGCGCTGCGAATTTCATCTACTACGCTCGCAACGTCGCCGTACTTGGCGCGGCCGTCCGCTCGAATATAGACGGTCTTGTCTAGGCGGTTGGAAATCAGATCCTTCACCTTGTTGGTCAATTCATCCGGTGACGTCCGGTCGTTTCCAAGGAACACGTTTCCGTCGCGGGTCACCGCCACGATGATGGCGTCGTCCTTGTCCGCGTCGGGCATATCCAAGGGGTTCGGCACGCGTGCCATATCCACCGGTACGCCCTTGGTCAACATCGGCGTCACCACCATGAAAATAATGAGCAGCACGAGCATCACGTCGGCCATGGGAATCACGTTCGGGGTCGACATCGTGGGCCCGGCTTGAGGTTTGTAAGCCATGGCAGCCTGCCTTACTTCTTGGCGCTCCGGCGCGTGATGAAATAGTTGATCAACTCCATCGAGGAGTTATCCATCTCCACGTCAAACGCTTCCACTTTATTGATGAAGTAGTTGTACGCCCACACGGCCGGCACCGCCACCAGCAAGCCCAGCGCCGTCGTAACCAAGGCTTCCGAAATACCGCCCGCCACCGCCGAAAGTCCGGTCGCCTTCGAATTCTGAATGCCCTTAAATGCGTTGATGATGCCGGTCACCGTTCCGAACAAGCCCACGAAGGGCGCCGTCGAACCGATGGTTGCCAAGCCGCTCAACCCGCGCTTCATTTCGGCATGTACGATCGCCACCGAGCGCTCGAGTCCGCGCTTGGCTGCTTCGATCACTTCCTCGTCCGGCACCTGTGCGGAGGCGGACTGGAACTCGGAAAGGCCTGTCGCCACCACCTTCGCGATGTGGCTCTTCTTGTTGCGTTCCGCGATCGAGATCGCTTCGTCAAGCTTCCCTTCGCGCAGCGCACCCGCTACCTGCTGCACGAACACGCGCGATTGCTTGCGCGCTGCCGAATACATCAGAGCGCGGTCAATCATGATGCCGATGGACCATACCGAAAGGCCGAACAGCAAAAACACGACGATCCGGGCGACCAAGCTCATCGTGCCCCACATGCTTCGCAGGTCCCACGATGTCCCGGCGCTGCCCTCTTGCAATAGCAGCATCCACATAGCAAATGCTAGATTTGAAAGCATCTCCATTGGCTCCTTTTTTCTTGGATCGCAGCCCTGACCACCGGAGCAGCTATCGCCGCTCCGGCTTCCCCCGCGCGTTCGGCGCTACTGCGAATCGCACCGTGCGATCAACCTCCGAGGTTAAAGATCACGTCAATCGTTGTATCCACGGCCACCGGCTCATTGTTCAACAGCGTCGGTGAATATCGGAATTGCCGGACCGCGTCCATGGCCGCTTGCACTAGCAATGGATGCCCGCTGATCACTTGTAGCTCGGTCACACGCCCGTCCTTCGAAATGATGGCATGGAGCCGCACCGTGCCGGAAATATGAGCCTGTCGCGCCAGCGGCGGATAGGTCGGTTCCGTGTGATCGATCCTCTTCGCCGCCATCACGTTGCCGCCCTGCACGATCTTGGCGGGCACCACCGCCTTCGGTGGTGGTGGCGGTGGAGGCGCGGCCGTCGAAGTGCTGCCGATCAATCCACCGAGCACGCCCCCGGTCTGCCCACCCGGAACTCCGCCTACTACTCCAGTCCCGCCCGTCGCGCCCATATCCGGCGGAGGAGCTTCTTCCTTGATGATGTTTACTTGTTTCGGGATTTCGCGCGGAGCCATCAGCGTGTTGTTCTGGATCAGCCGCGCTACCGGCTTCACAATCTTTGGTGCTGGCGTTGCTGCGGGTGGCGGTGGCGGCGCGGCAGGCGGCGGGGGAGCGATCAGCATGCTGGACATCAGCGTCTTCGGCAGCGCCTGCGTGTAAATCAGCGGAATCAGGATCAGGATAAAGACGACCAGCGCCTGAATCGAGATGGAAATCAACATCGTCCAGGTCTTGTTCGTCTTTTTCTTCCCACCCGGCGAGCACTCTACGAGTTCATCGAACATGTTTACCTCCTCTGGCGGCGGCTAAGCGGGCGAACGCTTTGCCGTTCCAGGTTTTGTTACCGGCTGCGGTCCGGTGCGTGTCGCAACCCTATTGCCAGTCCCTCTCCAGTGGTTCCACGCCACCACCATCGGCGCCGCGATTCCAAAACTGGAGTAGGTTCCTACCACAATCCCGATCACCAACGCAAAGGAGAAACTTCGCAGCGCCGGGCCGCCCATCAGGAACAGCACCAGCACCGTCAAAAATGTCAGCCCGCTCGTCAAAATCGTTCGCGAAAGCGTTTGATTGATTGAGCGATTCACAATCGCCGGAAACGGCTCCCGCCTCATCAGCCGGTTGTTTTCCCGCACGCGATCGAAAATCACGATTGTATCGTTCATCGAGTAGCCGACCAGCGTCAGCAAAGCCGCGATCACCGTCAGCGAAATCGGAAACTTCAACAGCGCGAAAAGTCCCAGGGTGATCAGCACGTCGTGAAACACGGCAATCACCGCGGCCGCGCCGTAAATCCATTCGAAACGGATCGCGATATACACCAGCATTCCTGCCAGCGCGTAAAGCGTCACGAACACCGCTTGCCGTCGCAGGTCGGCTCCCACCTTGGGCCCGACGATCTGCACGTTGCGGATCGCAAAAGACCCGGTGTAAAACCCGTCGTGCAGCGATGCCACCACCTGTGCCGGCACGCCCGAATTCTTCAGGTCGTCCAGGTTCGTCACGATCCCGTCGCGATTCTTATCCCGGTAGGCCGCCAGTTGGGTGCCGATTCCCGTGTACCGGTTGCCTGCCGCCGCGCCCAGACTCAGCGGATCGCGCCGCACCAAATAATCCGTCAGGTCTCCGGCGGAAGCCGCATTAAAGTCCTGTTTATTAGATTCACCGGCCCCAAAGCTTTGCTGCAGCGCCGTCACAATTCGCGTCTTGCCCTGGTCAAGCGCCGTCTGCTCGTCTTGACTCTGTTCCGGCAAGTCAATTTCGACCTCGTTGGCGTTCGGGTGCGAAATATCGTGGATCGGGACGATTTCGCTCCGTCCCAACCCTTGGCTTTGCAGGTCCTTCCGGATCACGTCAATATCGGGGGCTTGTGCAAAACGCACGTCGACGAGCGTACCGCCTTTGAAATCAACATCATACGTTAGCCCGTGCCGCCAGAATCCAGCGGCGACACCCACCAACAATAGAAATAGGGAAAGCGAAACGAAATACTTCGCTTTGCCCATCCAGTCATAGTTGGGCTGATGGAAAAATTCCATATTGGATCCAACCGTCCTAGTTAGACACCGGCCACCCTATCCCGGTTCCCGAAATCAACCCTTTAAGGGCTTAGATGCTGATTTCCGCTTGCCGAGGTAGCTTCGCAAGGTGCCAATCGAAAATGACTCTCGAAACGTAGACCGACGTAAACAGGTTGGCCAGCAAGCCGATGGTCAAGCTCACCGCAAATCCCTTCACCGGCCCCGTGCCAAAGAGGAAAAGAAAAAACGCGGAAACGATCGTCGTTACGTGCGTGTCGATGATCGTTACAAACGCCCGCTTGAACCCCAAATCGACCGCCGTTACCGCGGCCTTGCCGGCACGCAATTCTTCGCGAATGCGTTCGAAAATCAGTACGTTCGAATCCACGCCCATGCCGATCGTCAAAATCACGCCCGCGATGCCCGGCAGGGTCAGCGTGGCGCCAAAATATGTCAGTCCCGCCAGCAGGATCACCAGGTTCAAGAGCAGCGCAATTACGGCATTCACACCCGCCTGCCGGTAGTAGACCACCATGAAGATCAGCACAACGATCAAGCTCAAAATCGAAGCTTCCACGCCGTGTCGGATCGAATCCGCTCCCAGCGACGGACCAACCGTGTTTTCTTCCAAATAGTGAATGCTTGCCGGCAGCGCACCCGCGCGTAGCACTAGGGCCAGGTCGTTCGCTTCTTCCGAGCTAAACGTTCCGGTGATCTCGCCCGAGTCGTCGATCCGGCTCTGAATCGTCGCTACCGAGAAGACCTTATGATCCAACACGATAGCCATAGGGCGGTTGATATTTTGTTCGGTAAAAGGACCAAAGCGGCGGCCCGCATCGGTCGAAAGGTTGAAGCTCACGCGGTAGTAAGGCGGCCGTTGCGCGTCGCGCGTGGCGTCGGCGCTGCGTAAGTCGCGTCCGGTCACGATCGGCACGCGATCCACCACATAATAGCTCTGTCCGCTGGGTGCCCCAGGGGTTGCATTCGGGCTGCCCGGCAGAATCTCTGTGTTTGGCGGCAGCACGCCGTTGTGCGCGGACATTGCCGCGGCTTCCGAAGGGTACGGCGTCTGATCCTGCACCAGCCGAATCTCAAGCTGGCCGCCCGCTTGAATCACGGACTTCGCGCGGACGGGGTCGCCTTCGCCCGGCAGCTCCACGATAATTTCGTTTTCGCCGCGGCCATAAGGCGCCACCAGGGGTTCCGTCAATCCCAGTTGGTCGATACGCCGACGGATGGTGTCTTCCGATTGCGACATCGTGCGTTCCTGCACGTCCGCAATCGTCGTTGGCCTCATATTCAGCAGGTAGCCGTTGGCCTCCCCGGGTGCCGGAACCAGGTCCCAAGTACCAAACGAATCGCTCACAATGCTGCGCAGCGTGGATATTTGTTCGGACGCCACGCCGGTAATCTTGATCTGCGTATCGGCGTTGCGCGTCACTTCGGTGAATGGCACATTCTTGTCGTGCAGCAGCTTGGCGAGTTGGTCGGCAATCTGGTCCGTTTCTTGCCGCACCGCTTCATTCACCTGCACTTGCAGAATCAGGTGCGTGCCGCCTTGCAGGTCAAGACCCAGCTTGATGCGCTGGCCAAAATTCTGCTTGATGGTGGAGATCGACGTCGGAAAATCCGGCAGCCCGATCAATCCGTAGACGCACAGCACGATGACGCCCAGAATAAACAGCGCCTTCCATTTGATATTAGGATTCATTGTTGAACCTGGCTTACCCGCTGCCCGCGCTCTTTCGAGCGGCTTTTTGGCAGGGCGTCAGCTCTCTTTGTTCTCCGGTTGAGTTCCTGCAATGGCCGACCGCAGCACCTTTATCTTCACCTGGTCTGCGATGCGAAGCTGAATCGCGTCATCTTCCAGACCCACGATCGTGCCGAAAACGCCGCCCGTGGTTATCACCTTATCCCCATTCTTCAGCGCCGACAGCATCTGCGTCGTCTTCTTCTGCCTGCGCTGCGCCGGCAGAATCAGCAGCACGTAGAAAATCACCATGATCAGGATGATCGGCAGAAAAAACGCAATGCCGCCCGAGGTCGGCGCAGCTTGCGCAAGTAAAGTAAGACTGCCCATGATTTTCAGCACCACCTGATTCAGGATTCTGCCCGGTCCGCCGCACCCAAGCCGCGCCTAAATAAGCAGTCCTGCCGCTCCATAATTCTACCGGAGAGCAGGAGTTTGCCGCTCAACAATCAACACCCGGCAGCCTTCAAAAAAGGCCCCTGCTCGGGAATCAACGGGAGTCCGCAGTCAGGCGCGACTGCCACTCTGAGGAGAAATCTGCAATGTCCCCAAACTCGATAGCCTGCCTGATTCGCGTCATCAGGTCAAGGTAAAAGTGGACGTTATGGTGGGTCGCCAGCACCGCGCCGAGCATTTCATTGGCCATAAAAAGATGCCGCAAATACGCGCGTGAATACCGCTTGCATACCGCGCAGATACAGGATTCGTCCACCGCCCGCGAGTCCCCGGCGTATTGGGCGTTCCGAATCGACAGACGTCCCCGCGACGTAAACAAGCATCCATTGCGCGCGTTTCGCGTCGGCAGCACGCAATCCATCATGTCCACCCCGCGCGTCACGTAGTCCGGAATATCCTCCGGTTTGCCGACCCCCATCAGATAGCGTGGTTTTTCCGCCGGCAGCAGCGCCGTCACCTCCGCCGTCATTTCGCAAGTTGTGGAATGCGGTTCGCCCACCGCCAGCCCGCCAATCGCATAGCCATCAAAATCGAGTGCGATCAAGTCTCGAGCGCTCGCCCGCCGCAAGTCCGCATACGTTCCACCTTGCACGATGCCGAAAAGCGCTTGGCCGATTCCCGCGCCGGCCAAGCGCTGATTTTCAAACACCGTACGCGACCGCATGGCCCAGCGTAGCGTTCGCGCCGCGGCTTTTTCGGCTTGTTCGTGGCTTGCAGGCGCTTCAATGCACTCGTCAAGCACCATCATGATGTCCGAACCCAGCGCCGTTTGAATTTCCAGCGCCTTCTCTGGCGTCAGAAAATGCTCGGAGCCGTCCAGGTGCGAGCGAAACCGCACCCCATCGTCTGTTACCTTCCGCAATTCCGAGAGGCTGAACACCTGAAATCCGCCGGAATCCGTAAGGATCGCCCGCGGCCAGCTCATAAAGCGGTGCAGCCCGCCGAGCTCGCGAATGCGCTCGTGTCCGGGACGCAGGTAAAGATGATAGGTGTTGCCCAGCAAGATTTCGGCGCCCAGTTCCTCGAGGGCCCCTTGCGTCAGGCCCTTAACCGTCGCCGCCGTGCCCACCGGCATAAACGCCGGCGTCTCAATCGTTCCATGGGGAGTGTGCAGCCGCCCGCGCCGCGCGCCCTGCGGGGTTGTCTTCAGCAGTTCGAAACGAAAGCTCATCGCTGCCAGTTTAGCAGGAGCGGTTTCGAATGGGGCGACGCCAAAAAAGAAGGGCAGACGAGCGTGCCTGCCCTTCGATTCACTTGCACCAATGTGCCGTGCTTACGAGCTGTGCCCGCCCGAACTGAGCGCCGCCCAACCCACCTTGATCAGCACCCACAGAAGCCACAAGCCAAACACGATCGCCGCCGCGTTTCCTTTCGAGATTTTTCGCGGGTTTGCTTTCGAGAAGCCGATCGCCAGCAGGATCATGCACCAGATCCAGAAGAGATCGATCGACGCTCCCAGAGAGGTGAGCCACGGCGCCGAATTCCCGGGCAAAAATGCCGCCAAGTTGGTTGCCGTCATCGTTTGCGGATCCACCTGGCCGTAGGGCTTTAAAGCAAGCACCACAATCGCCAGGATCGCGCCGAGCATGGCGGGGACCTGCGCATAATTGACGATCGCAAATGGCACACTGAATTTCAGACCGCCGCCAGAAAGCACGTTAAACGCGCCCCAATAGACCAGGGTGAGGATCAGCACCAGAATGAGCGGTCCCACCACGCCGATTGCCGAAGTGATGGGCGAAGTCCACTTCATCTGCGTCTCGATCAGTTGTTCCTTTTTGTCGTCCGCCATCTGGTCCCACGTGGAGACCTGTTTTGCGTCCATCTTCTGAAAGTAAGCGCGCCAATCCATCTTTCTCGCAAGCAGAGAGCTCACACCGATGGAAAGAATGGTGAGAATTATTAGCGGCACGATCCACGTGGGGCGCCGCACTATGTCTTCAAACGTCTTGCCCGGACTAAAGAGCACGCCAAATATGCGCGCGAAGGAGCTGATCTGTTGGGGCTGATCGGGAACCGCCGTAGTCGTCGCAGCCATGTGCGTTCCTCCAAATCTCTGTTGATCGAACTGGTGCCGCCGTTGTCACTAATACGGCTGCCCTTTTTGGAAGTTTCACCGGTCTTGGTGCCATGCTTTTGCAGCCCGCCCGTTTCATAGGCGGGGTCTTTGTGCCCATGCAACTCGACGCCAGAACCATCGGCAGTGTGGTTTTGCCTGTGTAGCCCGCCCCGTTTCGTAGGGGCGGGGCCTTTCCGCTGCGTCCCACCGCTGCCCCTAACCCGGCAGCACCGGCACCGCCGCCAGCAGCGTCTGCGTATAAGGATGCGCCGGCCGCGTCAGCACTTGCTCCACCGGCCCTTCCTCCACAAACTTCCCGGCCTCCATCACCGCTACACGCGAGGCCAGTTGCGCCACCACCGGGAGACTATGCGAAATCACGACATAAGTCAGCGAAAAATCGCGCTGCAATCGTGCCAGCAGCTCGATGATCTGCGCCCCGATCGAAACGTCCAACGCGGACACCGGTTCATCCGCCACCACCAGCCGCGGACGCAGCACCAACGCTCGCGCGATGCCGATTCGCTGCCGCTGCCCTCCGGAAAATTCGTGCGGATAGCGCGTCGCGGTCTCGGCGCCCAATCCTGCTGCCGCCATCACTTCCAGTACGCGCCGTTCGCGTTCCGCGCGTTTCAGCTCCGGCTGGTGAATCTCCAGCGGCTCGCCCACAATCGCGCCCACGCGCATCCGCGGATCGAGCGACGAGAAAGTATCCTGGAAAACCATTTGCATCTGCGCCCGCAAACGCCGCAGCGTCCCACCGTGCGCCGCGAACAGATCCTGCCCACCGAAGCGAAGCTCACCCGCATCCGGCTCGATCAGCCGCAGCAGCATTCGCGCTAGCGTCGTCTTACCGCTCCCCGATTCGCCTACGATCGCCAGCGTCTCGCCCGCATGCACCTGCAGGCTTACGCCATCCACCGCCACGCGCTTTGTACCGGACCTGGCCGCAAGCCCGTTCCCGGCGCTTTCAAACGTCTTGCGCAGATTCCGCGCTTCAAGCAGCACTTCGCTCATGGAAGCAGTGTCCCCGCGTCGCGCGACATTCGAGCTGTCTTACCTTTCATCATTTCTGCGCCTCATAGAAAGACCGCGGAAGCTCATTCGCAAGCAAAAATCCGAAATAGCAAATTGCCCCACGCACGAGAGGTTCTGTAGCCTGGGGCGACCCGGCGCAGTATGCCGGGTGCCCCGGGGCTTGTCCCCGCTAGTTCTCAGCTTGCGGCAGGACCTGTCCGCACAAACCTCCGGTTGCCCCGCGTCAAGCCGGCCCACGCCTCGATCTCAGTGCCAGCTACGCGAATATGCACCGCGCCCGATGTTCCGGCCTGGTATCTCTTAACTCCGGCACCGCAGCTTCGCACGCGTCCACACGCAGCCCACACCGCGGCGCAAACGCGCACCCCGGCGGCAGCTCGTCCAGAGCCGGTACCGCCCCGGGAATCACCTCGAGCGTCCGCCGCACAAGCTGCGGCGAAGCCCGCAGCAATCCCGACGTGTAGGGATGCCTCGGTGCGCGCAACACCTCCTGCGTGGGGCCTTCCTCCACGATGCGCCCCGCATAAAGCACGGCCACGCGATCCGCCACCTGCGCCACCACGCCGAGATCATGCGTGATGAAGAGCAGCGTCAGCCCCAATTCCCGCCGCAGCCGCGCCAGCAATTCCAGAATTTGCTTCTGTACCGTCACGTCCAGTGCTGTTGTGGGCTCGTCCGCGATCAGCAGCCGTGCGCCGCCGATGTTCTCCGCGGAATCCGCCGCCAGCGCCATCGCGATCAGCACTCGCTGGCGCAATCCTCCGGAAAGTTCGTGCGGATATTGTCTCGCGCGCAATTCTGGCTCGGGGACAGCGGCGCGCACCAGTGCTTCACGCACCGCCCGGTCCAGCGCTTCGCCGTGCAGATGGGGATTGTGCGCGCGAAGCGCCTCCGCCACCTGTTCGCCCACGCGCATCACCGGATTCAGCGCCGTCATCGGTTCCTGAAAGATCATCGCGATGCGGCGGCCACGCAACGCAATCCAATCCTTCGCGGACGTGTTGGCCAGGTCAATCGCCCCGCCGTCGCCCGCGGAAAATTCCGCTTTGCCGCTCACACGCGCGCCGAGTGGCAGAAGCCCCATCAGCGCCAGGGAAAGCATCGTCTTGCCCGATCCCGATTCGCCCACCAATCCCAGTGACCCGCCCTGCTCCATCCGCAGAGAAACGCCGTTCACCGGACGCACCCATCCGCCCCGTGTGGGCAGCTCTACTGTTAAGTCTCGCAGATCGAGCAGCGGCGCCATGCGGCCATCATAGAATTGCGGCGGAGCAATGGAAAGCTGAGGTATTTTCGAAGCGGCGTGGCGCGCACTAGCGTCGCGCGGAGGGAATCACGAATTTCAATGCCGTATGCGTCGGCGAAAAACCCACCACCTTTGTATCCACAAGCCCCGCTGCGCGACCGGCCGCAATCACCTCCGTCTCGCGGATGCTCGCTTGCCCCTTGGGATAGACGATCCAAAGCGCCCCGGCCGGCGCCAGCGCGGCGGCTAGTTTCGGCACCCGGTCCAATTGCTTTTTCGAATCCGCGCCAAAGAAAATCAATTCGCTCGCGCTTCCAAGGCGGTTCGAACAAGTGGCAATCTTGGCGAGATCGTTTTCAAACGCTGCATCCTGCATACTTATCAGTGTCGCCTGTATGCCCGGCTTGATCCCCAGCTTTTCCATCACGCTCTTGGGATGCAGAATCTTGTCCGCCCACTTCGCTGCCAGCGGACCCAATTCGAAAATAGCTTCGCCCTCGGGAAACTTCACGCGCAGTTCGCCGCCCACGGCTTTCGCCCCGCGGACCTCTTTCAAGGGGATCACTAGCCGAAAATCGCCGCGAAAGATCAGTTCGTGCGTTTCCAGCAACGCACGTCCCTCGCCCGATTGCTTGCCGAACCTCACGCGGCAGCGGGTTTCAGCGCCCAAGCGTCACCCTCCGATCCGGATCGTCTCGCCGTACTTGCGGCCCAACGCCGTCAGATAGTCGTCCATCGTTTTTGTCTCGCCGATCACGAAGCGCGAAACAAATCGGAAGATCGGGTTATAGACTTCGCCGCGCTCGGTAATTCGCAGCCGCGTCCCCCCACCGTTGGCAGCAACCTCATACGTCCACGAGCCGCCAAAGGGAAGCTTCGGATCGGCAATCTTCACCACCAGCCGTCCCGGGGCTTCGCCGTCGGGTGCCACCGCTTCGAGCGCCTCGTACGGAATCGCATCGTGCTTGCCGCGTTCGAGCCACACCGGATGGCCGTCGCGGTCGGGTAAACGTTCCACGTGCAAAACTCCACAACGCCATTTCGGAAAGTCGTCGTAGTTCGTGATGGCTTGCCAAACTGCCGCCGGAGGCTCCGAGAACTGCGCCGATCGCGTGGCCACATGATCCCGGGGCAGCAGGGCGCCGATCAGCGCCACAATCGCGATGATCGCGGCAAGGCTGCCAAAGATCCACAATGCCCATCGCATCCGTCGCTCCCTTCGTGGGGCCTTACATTTCTACCGGTCCGGACCTCACGCCCGTTGCATCGAACCTGCGTGCTTCTTTCGCGACGCCTGGGCCGCCATGCGGCGGTCGGCAGCCTCGGCCAGCAATGCCAGGCCGTCGAGACCCTTTCGCAACTCGTCCCCGCTAAGTTCCGCCAGCATCGCGCTCACGCGTTGCGGATCGAGCACGGTGCTGGCTTGCCGCAAGCGCTGTCCCGGCTCCGTCAGCAGCAATTGCAGCCGCCGGCGGTCCTTCGGGTCGCGCGTTCGCCGCACATAGCCCTTGCGCACCAGCCGTTCCACAGTCAAAGACATCGTCGAGAGCGTCACACCCATATGCGCCGCCAGGTCGTGCAGCGCGATCGGCTCGCGCTCGTCCAGGTGATCGAGAATGCTAGCCTGATGGGCGCTAACGATCCGGCGTGTCTTCGGGTCGCGTACGTGCCGCGTGTGGCAGGCGAAATAGATCCTCGGATAGCACTGCATCAGGAGCTGCACCGCCGCGCGCTGCACGCTGAAAAAGTAACGCACAATAAATTAGTTTGTCAAATAAAACTAATATCGCAGAGACGTATTTGTAGCGCAGGTCCTTGGACCTGCGGCTTTCCGGTTTGCATCAGCGACTAGCTCGTGATGTCGAAACTAAATTCCGCAGCCGAAAGACCCCGTGGAGGATTCAGGATAGAATATCGCAGAGCGGTGTTAACGGTTCCCTATATGCAAGGATTGTCGCAAATTCATTCTCGGCCGGGGCAAATCTCGCACTCTATTGCGCGTAAAGCCGTTCTCGCGGCCGCAATTATGGCTTTGGCGTTGTTGGCTCAGGCCCAAGTCCCGGCACCTGCGGCCTTCGACGTAGCCTCGATCCACCCGCAGACCGGTCCGTCTAGCATTGAGTATCAGTTAACCATTTCAGGCACACTGGTTTCGATGGAAGGCTACAACATTCGCTGGCTCGTGGAGGAAGCGTACGACCTCAAGAGCTATCAATTGTCCTTTGCATCCCTGCCTCACCGTGACGATATCGACGACGTCTTCTATAACATCGTAGCCAGAGCGCCGGGCGAAGGCGTTCTCACGCAAGACCGCTTCCGCGAAATGTTAAAGACGCTGTTGGCCGAGCGCTTCAAACTCGCCATTCATCGCGAAACGAAGGACCTGCCCGTATACGCACTGGTACTCGATCAGAAGGGTCTGAAGCTGAAGGAAAACAAGACAGCAGAGAAATGTGAAACACTCGGATCGCCTGAGCCAAATGGGCAAAAGTTTGAGGCCACCGCCTGCTCGATGAGCGTGCTCGTCGGCCAACTCGCCAACTATATAAATGACCGTCCGGTTGTGGACAAGACTGGACTTATCGGCGCTTACGATTTCACGTTTACTGCTACGCCCCAATACAGGAACCCTCGTCCAGACGATATCAGTCCCTTCACAGCCATCCGTGAACTAGGCCTTAAGCTCGAAAAGCAGCAGGCTCCGATTGAAATGGTAGTTGTCGATCACGTCGAGAAACCCACTGAGAACTAGCGTACGCCGCTCTTTACCGGCGTAACTGTTGCGCACGGCGCTATACGGATGCGGAAGTCAAGGGCATGGTGCGGCATAACGGTTGACCACTTCTGAGGGGACAAATGCGGCAGTTTATTTCGTGTAGAGGCGCTCAAGCCGCTGTGGCGGCCACGATTATATTCGCCGCTTCCTTCATGGCCGAGGCCCAAGCCCCGGCACCACCCGCCTTCGACGTGGCCTCAATCCGCGAAAACGCTGGCCCGCTCCGGATGGCGGGGGGGACTGACGATTTCAGGCACGCTCGTCTCCATGGAAGGCTACAACATTCGCTGGCTCGTGGAGGAAGCGTACGGCCTCAAGAACTATCAGCTGTCGTTCGCGGCCTTACGTAACCGTGCCGATATCGATGACGTTTTCTATGACGTCATAGCCCGAGCTCCGGGCGAAGGTGTTCTCGCCAAGGAACAATTCCGCGAAATGCTAAAGACCTTGTTGGCCGATCGCTTTCAACTGGCAGTGCATCATGAATCAAAAGAGATGCCGATCTATGCGTTGGTAGTGGGCAGGAAAGAGCCAAAGCTGAAGGAGAATAAGGCAGCCGAAAAGTGTTCGATGCGAGGGTTTCCGATAGAGCACGCACAAGGCTACGCTTTCAAGGGGTGCAGCACCGAAGACTTCGCACGAATTCTCTCGGAAGGCGTGGTCGATCGCCCGGTCCTCGACCGAACTGGCCTCGTCGGGCCCTACGATTTCACATTTATTGGCATGCCCTATATTAGGAGTCCTCACCCAGATGATATTAGCCCCTTCTCGGGCATCCGCGAACTAGGCCTCAAGCTCGAACCGCAGAAAGCTTCTATCGAAATTGTTGTGGTCGACCACGTGGAGAAGCCTACGAAAAACTAGCGCGTCCTTTTTGCCGTCCACAGCGCGTCTGATAGGTCACCGGTTCGAGCAGGAGTATCCTCGCTTCGTAAAAGCATACAAGCCAAGCTGTCCAGTTTTTCTCGTCAACGTCGTTGCTTGCTACCTCAAGCTGCGCGAGAATCCCTGCGGCGATCGGCTTCCGATCCCACACCAGCTTCCGTATCATCGGAGCTCTCGCTTTCCCGGATCGAAGGAGGGGCAATGCCTGGCCTGAATGCGCTCTTGAATTATCACCCGCTGTTCGTGCACTTCCCCATCGCGCTCTGGCTTGCCGCGCTTCTCTTCGAAGGTCTCGCGCTGTGGCGCGCAAACGACGAATGGCACCGCACCGCCGTGCGCTTGCTTTATCTCGGCACCATCGGTGGGTTTGCCGCACTCAGCACCGGTTTCATGGCGCAAAATTCCGTCGTGCCTGAGCCTGACGTGCAATCGATCCTCGCGCTGCACAAGTTGCTAATGCTGATCACCACCAGCGTCGCTCTGGGTCTCTGCCTTTACGCCTTCGCCGTGCGCGATCGCTTCGATATTGGCAAACGCCGTTTGTTCCTGGTGGGCCTGGTGGTCCTGGCGATCCTGATGGTGGTCGGCACGGACAAGGGCGGCTTCCTGGTCTACCATTTCGGCCAGTCGGTCAACCTAACCACCACCCACTAGCGCAGACCGGCCATTTGCTTTTGTAGCTGTGGTTTTTGTAGCCCGGGGCGCAGTCATAGCCCCGGGGCCTGCTTCGAAGCCGCAAATGTGACTTTGCCGGGAAGTCAAAGAGGCAGGCACGTAAGGCGTTCAGCCCTGGGTTTTGCATTGCGCCCGGAATCGTGCGCGTAGGCAACGGCGCCTTCGCGTCGGCCTGCAGCCTGGGAAGAGTTGTTCGCGGTAAAGGAAAGCGATTTACAAATGGCGAACGCTTCTCGCCCAGTTCCACATCGCACCAAAACCTGCGAGTCCTGCGGCGAAGAGTTTCCGTGCGCCGCACCCTGGGGTCCGTGCTGGTGCGAAGCTGTGAAAGTAGGCCCCGAGATCTTAAGCCAGTTGCGCACGCAATACGCCGATTGCCTCTGCCCGAAATGCCTCAACGCCGCCGCATCCAGCGAGGTCCCGAACAAACCCTCGACCTTCTAACTCTGGAGCCGCGCCAACAAACTCCAGGAGCAAGCTCGCTATTCCCGCAGGAGCCATCGGTGCCTACTCCGAAGCATGTCATTCCGAGGAGCGAGCAGCGCAATTTCCGCGCCCAACTCTTCCGCGTCGCGCGGAAACTGCGCGCATCGGCGAACGACGAGGAATCTCGGCGCCGGAACGGCGAACGCCTCGCCCTGCAGTGCTTCTCTTCTTTCGCTCCCCCTCAAAAAATAAAAAGGCCGGAGCAACTTCGCTCCGGCCACAAACCGAACTATAAGAACGTAAAAATCTCAGAGATAATCCCGCGAAGGCCCTTCCAGAAACGCCCGCAACTTCCGCGACCGCGAAGGATGCCGCAACTTCCGCAGCGCCTTCGCCTCGATCTGGCGGATGCGCTCGCGCGTCACGGCAAACGATTGGCCCACTTCCTCGAGCGTATGCTCGCTGCCGTCATCCAGCCCGAAGCGCATCTTGATCACTTTTTCTTCGCGCGGCGTCAGCGTCTTCAGCACCGAAGACGTTTGCTCCTTCAAATTCAAATTGATTACCGCATCGGAGGGCGACACCACCGCCTTATCCTCGATGAAATCTCCCAGATGCGAATCTTCTTCTTCGCCGATCGGAGTTTCGAGCGAAATCGGCTCCTGCGCGATCTTCAGAATCTTGCGCACCTTCGCCACCGCGATATCCATGCGCTTGGCGATTTCTTCCGAAGTCGGTTCGCGTCCCAACTCCTGCACGAGCTGCCGTTGCGTGCGGATCAGCTTGTTGATCGTCTCGATCATGTGCACGGGTATGCGAATCGTGCGGGCTTGGTCGGCAATCGCGCGGGTAATCGCCTGGCGGATCCACCACGTGGCGTACGTCGAAAACTTATAACCGCGCCGCCACTCGAATTTGTCCACGGCCTTCATCAGGCCGATGTTGCCTTCCTGGATCAAATCCAGGAATTGCAGACCGCGGTTCGTGTACTTTTTCGCGATCGAAACCACCAACCGCAGGTTGGCCTCGATCAATTCTTTTTTTGCCTGTTCCGCTTCCGCTTCGCCGCGCAGGATCACCTGCAGCGTGCGCTTCAGTTCGGTAAGCCCGACTTCGCTCTCGGTCTCGATATCGCGCAGCTCGGAGCGCCTCGAGCGCAACTCCTTGCGCGCCTCGGCCGCCGTGTCGCCTTTGCTGACGTCCGCGCGCCGCTCCAGCTTGCCCGCCTCGCGTTCGAGCGACTGCAGCCGCACCACCGTATGCCGTATCCGGTCGATCAGCCGCTTGCGTTCGAGCGGGTTGAACTCAAACGCCCGCAGCGCTTGCGACATTTCGATGCGCGTCCGTGCCAGCGCGTATTTCGCGTGCAAGTAAGGCCGCTTCTTCGCCCGCGGCATCTTGTCGAGCTTCTCCGCCTGTTTCAGGCTTGAGTCGTAAAGCTTCTCGATGCGATCGAGTTGCTTCAGCGTCGCGCGCGTCTTCGCTTCAACTTTTTCTTCGGTGAGCTCTTCGTCGTCAAACTGGACGATTTCCTTGATCGATCGCGCCCCTTCGCGCAGATCCTTCGCCACCGCCATCAATTCCTTCAGCACGATGGGCGAGCGCGAAATCGTTTTCAGGACAAGGTTTTGCCCGCGCTCGATGCGCTTGGCGATGGTCACCTCGCCTTCGCGTGTCAGCAGCGGTACCGTGCCCATCTCGCGGAGATACATTCGGACGGGATCGTTGGTTTTTTCGAGCGCGCCTGGGGTTAAATCGAGTTCGCTTTCTTCCGCGGCGGGTTCTTCTTTGGTGGGTTCTGCTTCGCCGCCTTCCGCGTCTGCTGCTGCCCGCGCGGCTTTGGCGGTGGCCGCATCTTCGTAAATGTCGATTCCGTAGCGCTCGAACGTGGAGAGGAGGTCGTCGATTTCCTCCGAGGAGTGCACCTCGGCCGGAAGAATGTCGTTTACTTCGTCATAGAGCAGGTAGCCGCGTTCCTTGCCCATGTTGATGAGCTGGCGTACCTGATCGTATTTTTCTTCGAGTCCCAGTGCCAAACTTACCTCCCCGAACCGGCGGTTCGAGCCGCGCGATGGGTTACATCATTACTGTTACAACCCTCGTCCAGCCTTGCCGGAAAGGGACACAAACTCTTTGCTGTTCCGAGCCATACGGAAAAGATGATGGAATCGCACCGGTGAGATGACCCCACGCCCGCGTCGCTCACGATCCCGGTCCGCTCGCATGCTGAAATTGCGCGACATTGGACCCAGACTCAGCGCCCCAAAATTCCCGATGCAGGCTGCCACCTAGCCGTTACCACAAACCCTGTAAGGCTACCTAAAACACAGCGTATGCGTCAATGGCGCGCGCCCAAGTGTTCTAAAGCGAAAACATTTCTGCTCGCAATTGACTGCGCGCCGCGATTCGTATTGCTGGGTGCTATTGTTCCGACAAGTGCCGCCGTAGTTCCTGCTTTCGTTCGAGCAGCTTCTTGATTTGGCCCGCTGCCGCTGCATCCGCCGCCGCGCGCCCCGAAAGCGATTCGATCTCGCGCTGCACCGCGTCCAGCTCTTGTTTGGCCCTCCGCGCCCGCAACACGCCCAGGCAGCTCTCGGCTTCATCCCAGGTAGGGACGGCGTCTGATTCGAATGCAATTTCGAAAAGCAACCGCCGGTCTCGCTCTTCGAGCGCCGCGCCCAGCGCCGCCGCATCGGGCTTCGCTCCGTTCGCACAAGCCGCCAGCAGCGCGTCGATGATCCGCTCCGTCTCGAGGCCTTTGTGAAACGCCTCCGCGGTAAGCTCGTTCACCAGGCGCTCGCGAAATTCCTCCGCCTCCAGCAGCATGTGCACCAGCCGGCGCTCCGCCGGCCGCGCGCTGCGCCCGATCATCTCGGGCTTCGTTTTCACCTCGCTGCGCCGCTCGGACGCCGCCTTGCGCAACGCCTCACGCAGCACCGGCTCGTCCACGCGCAATTGTTGTGCGATCCGCGTGGCCCATTCCGAGCGCAGCAGCGGATTCTGCACGCGCTGCACGTGCGGCATCAGGAAATTCACCGCGCGCAACTTGCCCTCGGCGTTCGAAAGGTCCATCTGCAGCGCCCGGCCGATCAAGTAATCGAGAAACGCCGGAGCCTTGCTCAGCAACTCCCGGTACGCGTCCGCGCCCTTCTTTTGCACGTAACTATCCGGGTCGGCGGGTTTGCCATCGATCGCCGGCAGCGCCAGCACGCGCGTCTCAAAATTCTGCTCGAGCAGCAGGGCTAGCGAACGTTCTGTCGCCGCTTGCCCCGCGCTATCCGGGTCGTAATTCACTATGATGCGGTGCGTGAACCGGCCCAGCAATTTCACCTGCGCTTCCGTCAAGCTCGTGCCGCAACTCGCCACCACATTCGCAATTCCCGCGCGCGCCACGCCGATCGTGTCCATGTAGCCTTCCACCAGCACCACGAAATCGTTGCGCCGAATCGGCTCTTTGGCGCGGTCCAGGTGATAAAGCAGCGCGCTCTTCGAATAAATCGGCGTCTCCGGCGAATTCAAATATTTCGGCATGTCGTCCCCGAGCGCTCGCCCGCCAAACGCCACGATCTTGCCGGACTCGTTCGCGATCGGGAACATGATCCGCCGGCGAAAACGGTCGTAAGCCCGGCCGTTTCCGTCGCGGCCCGCGAGACCTGCCTGCTCCACCAGCTTCTCCGGAAATTTCTGCTTCAGATGGCGCAGCAGCACCTCGCCGCCCGCAGGCGCGTAGCCCAGGCCAAAGCGCGCGATCGTCTCGTCATCGAGTCCCCGATCGGCCAAATATGCACGTGCAACTTTTCCCTCGGAAGTTGCCGTCAATTGCCGCGCAAAGAAAGTCGCCGCGGCACGATGCATTTCCACCAGCACAATCCTCTGCTGGTTGGCTTGCCGTTCCTCGGGTGATCGCTCGCGCGGTTGCGGCACCGCGATTCCGCATTTCTCCGCCACCATGCGAATCGCGTCGGGAAAACTGCACTTCTCCAGCTCCATCACAAATTTGAAGACGTCCCCGCCCGCCCCGCAGCCAAAGCAGTGATAAATCTGCTTCACCGGATGCACCGCGAAGGAAGGAGTCTTCTCCGCATGAAAGGGGCACAGCCCCACGAAATTCTGCCCGCTCTTCCGCAGGGACACGTATTCGCCCACCACGCGAACGACGTCCGCCTGCTGCTTCACGCGATCCGCAAATGATCCCGCTTCCGCCATTTAGTTAATGATGAAAATCCGCCGCAATTTTGGGAGCGCGCGCCATTAGTTTACGTCGCCCAACAAAACAGCTTGTGTAGCCCGCCCCGTTTCGTAGGGGCGGGGCTTTTCCGCGCTCTTTCCGCGCACATAATTCGTTCGCCGTGTTCCACTCTACCGGCGGTCTCCAACAATCGCGTAGAGCACCACGCGAAATCCCTTGTGCTGGTCTTCGCGCTCATACGTCATCCCGATTTTCTTCATGATGTTTTGGGACGCACGATTTTCCGGCATCACGATTGCAATCACCCGTTCGAGCTTGGCGCCGCTCCACGCGAAATCAAGCACGCGCCGCGCGGCTTCGGTGCCCAGCCCCTGGCCCCAGTACCGTTGCGCGAGCCACCAGCCGATTTCCACTTCCTCACGGCCCCCGATGGAGACCGGCTGCAAACCGCACATGCCGATCGTTTCGGCGGCGGTATTTTCCATGCGCCATAGGCAGAAACCGCGCGTGCGCTCGTGCCCGATTTGCCGGCCGATATATTCGTCGAGTTCGGCAGCGCTCCACGGACGGCCCCCGTTTATGTAACGCATCACCTCCGGATCGCTCGAAATCGCCCGAAAGGAATCGGCGTCGCCGGCTTCCCAGCGAAAGAGGCGCAGCCTCGGAGTTTCAAGAAATGGCTGCCGTGGCAAGCCCGGATGCGTCGGATTGAGGTTCGTTTCTATCGCCACAGTCTAGTCTTTCAACTCCACCACCATCACCGCATTGCCCCCGCGATCCTGCGCTTCTGCCGCCGTACGCTCCACCAGCGGATGCGCCGCCAGAAACTCTCCCAGACCTCGCCGCAGCGCGCCCGTGCCGTGCCCGTGAATCACGCGCACGCGCGATCTTCCGGCCAGCGCCGCCTGATCGATAAATTTATCCACGCGATTTGACGCTTCCTCTACCGTGCACCCGATCACATTGATCTCTTCGGCCGAAGGTTCTTCCGCCGGCCTCGCTTGCACTGTCACCGTGGAAACGCCCGCCGGCCTTGGCACGCCTTTCTTCACCGGTTCCTCCACGACGGAGAGCAAATCCTCCAGCACCACTTTCATCCGCAGTGGCCCCGCTTCTACCTCGGCGCCGCGTGCGTCTACGCGCCGCAATACCACTGCCGAGGGAAAGCCTCTCACACGCACACGCATCCCCGGTGCGAGCTTGCCGATTTCAATCGGCTTTTCCACCGGTGCCGCCGCCGGACCCAGATCGGTTTGCGATTCCGATAGATGCTGCACAACGGCGTCGTCCGCTTCCTGCCGTGCTTCGCCGCGAGCCTTCACCGTGGCGCGCTTCGCCTGTTTTTCGACTTGCGCGCGCATTTCGCGTTCCTTCACGCTCGCTAGCGCGCGCTCGAGCGCGCCTTCGTGCTGCTTCATCGCTTCGCCGAACTTCTGTTCGAGCTCGCCGATCCGCTTGCGCTGCCGCTCCACCCACTCGGTTTGCAGTTGCCTCCGCTCCGCATCGAGTTGCGATGCTTGCTCGCGCAATTCTCGGCGCAAACGGTCCACCTCTTCGCGGCTCCGGTGCAGGTACGCAATCAAATCAGCCGCCTCCCGCGATTCCGGAGTAATCTGCTCGCGCGCGCGCCGGATTACTTTTGCCGGCAGCCCCAGCCGCTCTGCAATCGAAATCGCGCTGGACCCGCCCGGTACGCCCACCATCAGCCGGTGCGTGGGCCGCAAATTTACCTCATCGAATTCCACTGCCGCGTTCAACACACCCGGTGTGGAGGACGCCCACGCCTTCAGCCGATCGTGATGCGTGGTCGCCAGCGTCAGGCAGCCTTGTCCGCGAAATTCCTCAAGTAGCGCCACCGCCAGCGCCGCGCCCTCTTCCGGGGCCGTGCCCGTTCCAAGTTCGTCCATCAGCACCAGCGATTGCGGCGTTGCCGCTCCCAACATGCCGCGCAAATTCAGCATGTGTGCCGAAAACGTCGAAAGGTTTTCCGCGATAGATTGCTCGTCGCCGATGTCCGCGAGCACCCGGTCAAAGAGCGGCAATTCCACGGATTGCGCCGGCACCGGAATTCCGGATTGCGCCGCGAGCGCCGCCAGGCCCACAGTCTTCAGCGCCACGCTCTTTCCGCCCGTGTTTGGACCGCTGATCACCAGCACGGTTTCTTCCCCGCCCAATTCGAGCGTCATCGGCACCACGCTCGACCCCTCCCCGCGCAGCCGCGCCTCGAGCACCGGATGCCGCGCCGCCTCCAGCTTCAGTTGCGGTTCCGTACAAAACGTAGGTAATGCGCAATCGTATTCGCGTGCGTAGCGGCCGCGCGCAAAGATAGAGTCCATTGCCGCAATCGTCTGCGCCGCGAACCGCAGCGGCCCCGCTTGCCCGCGCAGCAGATCTGTCAATGCCGCCAGAATGCGCGCAATTTCGGCGGCTTCGTCCTCGGCCAGTTGCACCAAGCGATTGTTCATTTCCACGGCTACGATGGGCTCGACGAACACCGTTTGCCCGGTGGCGCTCGCTCCGTGCACGATCGCGTCGCGCACGCTGCCCTGATGGCGATCCGCGGCACGCACTGGAATCACGTAACGGTCGTTGCGCAGCGTCACATAGTCTTCGCCCGCTTCGCTTCCGCGGCTCCGCAAGATTTCCCGGAGTGTTTTCTGGATGCCGTCGCGCGTGCGCGAAAGCGTTGCGCGAATCCGGCGCAATTCCGGTGACGCATCGTCGCTGATCGTTCCATCCGGCAACACCGTCCGGCGAATCGCCGTCGCCGCCACGCGAAAATCGCCCAGCAATTCCGTGCGCGCCTCGAGCCCCGGACACGCCGGATCGGAGTCGCGAAAATATTCGCGCAGCCAACCAGCCGTATCGAGCAGAGACGCCACATCCAGTAATTCCATGGGCGTCAACACCGACGTGGCCGCCGCCACCTCGGCATTTGCCGGACCCAGCCGTGCGAGCCATGGCTCCGGATCGGCCAGTGCGCCAAATCCGAGTTGTTTCCCCACACGCAGCCATCCAGCCGCTTCCCGCACGAGCGCAAATTCGCCCTCGAGCCGCTCGCGCTCGAGGGACGGCGCCAGCGCCTCAATCGCACGCCGTCCGGGCGCGCAGGTGCTGAACCCGCGCACGATCTCGCGCAACCGTGGAAATTCCAGCAGGTCTGTAGCAGGTCGGGACATTGCTTCTCGGTAGATCGCCGGCGAGCGGAGGCCCGCAGCGTACCGTTAGATTACCGTATCCAGCGGAAATTGGCTTAGCGACGGGCTTTCACTCCCGATTGCATTTCACACGCCGTTAGTGGGTGCCCCAGGCGCCGTTTTTGCGCCTGGGTTCTCTGCGCGGTTCGGTCAGCAAACCCGGGTCGCTCGAGACCCAAGCCACGCTCATTTCTTCCCGCCATGCTTGGTCGCGCCGCGTTTCGCAATTCCCAAATCCTTCACCATTGCCACCGTGATCGCATCAAGCACATCTTCCGCGGGTTTGCTTTTCATCATGTGGTTGTTGGCGAAAAACGAAAAAATCAAATGCTCGCCGCGCACCGTGGTCGCATATCCCGAGAGCGAGTCCACATGGCCCAGCGTGCCCGTCTTCGCCCAAACTTGCCCGGCCGCGGGAGTATTTAACATTCGATCCGACAGTGTTCCGTCTACACCGGCCATGGGCAGTGAGGCGCGGTACGCGTCCGCCCACGGCTGCTGCTGCGCCCAGCGAAGCAATTTCGTCACCGCTTCGGGAGTCACCAGATCGCGGCGCGAAAGCCCGCAAGCATCGCTCAGCACCATGTCATCGTCCGCGATGCCGATACTTTCGCGAAATTGCTGTGCAAACTGCAGCGCGGTATCGAATGAAGTGTCGCCCGTCTTTTCCCGCGCCGCATCGCGCAACAGCATCTCCGCATGCAAATTCTGGCTCACCTTCGCCGCCACGCGAATCGCCTCCGCGAGCGGCAGCGAATCATGCTCGGCCAGCACCGTCGGCGCCGGCGTGGATGCATTCGGCGCAAGGGGCGCCAGCGTGGCGTGCCGCGCCACGGCATTGCCATAAATCTTCACGCCGCGTGCTTCCAGAAGCTGCTTCAGCAGCGCCGCCGCATATTCCGCCGGCCAGCTATTCGCCAGCCCCACCGAATGCGGCTGCGCGTCAGCGGGGATGCTGCCACGCAACGTGATCTCTTTCGCGCCTGGGTCGCGCTCGATCGTCAAATCTTGTTTTGATCCCGGCGCGCTGGTCACCAACTCATTGTGAATTTCATAGAAGCCACTGACCCATGGTTCGATCGTGTAGCTCGCCGCGGCGCCCGGCTGCGCGCCGGGGCTGATCTCGAGAAAAAGCGTGCCATCATTGATCTCCAGCGCGGAGACCGGCGCGCCATAGCTCCACAGCATGTCGTCAATCGACCAGCCATCCGGGTAACGGCCGCCGGCGAAGTAGCTGTCGTCGCCCACGATGTTTCCGGAGACTTGCTTCAGTCCTCGGGCCACTGCTGCATCCGCCAGTTCCCCGAGTGCTTTCTCCGGCGGACCTTGCCGGTCCGTCTTCTTGTCGTACGGGATGGTGCGATTGGAAAGATTCGGATCGCCGCGGCCCACCAGCACCAAATCGCCGTCGACCGTGCCGTCATTCCCGATTGGCGCGCTCGATTCGAGCGTTGTATGGAATTTATAATCGGCGCCGAGCGTCGTCAGCGCCAGCGCCGCCGTAAAAAGCTTGGCATTCGATGCCGGAGTGAAATAGCGGTCGCTATTCTGGGCGAAAAGGAGCTGTCCCGTGTCCGCATCCTCGACGAGCAAACCCCAATAGCCTCGCGACACATCCGGCTGCGCCAAAATTTTGGCCACCTGCGCCCGAAATAGAGTTACGTCGGGCCCTTTTCGCGGCACGGTCGTCGAATTCTTGGTGCGGGTTACGGGCGCGGGTGTCTTCGGTGTCTGCGCGTGTACCGCCCACGCAAAACACAGCGCGGCGACGTTCGCAAGTAGCCGCAGAAAAGTGGCGCGCGATAACGCCCAAGGCGTTCCCTTTCGGACTGAAGCGGTATGGCTCACGGTGTAGTGAAGCTTACCGTTTCCCACAGCTTGGTCAAACAACGAAAGGCACACTTGGTGACTCTAATGGTTACAGGGGTGAGCACGGCGTGTGGCCCCTTCGTTGCACCCGTTCACCAAGGTACTAGAATGAACAGCTTGATATCTCAATTGGAGGATCACTATGCGTAGGGCTACCACTCTTCTACTCGCTGCAGCGCTGATCGCCCTGCCGGTGGCGGGAGCGGACAAGGAAAAAGATGAAGATCGCTTGCGCAATTGCGGCATGGTCATGCACGAAATCTTGAACGTACCCGACGACATCCCACAGACTCTGCTCGACAAGGCCGAGTGCGTTATCGTAATTCCTTCGGTGCTGAAGGGTGCGTTCGGCGTAGGCGGTTCGTATGGACGCGGCGCGATGACGTGCCGCAGCGGCGAACATTTTGACGGACACTGGGGCACACCGACGATGATGGCCCTCGAAGGCGCGAGCTTTGGCTTTCAGCTCGGCGGCCAGGCCACCGATTTCGTGCTGCTCGTAATGAACGATCGCGGCGCCAGCTCGATCCTCAGCAGCAAGGTCAAGCTCGGTGCAGATGCCTCCGCCGCCGCGGGTCCCAAGGGACGCGATGCGGAAGCCGATACCGACGTCACCATGCGCGCTGAAGTTCTCACCTATTCGCGTTCGCGTGGTTTGTTTGCCGGTATTTCGCTCGAAGGCTCTACGCTTCGTCCCGATAACGACGCCAACGAACGGCTCTACGGCCGCAAGATGGAAGCTCAGGATATCGTGTTGAAAAACGCCGCTCCCCCGCCCGCGGGCGCAAAAGAGCTGCTGGAAATTCTGAACCAGCACTCGCCGCACAACGACTCCGACAAGAACTCTCACTAAGATCAGCAGTCCCGATCGTGCTTGGGCCGGAGCTTGATTCTCACGCTCCGGCCCAAGCATTTTTTGGCGGCATCGCTCCTATAAAATTTCTCCGATCCTTTTCCCACCTCGCGATCTGCTAGAGTTGCGCCGCGAACGTTCATGTCCACGCCGAACATTCCAAACTTGGCGAATTCCGAAACAGAATCCTCGCGGCAGCCGCTGCGCCCGGGCCAAATCCGCGGGTTCGTTGCGGCCTGGGGCGGCTGGGCGCTCGATGGCATGGACTCCTTCATTTACGCACTCGTGCTGGTGCCCGCCCTGCGCGAATTGTTGCCGCGTTCCGGCCATAGCGCCTCGATCGGCGAAATCGGATTCTATGGAGGCCTGCTCTTCGCTTTATTCCTGATTGGCTGGGGGCTTGCCTTTTTATGGGGGCCGGTGGCCGATAAATTCGGCCGCGTGCCCACATTGATGGCCACGATCCTATGGTATTCCGCTTTCACGCTCGCGAGCGCGGCCTCCACGCGCGTATGGCACCTCGCGATTTTCCGGCTGCTTGCGGGGATCGGGATCGGCGGCGAATGGGCCATGGGCGGCACGTACGTTGCCGAAGCGTGGCCGGAAAAACGGCGCGCGGCGGCCGGCGCGATCATGCACACGGGTTATTACTTCGGAGTGTTGCTCGCCGGCGTCGCCAATTCGTGGATCGGCGCCCGCTACGGCTGGCGCGCCATGTTCCTTGTGGGCGGCGCACCCGCCCTACTGGTTGCCCTGATGCGCTACGGGGTGGAAGAGCCGGCGCGCTGGCAGCAAAAGGTGCGCATCGTGCGCGCGTGGTCGCTGTGGCGTCCCTTTGCCGAGCTCTTTTCACCGGAGTATCGCAGACGGACGCTGCTCAATAGTTTCTTCATGCTGGTTTCAATTGCTGGGCTTTGGGCCGGGTCGGTCTACGTGCCTGCCGCGGTCACGGCGCTCGCCGAAGCAAGCCATTTCAGCTCGGGCGTCGCTGCCGATCTGGCTTCGGAGGCCACGATCCTGCTATCCGGCGCGACGATCCTCGGCTGCCTTTGCGCGCCCGTGTTTGCGAATCGCTTTGGCAGGCGCGGCGCTCTCGGCATTTATTTTTTCCTGATGCTGATCTCGATCGCCTACACATTTGGCTATGCATTTTACCGGCCCGGCGGAGCGGCGATCGAATGGTTCGGCTATGCGCTGTTCGTCCTGGGATTTGGCGGGGCGAACTTCGCGGTGTATACCATCTGGCTGCCGGAGCAATATCCCACGGAGTGCCGCGCCAGCGCCTTCGCTTTTGCCACATCGTTTGCGCGCTTCGCCGGAGCGGGAATCACGTTCCTGGTGGGCGCGGGCGTCGCGCACTTCGGCACGATCGGTTTTCCCGTCGCGCTCACGGCGCTCGCTTTTATTCCGGGAATGTTGCTGCTGCCGTGGGGATTCGAGACGCGCGGAAAGCCGCTGCCAAACTGAAATCCTTCCTCTTTGCTGAGAGACTGTTTCGGAAAGGCGTTGCGCCGAGACTAGGCGCTGCGTTGCGAAGCGTTCGGATTTTGCGCGAACTTCGCGGCGGCTTCGTCAGCCGTCGGGTAAACGGCGAAAAGTTTCAGCACCTGCGCCACTTGTAGCACCGCGTTGTTTCGTGGGCTAAGTCCAGCCAGCGCCAGCGAATGCTCCGTCTTCGAGCGCCGCACGAGAAGCTGCACGAGCGCTCCCACTCCCGCCGAATCGAGCCAGGTGAGTTCGCTCATGTCTAGGATCAGGTTTTTGGCAGGCTCTTCGCGCAATCCCTGGTTGAACGTCGCTACGGTTTCGAGCGTCAAGCTGCCGCCGAGCGTGACGATCTTCGGTCCGCCCGCGGCCGATTCGCGCGTGCCGATCGTCAGTTGTGCATTTGGCATGAGCGCGCATTCTAGGCCAAAAATGTTACGCGTATATGAATGGCGAGCCGCCGCAACCTCGCGATCCAGCACTTTGCAGCAGACGAAGCGACGCGGTTCTGTCACTACAGGGGAGGGAACCCCCCCGCCATTTTCACGTAAATACGGCAGCAGAAGGACTTACAGACTCCGATGTGCGCAAAAAGCAGTAAAGAAAGCACTTACAAAACGCGAGTTTTGTGATTTTGATGTCGCAGTGTTGTAAATAATGGAGTTACGGGCGCGTGATGTACATAAATGCGAGGCCGATGCGAGCATTTTTTCGAATCGCACACATCGCTCGATTCAAAGAAGGAGAGCTCCCTGGTTTCTGCGCAAGAGATTCGACAGCTCGGCTGAAGATGGAGAGAGACGCCAGGATTACCGCTGTTGCTCGCACAAAAACCCTCCAAGAGTTTCAGCCGACGCTCCCCTATGTAGCCTCCATCACCCTTGAAACCAATCAAAACCCGCACCCTTTGCAAAAAGCGCAAAGAGTGCGGCACCCGGAAAAGATACGTCACCGGGAGAGTTATGGCATGCGAAAAGTATCGAACTCAAAAGCAAAGGCTCGCGGGAATCGTAATGGCCTCTGCCAGGCGCGTTTCGATCGGGAACGACGCGATTGGATGGACTATTCTTTCTCGCGTAACCGATAGGGCACCGAGATGCTTTCGCTCCAGCGGGGGTCCTCGGGATGCTGGAAAATGTGAGTGGGTAGTTTTGTCAGAGTAAGTTGTAGCCTCCTCTCGATTCGCAACGTTAGGCTTTTCGTTCTGACGCAGTTGTCACCTCAGAGGAACTTCCCCTTCCACTGAAGTATCGCCAAGCACTGGTGCTATCGCGCGAGTCTGCAAATGCATTTCGTTTGCCCGCCCTTCCGCGTAGACGGTGCAAGAACTCGATCATGTGCGACTCGTCTTCGTGCATTCGAAGAACTGGGTCGAGAGCGAGGATTTACTTGGCGAGAAGCGAAACATTTCATTGGCCGGCGTTCGCCTACTTTCGGAGGAAAAAGAATGGATGTTCGAGCGAGGTCGGTGGGTAGCGAAGGCGGAGACGCGTACACGGTCTTCGCGTGCAGGAAGCGGAAGACTCTACGGCGCGCGTCTTTTGCCTTCGTGTGTGCCGCGCTGTTGGTGATTCCAGCTTACTCGCAGGCGCCGCAGCCGCAGCAACAAGAGAAGGACCTGACGGATCAGAGCCTCGAAGACTTGATGAACATCCAGGTGACGTCCGTCTCAAAGAAGGAGCAAAAGCTTTCGCGAACCGCGGCAGCCATTTTCGTGATCACCGAGGAAGACATCCGGCGCTCGGGGGCGACGAACATTCCCGATCTGCTGCGGATGGTTCCGGGGATGGATGTGGGCGAGATCAACGGGAGCACCTGGGCCGTCAGCGCCCGAGGGTTTAACGAGCAGTTCAGCGACAAATTACTGGTGATGATTGACGGCCGCGTGGTGTACACGCCCAATTTCGCCGGCGTCTATTGGGACACCGCGGATTGTCCGCTCGAGGATATCGAAAGAATTGAAGTGATCCGCGGGCCGGGCGGGTCGATCTGGGGAGCGAACGCGGTGAATGGCGTGATCAGCATCTTTACCAAGAAAGCCTCGGAGACAAAGGGGGGATTGCTTTCAGCCGGGGCGGGGAACGTGCAGCAAGGTTTCGGCTTAGCCCAATATGGCGGCAATGTGGGTGGGAACACCCAGTATCGCGTTTACACGAAATACTTCAACCTGGACGACATGCCGAGCCTGACCGGGGAAAACGGAGGCGACGGCTGGCATATGCTTCGTGCCGGCTTCCGGACCGACAGCGCACTGAGCGCGAAAGACGCGCTGACGGTGGAAGGAGACCTTTACAGCGGGCGTGAGGGCGAACTCGGATTCGTGCTGCCCTCGATCACGTCGCCGAGCCTGGTAGCCCTGCCGGAGGAGATTGATCTGACGGGCGGCTTTCTGCAGGGCGTCTGGGACCATAAATATTCAGATATTTCCGATTCGACGCTGCAAGTTTCCTACACGCGCTACACACGAGGCGACCGTGAGGAAGCCGAGACGCGCGACACGATCGATCTGGATTACAAGCGGCATTTCGCCTGGGGTGAGCGGCAAGACATCGTGTGGGGCCTGGGTTACGGTTACACATCGGATCGAATCGGCTCGAGCCTGACGGTTTCGTTTAATCCTCCAGGCCGAACGCTCCAAGTCTTCAACGGATTCGTGCAGGATGAGGTTGCGCTGGTTCCGGACCGGCTCTATCTCACGTTCGGCGCAAAGCTCGAGCACAACGATTACACCGGGTTTGGTTTCATGCCCAGCGTGCGCGCTTCCTGGACCCTCGGCAAGAACCAGATGGTTTGGGCCGCGGTTTCGAAGGCGCTACGCGCGCCCTCGCGTAACGACACAAATCTCGTCGTGAATATCGGGTCGTCTGTGGCCGCGGACGGAACGCTGGTATTGACGAGATTCCTGGGGAACCCAGATTTCGAAGACGAAAGGTTGATCGCGTATGAGGCGGGCTACCGGCAAACACTCTCGGACCAGCTTTCGATCGATATCGCGGCCTATTACAACGACTACGACAATGTTTCGACGACCGAGCCATCCGCGTCCTTTCCCGAGGCCACGCCGGCTCCTCCGCACCTGGTGCAAACGCTGACGTATCAGAATCTGATGTATGGAGAGACGCACGGCGTCGAAATCGCGATGAATTGGAAGCCAGCGCGCCGGTGGACGATCAGCCCCGGCTACGCGCTCGAGCAGCTACATATGCACACCCAGCCTACGAGCGTTGATACGGAAACTCCTTTGTTTGTGGAGAACGGTGCGCCGCATCAAAGCGCCCAGCTTCGATCTCACGTCGAGCTGCACAAAGGGCTCGAATGGGATGCCGCGGTCTATTTTGTGAGCCGGCTGATGAATCAAGGTCCTACCAACGACCAGGTGATTCCCTCGTACGCGCGGCTGGACACCGGGCTCACCTGGAAACCGCGACAAGATCTTTCGATCGGCGTGGCCGGCCAGAACCTCCAAAGCGACCATCACTTTGAATTCGAAGATGTTTTCGGCAGCATGCAATCGGGGCAGGTAAAACGAAGCGCATACGCAAAATTCACCTGGCAAATCCGGTAAGGAGGGTACGTCCGTAGCGGCAAGCTAGATTCGTGCCATCCGCCGATCTATGGGCGAAGGCCCATTGTAACCAGCAAATCTTAGGCGTATGTTATAGGCTTGTATGTATAACAATTGATGAACTCAGTTGTGCAATAGTAATAGGTGAAGATGGGCCGCGATTGTGAGGCCACCATGCGAAGCCATTCTTTGAAGCTGCTCGCCCGCGCTGTCTTTACGATCTTGTTTGGAATAGCTCTTGCCGTGGGCGCTGCAGCCCAAACACGCACGCCGCCTCCGCCACCTGCACCAGCCCCGCCGCCTCCGTCTCCGCCGCCCTCTCAGCCGCCGTCAGTCGGTCCAAATCCCAATTATAATCCTGGCGATATCTACAGCCCTGGAAGACCACCCGATGTAAGCCCGTGGTCGTTTGAAGCTTGGATGACGCAGGGCAGCGCGTCGGTCACCATCAAGGTGCTGGATGACGATGGCAACCCGATCAAGGGACTGGCGCGAGTCCGGTTGATTTCGACGGCTCCGGAGACGTCGTTTCTGGACGGCCGCTCGACTTTTACGGTAGCCGCGAAGGAAGGGATGGCACGGATCGACCAGGTGCCGGGCGGGGAATATCTCGTGGAGGTGGTCACGTCGGAATACCCAATGGGACGCGACAAAATGGCGGTACTGGGCGCGAACAGCTCGAACCTTGAGGTGATCAAGCTGCATGCTTTTGATGGGTCGGACGATCAGACTTTGCTCGAACAGCCAGGCGTGCCGAAACTTCCCGATGAAGTACGCCAAGAACTTCAACTGGCCCTGGCGGCGCTGGATACGAACAAGCCTGCCGCGGCCGAGCCCCGCATTCGCAACGCAATGAAGCACGCGCCGGGCAATCCAGATGTGCACTATGCGGCCGGGGTTTATGCGGATCGCATGGGACATGCCGTGGACGCCCAGAAGGAGTACCAAGCTGCAATCGAAGAGTTCCCGGATCATTTTGCCGCCAACTTCGCGTTAGGCGACTTATTCCTGGAGCAGAACCAAGCCAAAGAGTCGCTGCCCTATTTGCTGAAGGCGGAATCCGTTGGTCCGAATTCCTGGCGCGTACATTGGCGGCTGGCGGAGGCTTATCTGCACGCAAACCGCGATGCGCAGAAGGCGACGTTTGAAGCAAGTCGCGCACTGCAGTTAGGCAAAGAAAGGGCCGCGGACGCGGAGATTCCACTGGCGTTGGCGGAAGCGCTACAAGGAAAGACCGGCGATGCGCGCAGCCTGCTCGACAAATTCATTCACGACCATCCTCATGACGCGGGGGTGCCGGAAGCGCAGGGAGTGCTTTCGCGGCTGCCTGCGGCAAGGCCGGCGGGGAACGGCTAGGCGCTGACGGCAGCAAAGACTCGAAAGTGAGATGGGAAGCGCTGCTTTGAGTTTAGCGGCGCTTTTCTTTTTGGCGGCCACGCGGCCGGTTGAAGCGGTTTTTGTCGCGTTCTTTTACGCGCTGGAGAAAGCGAATGGGCGCGCCGGTGAAGTCGAAGGATTCCCGAAGCCGATTTTCGAGGAAGCGCTCGTAGCTGAAGTGCAGGCGCTTATCCTGGTTCGTGAAAAGAATGAAGGTGGGCGGCGAAGTGCTGGCTTGCGTGACGTAGTAAATCTTGATCTTGCGCGAAGTCGGCGAGGTACCACGTTCGAGGTCCACGGTCGAGACCCAGCGGTTTAATTCGCCAGTGGTGATTCTGTGGCGGCGGGCCGCGGCGACCTTGTCAATCAGCGGGAAAAGCTTATCGGCATGCCCGGCCGTGAGCGCGGAAAGAAAGACCACCGGCGCGTAGGCCAGGGCCTTCAGCTTTTCGCGGACAATACGTTCGTATTCTTCCATCAACAATGCTGGGTCGGTGAGGGCGCGAAGCGTGCGGGCGCGCTCGCTTTCCGGATGTTTGCGCTGGCTCTTCACCGGGGCCACGATCTTGTGGCTGGCACTCGAGCGCGCGTGAACTTGTTCGGACATATCGCGCGCGGCCTCCAGTGCGAGATCCCACTTGTTCATCACCACGATAATCGAGCAGCCGGACTCGGCGGCGTACGAGGAAATGGTGGCGTCGCCGCTGGTGATGCCGAGCGAAGCGTCCACGATCAACAGGGCAACATCGGCGCGTTCGAGGCTCTTGCGCGCCATGATGACGCTTAGTTTTTCGGCGATAAGGTTCGTCTTGCCCTTGCGCCGGATTCCCGCCGTATCGATGAACTCATAGGTCTTGCCGCCGTGGATGACGGTCGAGTCCACGGTATCGCGCGTGGTGCCCGGTTCCGGCGAGACGATGCTGCGCTCCTCGCCGGCGAGCTGGTTGAGCAAGGTGGACTTGCCGACGTTGGGACGGCCGATGATGGCGATGCGGACGGGGGCGTTTGCCGGCCGGTCCTCTTTGGCGGGCGCTGCGCTTTCAAGCGCTTCGTCGTCCCCAGCTTCCTGAGAATCTCCGCGCGCGATTCCCAGCTTTTCGGTGATGTAGTCGAGCAGCACGTCCACGCCAAAGCCGTGCTCGGCGGAGACGCCAAAGACCGGGACGCCGAGCTCGTAAAAAGGAGCGGTGAGCGATTCGTGCTTGAAGTCGTCGACTTTGTTGGCGGCGATGATCAGGGGCTTGCCGGAGGTGCGGAGCAGGCGCGCCAATTCTTCGTCGAGCGGGGCAAGGCCGGCGCGCGCGTCGGTGACGATCACGAGCAAATCAGCGGAATCGATGGCCACTTGCGCCTGGCGCAGGATTTCGCGCGGGATCAGCGCTTTGTCGTCCGGGACCAAGCCGCCGGTATCGACCAGCTCGAAGGAACGGCCCTCCCAAGTAACCTTGCCGTAGATGCGGTCGCGAGTGATGCCCGGTTCATCGGTGACGATCGAGCGGCGCGAGCTGGTGAGGCGATTGAACAGGGTGGATTTGCCGACGTTGGGGCGGCCGGCGATGACGACGGAAGGAAGCCTGGATGGCATGGACGTTTTGTCCGCAGGGGTCTAAAGCGGAGACCATTCACTTTAGCCTACTCGCGACCTTCGCGGTAGTGACTAGCCCAGGGTCCTGACCGGGCCCGGTCCCAAGGTCAGCGATGTAAACCGGGGCGTGAGTTGTACCTGGGAAAGCACCCCGTTGGCGTTCGCAGGCTGGGGGCCGTTCTGATACAGTGCGGGGAAACAGCCACGGCTTTTGGCCTGATGCCCAACCGGCAGGCTTTGGTGGGCGCTTAGGCGCAAGATAAGTGGTCAGCCTGCAAGTTTTTGGCCCGGCGCTGCGTATCCAAACATGGGAGCGATGAAACAAACCGGGGGCCCAGGATTCCGGGGGGAGCAGCCTTCTTCTGAGTTGGCCGGCCTGATTGGACGGGCGCAGGCTGGAAACTTGGAGGCTTGGGGCGACCTCTACCGGGAGTTTGCGGGGCCTATATTCCGTTTTTGCCGGCGCACGCTCCCGGCACGGGAAGACGCGGAAGACGCGACCATGGAAATCTTCATGAAGCTGCGGGAAAAGATCGGGCAATACGACGCCAGTCGGCCGTTTCAGGCATGGCTGTACAAGGTGTCCGCAAATCACTGTTGGGATATGCTGCGGCGCCGGCGCATCCGGCAGGACCTGGAAACCGAGGGCGTGGAAGAGATGCCGCTCGAACATCCGGACCCGAGCCAACTGGACCGCATGCTCGAAGAAAGCAGCAGTGAGGACGTGCGCTTGGCGCTGGCGAAGTTGCCGGCACGTTCGCGGATGGCGTTGGTGCTCCGCTATTACGCGGAAATGAGCTACGACGAGATTGCAGATTCGATTGGGGTGCGGCGCAATTTTGTAGGCGTGGTACTGCTGCGCGCGCGGCATCAATTACGCGCGGCACTGGGCGGGAAAATGGCCGCGGGAATGGCCGCGGGGGGATCGTGATGAACCACTACGACGAAATCACGTGCCTGCAATATCTGGAGGGCCTGCTGGAACGGCCGCGGGCTCTGGAGCTTTCGGCGCACGCGGAGGGTTGCCAGCAATGCCGGGTTTTGCTGCGCGCGCTCGAAAGCGAATCAAAATTGCTGGCACTCGCACTGCGAGAACAGGAAGAGGCGGTACCGGCGAGGCTGCTCTCTCCCGTATTTCGCGATAAGACGCCGTGGGCCTGGATCGTGTCGTTTGGAATGGCGGCGGCAGGGCTTTTGTGGCTGTGGAATTCGGTGATCGATCCCTGGCGCGCGCAGTTGAGCCAGGCGGGTTTCGGTGAAACGGACTTGCTGACGATGATGCTATTTCGCGGTTCTCTTTGGAATGGATGGCAAACCATGTGGACGATGATTCAAGCTCTGGCGGTATTTTGCTTCGCGCTGTTGGGCTATTTCCTGCTGCGGAGAGGATCGCGGAGATGGCACACCGTCGCGATGGTGCTCGCGGCGGTGATGGGCGTGATGTTCTTGCCGGCACGGACGGGCGCCGCCGAAATTCACAGGCATCAATCCACCTATACCTTGCCGGCAGGTTCCGAAGTGAAGACCGATTTGATTTTGATCGGCACGATGTCCACACAGATTGACGGGACGGTGGATGGCGATGTGCTGGTGATCGGAGGACAGAGGGTTACCGTTACAGGGCATGTGATGGGTGATGTGATCGTATTTGGCCAAACCGTCACCATAAACGGCACCGTGGATGGCAACGTCCGCGCGTTCGTACAGCAAATGACGCTGCGCGGAAAGGTGTCACGAAACGTCAGCGCATGGGTCAATACGCTGGATACCGATCCGGGGTCCGAGGTCGGACGCGAAGTGCTGGCCTTCGCGAATGTAATTACCACCGAGGGTCGCGTCGGGGGGGATATCCAGACGTTTGCGAACCACTTGCTGGTGAACGGTCCGGTCGGCGGAAACATTCATGCGACCTGCGACCAGATGACGCTGGGATCGAGCGCGCAAATTCAAGGAGCGACGGTTTATAAGGGGCGCCACGAAGCGGAGGTCGATCCCGGGGCGAAGCTTGCGAGCCCGGTGCAATTCACGCTGAACACGCGGCAGCCGGAATATACATCGGGGAAATATTACTGGCACCTGGCGCTTTCCTGGGGCGCTGCCTTCATCTTTGGGTTGGCACTGTTGCTGATTATGCCCAGCCTGTTCATAGAAGCGGTGCGAAACACGGAGAGTCTGGCGTCCGCCGGTTTTGGAGCATTGCTGATTTTTGGAGTTCCCATCGTGGCGATCCTGGTGTGCTTCACGGTGGTGGGATTGGCGGTATCGATCAGCACGCTGATGATCTACGTGATGGCGGTATATGCGGGGAAGATGTTTATCGCCGTCTGGCTGGGACAGAAGATGTTTGGCGCCACGCTCAGCACCGGCGGTTTGATTGGGCGCCTCGCGGTGGGCTTGGTGGTGATTTATGCGCTGCGCCAAATTCCCTACACGATCGGCATTTGGATCGGTCTGTTAATCGCGGTGTGGGGAATGGGTGCGCTGGCGCTCGCGCTCTATCGCCGGCTGCAGCGGACGCAGCCTGCAGCGCCCTTGGCCGTGGCGGCTTAGTCTAAAATTCTTGGGAAGCTTTCACGCTTTTGCGCGGCTATCTTCTGCTGCACAACCTACACAAGGGTGATGCTGCTAGTGGCCCGTTACCTTAGAGACGGGCATCACGATTCCGGTACCGGTATTGAAGATCTGGCCGCGCAGCGTCACGGTTTCTCCGTTTGACAAATTGCTGAAATCGGAAGCCGAGCCTGCAAATTCGGTGGCGCTCGAAGTTTGCGCCTGAATTTGCGTGATGCCGGCCGAGGTGAAAAAGGGCGGCAAACCATTCACCGTGAAATTAGGCGAGCTGAGGGCCGAGATGTTCGCGGCGAAGCGCGAATCGCGCAGACGGACGCGATCGGCCTGGATCGATGTGCCCGACGAAGTGGAGAGTTCCTCGACCTGCACTTCCTGCCCGACCACCAGATTTGCGGACGACAAGAAGAATGCGGTGAAGGGCGTGGTGTCCGGCCCATCGCTATCGATGGAAAAGGTGGTGATGCCGCTCGTGGTAACGGTAGCGAGGCCGCCCAGATTCAAACCGACCACCGCCGGCAGTGTGTTCAAGACAACCATGTGAAATTGTGTGGGAGAGTCCACCGAGGTGATAACGCCCTCGGCCAGAGGTTCATCGAGATTGCTACTCTCGAAGTTGATGGTCTGCGCGGTCAGCGTGCCGTCATTATTCACGTTGAGATTCATGGCCACGGCTTGCTTATCGGCCAGGCAGCCGATGTTGTGCGCCGAGCAGCCGCCCGCAAGAAAACCCGAAAAAACAGTGTTCGAGTTCACGAGAACCTGATAGGTAGCCTGGCTGGTGGCTACCGCGAAATTGTTCTGAGCGACGTTGACCTGCGTGATTTCGCCGAGCACATCTTCCATGGGCGTAACTACGCCGGAGGACGGGATCGTGATCGATGAGACCGTGACACCGGTGCTGAAGTTGAGCGCCAGCGTGGGCGAGACGATATTGTTGAGATTGAAGTCCACGAGCAGTCCGAGCGGCGTGTTGGCCGTAACCGTGAGCGGAAAAGGCGGCGTGGTGAACATCACGTTTGCCGCAGTGGCCGGCTCGATCTGGCAGATGGTGGCGTTCGGGCAAATCACGGTACCGACGGTAATCGTGGCGCCGGTGTTATTCAGAAAGGTGACCGCGGGATTCGCGATGCTGACCGTCATGCTGCTATAGGTGCCGGCCGGCACGCTCACCGACCCGAGAATCGTTTCGTCACCCTGTAGGCTGGCCAGTTCGAGCGTTACGGGATTCGAGCTGGAAACGACGGTCACCGGACTTCCGGTGGTGGGCGTAAGCGTTACCCCGGTAACGGTGGCCTCGAAGCCGAAAATCGTGAGGCCGGCGGGCGGCGTATCCCCGACAGCGATAGTGACCTGCCCCGAACCGCTGCCAGTGCCGGTGGATCCGCTGCCGCCAGTTCCGCTCTTGATGGGAGCGCAGCCCACGGCAAAGATGCAGCAAACTACTCCGGCGAAGAAAATGTTTCGTCGAGGTTTGCCGCTCAGTTCGATGGCTCGGCGCACTACGCTGCGGGCTGGACGCATGTCAAATCACTCCCCTAATGAGATCAGATTAACTGTAATCCAGAGCCCCCTGCTAGACAGATGATGCTGTATGCCCTGTTGTGCAATGGGGTTACTGGCCTTTGGTACAGGGACGCGGAAGAGTCTCGCGCCCCTGTCGCTTGGTGCGCCATCAGGAGCCCCGTTCCCGGCGGTTACTGGCCGGAAGCGCTCGCATGGAGCATCATTTGCGTGCCGCTGTCGAGGTGGACGTTGCGTCCAGTGCCGGTAATCACCGATCCCTGGGTGGTGTTGGAGCCTGCGGCGTTTAGGGACAGACCTTGCAAGCCGACCACGCCTTGGGTGGAAGAGGTGAGCTGAGCGCTGGAGGCCGCGCCCCGGACCGAACCCGCCGCACCCGTCGCGACACGCCCTGTGGAGTCCACAGCGCCCCCGGCGGTGCTGCCCACGGCGCCAGCCGTGGAACCAACTGCACCCGTGGCAGCGGAGCCTGCGCCTCCGACCAAGCCCCCGCCTGCGCGCACCATGCCGCCCCCGCTGCCCACTGCGCCTCCGCCCATGCCGGACGCGGAACCCATGGCCATGGCATCACTTGCTCCGGTATCCGCCATCGCGGAATTCTGCGCGGCGCCGATTGCTTGGATGCCGACGTGAAGCGGGATCTCCTGGCCATTCTTGAGCTGCGCGCGATCGAACACGATGCCCATGCTGGAGTTGGCGTCACCGCTCGATTTCGCCTTCACCTCCGTGATGTGGCCCATTACCTTCGTGCCTTTGGGCAGGACCACCTTTCCGCCGGATTTGACGTCCTGCGTGGTCTTGGCCGTCACGGAATCGCCGACTTTATTTTTGTGCGCGTCCAGCGATTGCGAGAGCTGTGTTTGAAAAGTGGTGCCCTCGGCAAGGTGCGGATTTTGGGCATTCGTTTCCGCCGTCGCACCGGCGGCCACACTGGTGGCTGTTTGAGCGCTGGTCTGCGCCCACGCGCCGCATGCTGCGAACGCAACAGCAGCCAAAATAACGGATATGCGTTTCATCATTCCTCCTGGTCTCCTTGGCGCCCGGCGCGAATTGCCGGCCACGGAAACAGACACTTCCCTCAGTGCATCACTATTTTGCAAATGCCTGGCCATGCAGTTAAATGACAGCATTACATTGGTTTACGAAATCTGAAGGGGGCCGGAATTTGCCAAGTACTACGAAAAAAGTACGCCGATTGGGAAGTGTCCGGTTAAAGGATTTGCTGTATGCTGCGGCCATCCATTCGCTGCGAAAAGGCACCCACAGCGCGCAAATGGACGGGCAATTTAGCGATGAAATTCGTCATTCGAAAAGCGGCCAGCGACGATAGCGCGAGACTCAGCGAATTGATTCGTGCCTCCGTACTTGGGTTGGAGGCGCGCGACTATACGCCCGCGCAGATTGAAGGCGCCCTGGCGTTCGTCTTCAGCGTGGACAGCCAGTTGATCGCGGACGGAACTTACTTTGTGGCGGAGGCACACAGCGAAATGCCGATGCACGGCGATGCGAGGCCTTCGGAATCAGCGCCGCTCATCGTGGGTTGCGGCGGGTGGAGCAAACGCAAGACGCTCTTTGGCGGCGATCGTTGGAGCGGACGCGAGGATGCGCTGCTTGATCCAGCCAGCGATGCGGCCAAGATTCGCGCCTTTTTTGTGGACCCGGAGTGGGCGCGCAAAGGCATCGCCAGCTTGATCCTCGAAGCGTGCGAGGCCGCGGCCGCGGCCTCGGGATTTACGCGCCTGGAAATGGGCGCGACGCTGACGGGCGTGCCGTTTTATCTAGCGCGCGGCTATCGGGAGAGGGAACGCCTGGCGGTGCCGCTCGCGAATGGCGAATCGATGGCCATCGTGCACATGACGAAGCAACTGGGCGCGTAGCAGCCAATTTCAGGGTGTCCGAGAACCCCTACCCCGCAAAACAGGGACTCCGGCGAACCAGTTTTCGCACGTCCAGCACCGGAAGAACCTCACCGTAGCCTTCCACTTCAAAGGTTGCGGCACCCACACAGAGGCCTCCCTCGCGCTGCTGCCTAATGATCCGGGACATTGAAGGGCGCAAAACGAAAGGCAAACCTCTCACAAATCTAGAACACAACCGCCCGAATTTGCTCTCTTGCCAGCAGCCTGCGTGATTTTTTATAGACAGTCCGCACCAATGCTCCGATCACGCCATAGAGAATCGCGTTCCCTACAAGGCTTATGGCGACAACTGCGCCGGTACTATGAACCAAGCTCATAAACATCAACACATAGAACGGGCATAGCCAAAAACCGGCGGTCACCAGATGAACGTGCAAACTGTGAGAAAACGGAAACGGCAGCAACAATACTATCCCTACAATTAAGGCTAGGAAGTCGCCCAGCACGGCTCCCCACAAGAATGATTTTCTCTTCGTCATTGCTGGATTGCATCTTGGGACTGTGCCGCATGCAATTCGCTCAACAGGCTGCTGGGCAGTACTGCAGTCGGCGCTTTAACGTCTGCGGCTCTAGGGACATCTTCGCCTAATTTCGTGCAGTTTCGATTCGTCAGATGGTAATTACCTGGATTCTGGGAACGCTAATTGATCACGGCGCGCCGCTAGATAATTCCCAGCGGCTTCGCGACTTCCGCCATAATCTGGCACGCGCGCGTCAATTCATCGCGCTTGTGCGTGGCGGTGACGATGGCGCGCAGCCGTGCCTTTCCTTCGGCCACCGTGGGATAGCCAACCGCCGGGGCAAAAACTCCCGCATCAAAGAGCTTCCGTGAAAATTCGAAGGCCTTCGCGCCTTCGCCCACGTGAATGGGTACGATAGGCGTTTCGCTCGTGCCAAACTTGAAGCCGTGTTTCTTGAGCGCACGCTTGAAGAACTTCGTGTTGGCCCACAATTTCTTCACCAGGCGCTCGCCTTCGGGAGAATCGAGGAGCGTGAACGCCGCTTGGCAGGCCGCAGCCGTGGCGGGAGGATGCGAAGTGGAAAAGAGAAATGGACGCGCGCGGTGATAGAGAAAATCAATCAGCTCGCGTGAACCGCACACGTATCCGCCCATCACGCCGATGGCTTTGCTGAGGGTGCCCACCTGAATATCCACGCGGCCGTGGCATCCGAGATGATCCACGGTACCGCGTCCGCCGCGGCCGAGAACGCCGGAAGAGTGCGCGTCGTCAATCATCATGATGCAATTGTATTTTTCGGCGAGATCGCAGAGCTTGGGCAGTGGGGCGACATCGCCGTCCATGGAAAATACGCCATCGGTGATCAGGAGCTTGTGGCCGGCCCAATTTTCGGTTTCCTTGCAGATGCGTTCGCAATCGGCGACGTCGCGATGTTTGAAAACTTTAATCGTGGCGCGCGAAAGGCGGCAACCATCAATGATTGAGGCGTGATTCAGCTCGTCGGAAATGATGAGGTCTTCCTTGCCGAGGATGGCGGAGACGGTGCCGGCGTTGGCGGTGAAACCCGATTGGAATACGACACAGGCTTCGGTGCCCTTGAACTTGGCGATCTGCTCTTCAAGCTGCATGTGCAGCGCCATGGTGCCGGAAATGGTGCGTACGGCGCCCGCGCCCGCGCCATATTTGCGGACAGCGTCAATCGCGGCGCGCTTCAGCGCTTTATTTGTAGTGAGGCCAAGATAATTGTTCGAGCTGAGGTTGATCACTTCCTTGCCGTCAAAATTGGCATCGGGTTTCTGCTCGCCTTCGAGAACGCGCAGTCGGAAATGCAAGCCCTTAGCCGTCATTTCCTCGATTTGAGCGTGAAGAAATGCGAGCGGAGTGTGCGTCGTGGTGCTCATAAGTCCCCCAGGTCGTGCCAGATTTATCTTGCGGGGCCCGCGCGCCGAAAGCCGCTAGCGCGAGCCGTTGCCGGGAATGAAAAGGACTTTGCCGGCCAAGCCGCCTTCGAGCAGCCGGAATGCGTCCTCAAAGCGATCGAGCGGCATGCGCTCGCCAAAAAGCGGTTCGAGATTGAGCTTGTGCGCCTTGAGCAGGGCCGTCATCTGCACCCAGGTTTCAAACATGCGGCGGCCGAAAATTCCGTGGACCGTGGCGCCTTTGAAAATGACGTCTCCCAGCAGGTCGAGCGTCACCGGTTGCGAGGGAATGCCCAGCAGCGAAGCGCGCCCGCCCGCGCGCAGCATCTGAAAACCCTGGCGAATCGCGGAAGGGTGCCCGCTCATTTCCAGCAGCACGTCCACGCCGGAGCCACCTGTGCCCGCGCGCACGCGATCCAGCAGATCGGGCGATGTGGGATCGAGCGCTTCGTCCGCGCCCATTTGGAGCGCCATGGCTCGGCGATGCGGATTTACTTCCGTGGCAAAAATCGTGTCGCAGCCGCAGGCTTTTGCGACCGCGATGGCCATCAACCCGATGGGGCCGCAGCCGGTGACGGCTACCGTCTGCCCGGCAATTTCGCCGGAGAGCACGGTGTGCACGGCGTTGCCGAGCGGATCGAGGATTGCCGCGTAATGCTCCGGTATCGCGGGATCAATTTTCCAAATGTTGCGTGCCGGAATGCAGACGAACTCGGCGAAGCAGCCGTTCTGATCGATGCCGATAATTTTCAAATTCTGGCAAACGTGTGGCTGGCCCACCCGGCACTGGCGGCAGTGGCCACAGTTGACGTGCATTTCCGCGCTGACGAATTCGCCGGGTTTGAGGCGCTCGACTTCGCTACCGATACGCTCGATTACGCCGCAGAATTCGTGGCCGAAGGTGAGCGGCGGATGGATGCGCGAGGCAGACCACGGGTCCCAGCCGTAGATGTGCAGGTCCGTGCCGCAGATGGAAGCCGCGCGCACGCGGACCAGCACGTCCGTGGGGCCGATCTCGGGAATGGAAATTTTCTCGATAGCCGCTCCGCGCTCGGGGCGCATCTTGCGCAGGGCCTGCATGGTGGAGGTCGGCATCAGACGATTGCGGCAACGTGCCCGCAAATTGGCGATGTTAGCACATGGGGTAAGAAGAGGCCAAAGGTGGCTGCGCCAAGGAGAGCGGGGCCAGATTGGAGAAAGGCGCCGGTTTCGCGACGCGGATGTGTTCCGGAAAGTTACGTTCCCAAGATTTTAGCGGAAAAGCCTCGGGGCACCCGGCGAAACGCGCCGGGTCGCCCCAAGCTACAGAGTCTCTATGGTGTGCGGCGAATCACGCCGACCGATTCGAGCGCTGTCAGATATTCCCTGACCATTTCGAGTGGCACTGGACCATACTCCGCGGAAACGGCATCGCGAATCTGGGCGATGCTCCGCTTGCCGTCAACAAAGTTCAGAACTTCGTAGGCGTATTCGCTGCCGGCGCCGCGCAGACCTTGGTAGCCCAGCAGGGCGAGTTTCGCCGTGCGATCCGCACCGTAGTGATCGGCGAGGTAGTCGTAGCCGAATACGGCCATCGGGCCTTTGGCAGCCCCGACGCGTTCAAACACGTAATGTTCGTCGGGCACCTCTATGCCATCGCTATCACCGACGCCGTGCGGGAAGGCAAGAGATTCGCGAGCGCCGGCGAATCGCAAATACTCGGCACGAGTGCTCTCTTCAACGCGCGCAAAGCGCGAGATAGATTCAAAAGTCCCAGTTTCGTAACTTTCTTGAAGCCCTCTTAGGGCCTCACTTTCTCGATGAGTCAGCCCTTCGCCGCGCGCAAGAGTTGTGGCGAGGCGGCCGAGGCTGGCACGCTCGATTATGTGCATCACCTCGGTCGTTTCCGCGCTGCTCATGTTTGCGAGGAAATAGCCGCTGGCCGCGCCGATGAAGGCCGCGCGCTTCAGTTTAGTAGGATCGATATTGGCCGCAACGTCGCCATTGGTGTGGATGTAGCGATCGGGCTCGTCATTCATATAGATCGCGGGAATGCGGAACGCGCCCTCTTCGTAGACGTCGTGATCGCTGCCCATGCTGTATTCCACCATTTGCGCGTGCAGCGGCTCTTTGCCACCCTCGGGATCGACGAAAGGATAGAGCGCCTCACCCGTGCCGGCATACTGCTCGGATTCCTTGTTCACAAATTCGCCGAACGCTGCGCCGATATCGTAGACGAAGGAAGGCAGGCTGGCGGGACCGCGCGTGACGTGAAAGGTGGCCTTGGTGACGGGGCCGCCGCCGACCATATCCATGTGCATCATGGCTTTGATGCGCTGCGCAAATTCGGGCATGGCGTTGAGCAGCGTGGTGGTGCCTTCGATCTCGGGCGGCCAGATGAAGCGCAGCGTGCGCGCCGGCCGCGCAACTTTGCCCTCGTTGATTAGCTTCTGCAGAGTGCGCGCGACTTCGAGAATCGCGACGCACCCGCTAGCATTGTCGTTCGCGCCGGGGCGCTGGTGATCGAGGTGGCAACTGTAGGCGATTTCCTCACCGCGCAATTTCGGATCGGCGCCGGGAATCGTGGCGGTGACGACGCTCAGCACGCCGGGATGCTGGCCCGCCTTCACGACGGCGTGCATGTGAATTTGTCCGCCACGCGCGAGGCGATCGCGAAAGGCGCGGGCGGTCTTCAGGGAGACCATGAAGGCAAACGTCTTGTCTCCGCCGAAAGATTCGAGATGGCCCCAGCGCACGAGATTTTCGTCCTCGCCCCACCATGCGGAGCGCTGATTCTGCGCGTAGCTGACGATGCCCGCGACGCCGTGAACGCCGATGGCCAAATGCTGCACGCCGCCGGGCTGCGCGCCCACGAGCACGAGCTTGCCGCGAACGTCCTTGCCGGTGTAATCGGATTCACGGATGCCGTCGCCCACGTCAACGAGATCGGCCGTCACGTCGCCGCTTTCGCTATCTTCGGCGAGCGAGACGGGCATCGCCTCCCAGCTTGCGATGCGCACGGCGGGCATCCACGCGTTGCCTTGTGGGCGCAGTTCCCAAAGCTCGGCGAAATCAGCGTCCCAGGCCAAGCGCGACTTTTGGGTGCCGTAGAACGTCTTGCCATCCGCGGGAAATTCCAGGATTTGCGCGTCGCTCAGCCCGTAGGCCTTAGCGCGTTCGAGCACCAGTTCCGCGGCGGCGCGAAAGCCGCGCGACCCACGCACGCGATGCTCGCGCGTGATGCCTTCGAGGTTGCGTTTGGCTGCTTCGCCGGAAAGCTCCTGATCGAGCGCCGCTACGATGGTGCTCGAGAGCAATGGCGGTTTCTGCGCGTCAGCGGAATCGGGCGGCTTCTGCGCAAAAGCGGCGTATGGTAGCAGCGCCGCGCACAGAGAAAGCGTCGCGAATTTTTTCATGACAATCCTCCAGCACGTACGGGTGAGGGATCGGAGCGGCCATTGTATGACAGATGGCGCTCGGCGTTCGTTTTTCGACGCGAAGCCACGATCTTCCGCTACAATCGCGCCTGCCAAACGAGGGCCGGCGGCCCCGAGGACGTTTCGTGAGCTTTTCCGAACAGTGGCAGGAAATCCGGACCGGGTTCAAGCCCGCGTTCTGGGTGGCGAACATCAGCGAGCTTTTCGAGCGGCTCTCTTACTATGCCGCGTTTTCCTCGCTCGCAATTTACCTGCATGAGAAGCTCGCCTTTTCCACCGAACAAACCAGCAGCCTGACGGGATTTTTCGGCGGACTTGTGTGGTTTCTGGCAATTTTTGGCGGCGCGTTGGCGGACCGGCTCGGCTTTCGCCGCGCGCTTTCGCTGGCCTACTTGATTCTGGCGGCCGCTTACTTTCTATTAGGCTCGATCGGCGCGCCGTGGCTCGCTCCGGTGCGCAACGCGATTCCGCTGTGGTGGCTGGTGCTGCTGGTGCTGATGCTGCCGGCGCTGGGCATCGCGCTGGTGAAGCCCAGCGTGGTGGGCACCACCGCGCGCGCTTCGAAGGAAAACGTCCGCTCGATCGGCTATTCGATTTACTACACGCTGGTGAATATCGGGGGCGCGGCGGGACCATTCATCGCGTCCATCGTGCACAAGCATGTGAACGTTGAGAACGTCTTCCGCATCGCGGCGCTGAGCGTGCTGCTGATGTTTTTTGCCGTGCTGGTATTTTTCCGCGAGCCGAAGAACGCGGGCGATGCCCCAGCGCCAAGCTTTGGCGAGACCTGCCGGAATTTCTTCACGGTGATCACGAACCCAAGGTTCATGCTGTTCCTGCTGATTTTTTCGGGTTTCTGGATCGTGTACTGGCAGCAATACATTGCGCTGCCGCTTTTCATTCATGGGTATATCGATCCGAATGCGGATGTGGAGCGCATCCTGATTACCGATGCGGCCACGGTGATCTGCCTGCAGGTGGTGATGAGTTTCTTGACGCGCAAGATTCCGCCGTTTCGCGCGATCACCATCGGCACCCTGATCTCGTCCTGCTCGTGGCTGGTGTTGGCCGTGCATCCCGCGATTTGGACGACGGTGACGTCGCTGATCGTGCTGGCGATCGGCGAGGTGATTCTGTCGCCGCGCTATTACGAATACGTTTCGCGCCTTGCGCCACCGGGGCAGCAGGGCACGTACATGGGCTTCGCGTTTCTGCCCATCGGCATCGGGTCGCTCGCGGGTGGCTGGATCGCGGGCCATGTGGTGCACCATTACGCGGAAATGCTGCATCGCCCAAATCAGGTTTGGTGGTTTTTCTCGGGGCTGGGAGTAGTTACGGCGATTCTGCTGTGGATCTACGACCTGACGCTGAAGCCTACCGCCGCTACAGCGGCATCGAATTTGTAAGGAAACTGTTTTTCATCGGTTCTGCTTGCAAATTTAAACGCACGCGTAACTTCTGCTTCGGAATTTCATCCCACAAATGAGGTAGGCTTGGGGCAAGATGAAACGTCAAGGGGACAATGTTCGGCGGCGCATTATGGCGGGATGCTTGGCCGTGGTCGGCGCGTCATTTGGATGGATAACGCTGCAGCCTGCGGACCAAGCACACGCCCAGAGTAAGCCCGCTGTGAAGGCCGTTGTGCCTGCTAGTGGTGCGGATGCTGCCGCCGGCAGGAAAGTGTTCGCGGAGCAATGCGATGCCTGCCATTTTGCGAATAGCGCGGAAAAGAAAGTCGGTCCCGGTCTGAAAGGAATTTACAAGCGCGGTAAATTTGCCACGGGCAAACCTGTCAACGACGACGCGATGCGCGTGTGGATTCAAAATGGCGGCAAAGACATGCCGGCCTTCAAGGACAACATCACCGCCGCAGAGCTTCGCGAAGTAATCGGTTACCTCCACACGATCTAACGGGCTACGCTCCAGGCGAGTCGAGAGGCTGCAATTCGGCAGGCCGCTGCAAGAGACCATTTCAAGAAATGTGAATCAGGGGATGCTGCGCTTACCTGGCCGCGGATGCGTTTGCCGCTTCATCGAGCGCTCGCAGCGCTTCTCTGGTGGTCACGAAGCGCGCGCCTAGTCGGTCCAGTTCGTCGAGCGTGCTGATTCCTGCAGCGGGATCGAGCGCTTCGATGGCGTCGGTAACCACCGCGACGGTTTGGCCGCGATCGAGAAGCCCCTTAGCCGCCAGCCGCACACAATATTCCGTGACGACTCCGAACACGAAGAATTCCACATCGCGGCCCTTGCTCACAGAATCGAGCGGTGCAAGCCGCTTGACCAATTTTTCGGTCTGAGGATTCGTGAAAACGTCGAGCATGTGTTTTTCCAGAATGATTTGCTGCCAGGCGAAGGGGTCTTCGGGCAGGCGCTCATCAAACGTGCTCGCGATACGCACGTGTCGTTCGGCGAGAAGCTCCGGCACGATCTCCGCGCCTTCGGTACCGCGCACGCAATGCGGCGGAAATTGCGCAAACTCCGGATCGTCGGGTGCGTGAACGCAAACGTCGGAGACTAATAGAACGCGATCTGCGCGCGCGGCGTCCACAAGGCGTTGCATGTTGGGGATGCGTTTCTCCGCGCCGGGCACGTAGAGCTTCCCGCCGGGCAGCATGAAGTCCCGCTGCGTGTCCACTTCCCAAAGGATGATTTCGCGAGAAGCCATACGGTGATTATACGTGGCCACGAGCGCGGGAGACTTCGTCAGGCTCGATTCCGAGCCGGCGCGACTCCTGCGCCAGCAAATCATCGAGCTTCGCGGAATAGCGAACCGGGTACGGCACACGCACGTGCGAAAGCGAACGGAGTTCCGGCGGCAACGAACTGATTTCGCGCCCGCAACGCTCGCGCGCATCAGAGAGAGCTTCCTTACCGCGCGGCACGATCGCCAGCCGCTTGCCATCGCGCATCACGGGCCGCAGCAGCGGCGCAAACCCAGGCGCAAAATCCTGCGCTTCGGCTTCGAGAGCGATCAGATCACCATTGAATGTGCCCTCGGCAGGCGCTGAGCGAAACACCTGCTTGCGTCCCGGGTACGTAAGCTTCGATTCGCTGAATTTTGCCGGAAAGCGCACCTCGCCCCGGCGCTCGAGTTCTACGAGTTTGTAGATCATGCCGAGCGCGGGGGCGTCGGCGGAAACGACGAGCGCTGTGCCCACGCCGAACGCCTCAATCTTTGCGCCGGCCGCGAGCAAGGAGGCGATGCGGTCCTCATCCAGATCGCCGGACGCGAAGACGCGGACGTCCGTCCAGCCGGCGTCATCGAGTTTCTGGCGCGCCCAAATACTGTCCGCGACCAGGTCGCCGCTATCGAGCCGCACGCCGCGAGGCTTACAACCGCTGTGGATCAGGCGCTCGATGGCGGCGCGCACGTCATAGGTATCCACCAGGAGCGTGGTCTCGCCGTGAAAGACGTCAACGAATTTCCGGAATGCTTCGTCTTCGTGCTCGTGCGCCATGATCCAGGAATGCGCCTGCGTACCGAAGACCGGAATGCCAAAGTGGAAGCCCGCGTAAGAATTCGAGGTTCCGCTGCAACCGGCGAGATAGGACGCGCGCGCAGCAAAGATCCCCGCTTCCACTCCGTGGGCGCGCCGCGAGCCGAACTCGACGACGCGCTTTCCCGCCGCCGCGGAAACAATCCGCGCGGCTTTGCTGGCGATCATCGTCTGGAAATGCAGAATCGCCAGCAGAGCAGTTTCGGCGACCTGCGCTTCACCAACTGCGGCGGTCACTCGGAGAATCGGTTCGCCGGGGAAAAAGGTTGTGCCCTCCGGCATGGCCCAAACTTCGCCCTGAAAGCGGAAACCCGCAAGGTAATCAAAAAAACGGGCGCTGATGTGCTGGAAGACAGGAAGGCCGCGCAAATAATCAATTTCCGCAGCACTGAAGCGCAGATTTTCGAGAAAGTGGAGCGCCTGGTCGAGTCCGGCGGCGATCAGGAAATTTCGCCGCTCGGGCAACGAGCGGACGATCATCTCGAAGGTGGCGTTTGCTTCGAATCCGGTCTCCACGTAACCCGCCGCCATGGCCAGTTCGTAAAGATCGGTGAGCAGCCCTGAACCGAAGCGATAGGGTTCCGCGGTCATGTGAGGGCAGATTATGCCATCGCAGCGCGAATCCGCGAAGGGATTGAAGCGACGAGCGGATACGCCTCGGCGATCGAAAAAACTAGCCGCGGTCGCGGCGTAAGGTAAGGCCGCCGTCCACGACAAGCACTTGGCCGGTGGCATAGCCGCCGGGTTCGAGGAAAAATCGCACGGCGCGAGCGACATCCTCTGGGCGTCCAAAGCGAGGAATCGCGCCGCTCGATACGCAGGAATCATATTTGCCGCTGGCGATACTGCTTTCCGCCATGCCCGCTTGCGTAGCGCCCGGCGCGACACAGTTAACGCGAACGTGGCGCCATTGCTTCGCAAGGATGCGCGTAGCATGCACGAGCGCGGCTTTCGGTGCGGCGTAGTTGACGCTCGATTCGAAGGGCGCAACGGCCTGCATCGTGCCAAGAAATACGACTGAGCCTTCTTCCGCGCTTTCCATGGTTCCGCCCAAGTCTCGAGCCAGTAGGAGAGGGCCGATAAAGTTCACACGCATGGAATCTTCGAGCGCGGCCGCATCGAGATCGGTCCATTTCACGCGCGCGGGATCGCCGGGAAAAATCGCGGCGCCGGTGAGCGGAGAGTTCAAGGCGTGGGCGGCTTCGAGGAATTTCCTGCGGACGGCAGCGTCACCGATATCGCCCTCGACCAAAGTTAGTTGAGCTCCAAATTGTTCTTGCATCGCGCGCGCCAGCGATTCGGCGCGTTCGCGATTGGCGCGGTAGCCTACGATCAAGCGCGCACCTTCACTCGCGAGCAGCGCAACCAGCGCGGAGCCCAATCCGCCCGTGCCGCCGGCCACCGCGACAGTGCGGCCCGCCAAGGTCCGCTCGGGAAAATCGAAACGGAAGCGGCGCCACCGCTCCATCGCATCGGAATCGGAAAAAGCGGACGCCAAAGACACTCCTGTGGTGAAAAGTGAGGCGCGATAGCACGCAGAAATGACAAAGAAAAAGCCCTTGGGAGCGTCGCGGAAGGGTGCTCTTCGCCGTGGCGAGAGCGGCGCCTTCGCGGCGCGCCCGAGGGCTTTCTCCATCTGAAAGCAAGCGGCGCTGCGCTTTGCTGCGAACCATCACAGCGCAAAGGCCGCCAGCGGCCCGCCGGCTCTTAGCTACCCAGCACCGAATCCTTGAACGCCTTTGCCGCGCGCAAACGCACGACAGTCTTGGCCTTGATCTTGATCGCTTCGCCCGTTTGCGGATTGCGGCCCATGCGCGCCTTGCGATGCGCCTTCACCGCACGTCCGATATTGGGAATCACAAACTTGCCCGCGCCGCCCTTGCATTCCTTCACGGCGAGATTAAAAAGCTCTTCAAAAAATGTCGCCACTTGCTTCTTGGAAACCGGCTTGTCCTTGGAGCTGACCTTCTCCGCGAGGGTCGCCACAATCTTGGACTTGCTCATTGGCTTTGCCATCTAAATCGAATCTCCTTCTCTGTGAAATGCGTTAGATTTTTTTGCAGCTCCGGGATGGGGTGTTTGGAGCCGCCCGCACTATAGCCGCAGAGTCGCCGCAAACGCAAGCAGAAAGCTGAAAAAACCCGCAAGAAATGCGGCTTCCGTCTCGCGGGCCGATAGGGAAGCCGCGTGTGATATTCTTAGTGACGATCGAAATCTCGCACAACGCGGAGAAAAAATGGCGAATTGGCAAGACCTCGAACAGCGCTTCATGGAAAAAACGCGAATGCAACGGCGTCCCGTGGCCGTTACATTCCTGGATGCTCCGCCGAAAGGCGTTGAAGCATTCTCGGGAACGGAGCCTTCCGGCTGTAGTTTCTGGCGCTTAGCGGCCGAAGGACGCACGTTCTACACAATGCCCGCGGATCATTTTAATTGCGCGGTGGGAAGCTATACGCACAACATCCCGCTTTCGCCCGAGCGCGAAAAAGAGACGGAAGAGACACTCGGGCTGATGTTTCAGATCGGCTATATCAAGCCGGAGGAAGTGCCGGCGATTCCGCGCTTGCCCAAGACGCCTGCCGCGATTGTTTACGCGCCGCTCGGGGCCACGCCTGTAGCGCCTAGCGCCGTGCTCTTTGCATGCAAGCCGGCGAGCGCCATGTTACTGCAGGAAGCTGCGATTCGCGCGGGCAGCGCGGGCGTCACGCCTACGTTGGGGCGACCGAGCTGCATGAGCGTACCGCTGGCGCTCACCAGCGGGACGCAGGTCAGCCTGGGATGTATCGGCAATCGTGTTTACACGGGGCTTGGCGAAGACGAAATCTACGTCGTGATACCGGGGAAGGATCTGGAGAACGTTGCTGGCGCGCTTGAGACGATTGCGAATGCGAACCACGCACTCGGAGATTACGCACGCGGCAGGCGGAAGGATCTCGCGACAGCCTAACGATGCCGCCTACAAATTGCCGAGATTCTGGTAGAAATTCGCCACGGCCTTGATCCCGCCGTAATAATTTTCGAGCGACAGATGCTCGTCGGGTGCGTGCGCGTTCTCGTCGGGCAACCCGAAGCCCAGCAGAATGCAGGGCACCTTGAAGGTGTCGTGCATTTGCGTCACGAACGGGATTGAGCCGCCTTCGCGGATAAAGACCGCGCGTTTGCCGAATCCCTTTTCCAGCGCTTTGTGCGCAGCCTCGAAAAACGGGTGCGTATACGGGGCCACCCAGGGCTTGCCCTGACTATGCACGTCAAACTTGCAGGTGACCGTCTTCGGCAGCAGCGCGCGAATATGTTTTTCCACGGCGCGCGTAATTTTCTCCGGATTCTGATTTGGCACCAGCCGGCAAGAAAACTTTGCAAACGCCTTCGAAGGGATCACCGTCTTCGATCCTTGCGCAATGTAGCCACCCCAGATGCCGTTCAACTCGAGCGTGGGCCGGCACCAAAGCTGTTCCGCGAGGGAGAATCCCTTTTCGCCGGACAATCCCGGAGCGCCTACAGTCTTCTTGAAGTCTTTTTCCTTGAACGGCAACTTACGCAGCGCTTTGTTTTCGTCTTTCGATAGCCTGGCAACGTCATCGTAGAAGCCAGGCACGGTCACATGAAAATTCTTGTCGTGCAGTTTGGCGACGAGTTCGCAAAGAATCGTGATCGGATTGGGCACGCCACCGCCAAAGACGCCCGAATGCAAATCCTGCGCGGGCCCCGTGATTTCGATTTGATAGTAGGCCAAGCCGCGTAAGCCATAGGTGATCGAGGGCACGCCGGGAGCGAGCATCGAAGTATCGGACACAACCAGCGCGTCCGCCTGGAGCTTCTTTTTATTTTGCTGGACGTAATCCCAAAGGTTGACGCTGCCGACTTCTTCTTCGCCCTCGATCAGGATTTTTACATTGATTGGCAGCTTGCCCGCCGTCTTCATCAGTGCATCAAGAGCGCTCAGGTGAATGTGCACTTGGCCTTTGTCGTCGGCGGTACCGCGCCCGAAGAGATTTCCGCCGCGGACCGTAGGCTCGAATGCCGGTGACGTCCACAAATCGAGTGGCTCCGGGGGCTGCACGTCGTAATGCCCGTAGAAGAGAATCGTAGGCTTGCCAGGAGCGCGCAGCGACTCGGCGTAGACGAGCGGATGCATCTTCGTGGGAATGATCTCGACGGTGTCCAGCCCAATCGCGCGCAATTTATCGGCGACCCATTTGGCGGCGCGCTCAACGTCACCTTTGTGCGCGGTTTGCGTGCTCACGCTGGGGATACGCAGAAATTCGTTCAGCTCGTTCAGGTGAGCATCACGACGGCTGTCGATATATTGGGTCAGGTCCATGGTGTCTCCTTGAAGCCAGCAGCGTCCCTGCGCACCGCGCATTGCGATCTGGGAAAGGGACGAGCGGCATCATTCTACGGACAGGGCCAGCATCCCCGCAACCCAAACGCTCCCGCGCAACCTGTCCTTTCGTCCCTTTTGCGAATAGGCACATCCATCGGCGCGCCAGTTGACCGCACCAACTTCCTGCCGGACGATGGATGCACTATGACGGAAGTTGCCTTTGCAAGTCCCCGGCGCAGTTCGCGCGTTTTTATGCGTTTGCGCGTCAAGGTCAGCGGCAAGAACGCTCGCGGCCGCCGGTTCACCGAAACTTGCCAGACCATCGTGATCAATGCGCACGGCGGGCTCGTCTACATGAATCAGGAAGATTTGGAAGACGGCGCCATGCTCGCGGTTACGAATCCGGAGACGCTCGAGGAGCTCGAGTGCCGCATCGTCTATTTAGGCGAGACGAGCGAGCAGGGCCAACGAGTTGGCCTCGAATTTCTTTCTCCAGCTCCACATTTCTGGGGCGTGGAATTTGCCGCGCCCGATTGGATCAATCCACCTGCGCCTCCGGCGCCGGTTGCTCCTCCCTCCAACTGACATCCCGCGTATACCGCTGATCGACATTAGTCGGCACTCCCAGCACGCGCCGGCTTTCTTGTGTTCCCGAACGTTTGCTGGTAGTAGTGTGCCGCGCTCTTCCCGAAAGGAATCGGCCATGAAAAGGAATCTATCCGCATGCCGGATGGTTTTTGTAGGGCTGGTGGCTGTGCTCTCGCTCGCGGTCACTCCAAATTGCACGCGCGCCCAGGAGAATGCCCCTGCGGGCGTTACCGTGATCCACGCTGGCCGGTTCTTCGACGCCAAGGCCGGCAAGATGGTGGCGAATCAAGACATTCTGATTCGTGGCAATAAAATCGCGCAGGTGGGCACGAACCTGGCGGTGCCCGCAGGAGCGAAGGAAATCGATCTGCGCAAAGCTACCGTGCTGCCGGGGTTCATCGATGCTCACACGCACCTTGCTTCGAGCGGCCACGGAGCCGGGGCCATCGTGCCGGTGGCGCGGCAAGCGCTGGCCGGAGTGAAAAATGCTCGCCTTACGCTAATGGCCGGCTTTACCACAGTGCGCAATCTGGGCGCGGATGGATTTGCCGATGTGGCACTGCGCGATGCAATTGACGATGGAGACGTGATCGGTCCGCGTATGCAAGTGTCCGGGCCAATCATCAGCATCACCGGCGGACACGGCGACGATAGTTTGTTTCCTTTTACCTTTCATATCTCGGGTGACGGCGTGGCGGATGGCGTGCCGGGCGTGATGGCCATGGTTCGACAAAACGTGAAATATGGTGCGGACGTAATCAAGTTCGCGGCGAGCGGCGGCGTTTTTTCCAAGGGGGATAACCCCCTGAACGAGGCCTACAGCCCCGAGGAAATGCAGGCCATCGTTGCCGAGTCTCACCGGCTAGGCCGGAAGGTAGCGGTCCACGCGCATGCGGCGATCTCTATCAAAGACGCGGTCCGCGCCGGCGTGGATTCCATCGAGCACGGGATTTTTCTCGACGAAGAGGGCATTCAGCTCATGAAACAGCATGGCACGTATCTCGTGCCGACTACGTTTCCGCTTTACTGGTTTGCGGACAACGTAAAAAATTTGAACATGCCGCCCTACGTGGTGGAGAAAGCAGCGATCATCATTCCCGCTGCGAAGCTGAATATGGCGCGGGCATTTCGCGAGGGCGTAAAGGTCGCGCTCGGCACCGATGCGGGCGTCTATCCGCACGGAATGAATGGCGGCGAATTCTGGTCCATGGTGGAATTGGGCTTGACCCCGGTGCAGGCGCTACAAGCGGGTACCGTCAACGCCGCCGACTTGATGGGCTGGAGCGACCGCATCGGCTCGATCGAGGCAGGCAAGTTTGCGGACATCGTGGCCGTCAGCGGCGATCCACTTGCCGACGTAAAGATCCTACAGCACATGAATTTCGTGATGAAAGATGGCGTGGTATACAAAAACGAGTTTTAGGCGAGACAGCCTGTGTATGGTGGCTAGCGTCTGAAAATCGTTCTAATTCCGCTGCTGTATTTCCGCGATGGTAGGCTCGCCGGGCTCGACGGTGTGATTCACGTACACGGTTTTGCCGCCGCTCTGCGCGAAAACGTACGTGGAGTTCGGTGGCAAACGATCGAGAGCTTCCTGCTGATGATTTTCCGGAACTACCAGAAAAACTCGTCCGGGCGTCTGCCAGAACGACGGAAACTGGCTATCGTCCAGAAAGACTTGCGGCGCATCGGGATAGTTTGATCCGAATGCCAAGCCGTAATAGCGTCCATTCCAGATCCATAGTTTTTGGCCGGTATAGAAGCTCACCGTACATCCCCCGTAAAAATCTCCGTAGAGCAGGATGCGATCGCCGGGCTGCCAATGTTGGTTGATCTCGTCCGCCAGTAGACGCGAGGAAAGCTTCGGCTCGAACACGATCATCGCGCTATGCGCGGCGAAAATCAGCCCGGCAGCAGCGAGAGCCGTGACCAGCGTAGCCGCAAGTTCGCGCCGGCGTCTGCGCAGCACCCACGCAGCGCCAAATCCGAAGACGAGTACCGCCATCGTTGCAATCACCTCGCCGCGCAGCGCGGCAAATGCCCGCGTAGTCAGGTCGGCGGCGTTCGAAAATGCATGGCGGTAGTATTCCTCCGGTTTCGATCCGAGAAGGCTCGCGATGTCGCCTTGGACGCGCACGCCGCGCGAGATCCACAGCAACGCGCCGAATCCCGCACTCAGCGCCAAGCCGATCAGCGCCAGCGCAGCTTGCAGACGCTCCGTCAATTTCCTCTTACTGTTTTCAGCATCTACGAGTCCCACACCCAAAAGCATCGCAATCGCCGGCCACGCGCCAAAGCTGTAATACTCGAGCCGGCTCGAGATCGTGAAAAAGAGCATGATGGATCCCGCCCAACAAAACAGCAGCAGGCGTGGCTCCACGCGATAGCGCTCTTCGCCGTTGCCGGCCGCCGGTAGGGACCCACGCGCTGCGAGGGCGGCCGAACGATTGCGCCACAGCCGTATCGGCGGCCATTCGCGCCGAGCAACGTAAATGAAAACGCTCCACGGGAAAAGCCAGATCAGGTGTTCCGCCCACCACAGCAAGCGCGGCACCGGTTGATAGTCCATGGACGTCCGCTTGTTCACGGCGCGCAGAAAATGTTCGTTGACGAAGTAGAACCAGTAGAAATCCCTAACGCGGCTGCCCGCCACCAAGTGCCAGGGCACGGCCACCACGAGAAAAATCAACGCGCTGGAAATCAAAGGCAGCTCGCGCCAGCGCCGCCACCCTCCCGTCGCCAACAAAAACAAGACGATGCCTGCCACCGGGAAGATCACGCCGATCAACCCGCGGGCCAGCACCGCGAGCGCCGTGATCACGGCAGCAGCCCACCACGCGGGCCGCATCGGCAGCGATCCTTCCCAGGCGCGGAGGAACAAATAGAAAATCGCCGTGAACGCCAGCGCGTAGAGCGGCTCTGCAATCATGTTTCGTGTATTCAAAAATACGCCGAAGCTCGTGGCGAAAATCAATCCCGAATAAAGCCCCGCGCGCTCGCCGAACCAGCGGCGGCCAAATTCGTAGAGCAGCAGCACCAACAGAATCATCGCGATGGCATTGGGAAGCCGCGTGGTGAAGGTTGTCTGGCCCAACACGCGATAAGTGGCCGCCACCAGCCAAAAAAGCAGAGGCGGCTTTTCCAGCCAACGAATGCCGTTGATGTGCAGCACCGCCCAATCGCCCGTTTGCAGAATCTCCCGCGCAGCGATGGCGTGGCCGCAATCCGCCTCATCGATCAGCGCAGGAGTCGCGGCGCAACCAATGTAGATTCCCGCAGTCAATAGGAGCAGCAGAATTGGAGCGAGGCCGCGCTTCATAGGTGGTGAAATGTCATTCGATTCCAAATTCGAGGTGCCGCCGACTTCACATCGGCGCATAGCCCGCGCTGCGAAATGCCGCAGAACGCGACGATCGCGCAGCCAATCCCGTTAGATACGGTTATGGGTTCTGCGTTTCAATTCGCTGGCGTGCTGACGGCGTCGGTATGGTCATGAATGATACGCCAGCCTTCGGGGAAGCGTTTTGCCACCAGCGTGAACACTCCGCCCACGGGCTTTTCCCGGTCAAGGTGCCAATGGCCAAGAATCAGCGCGGCATCGTCGCAGAGCGGGGTGATTTCAAGCTGGCTGAATTCGAGATGACCCATGGCCGCCTGATCGGGGTAGTTGCGATGGTAGCGGGCCAAAACCGCGTCCCACCCACGCGTGACGCCGTTCGTGCCGGAAAATGTAGTCTGTTCGGAGTGCCAGTATCCCTGCATAAACGCATCAACGTCGCCCCGATTCCATGCCGCCTGCTGCTGCTCCAGCAGAGCGTGCAGATTCGCATCAAGCCCGCGACCCGAGGCGTCTCGCTGGTGTCGAGAGGTTGCGCCGCTGGGCGAAATGGCGAGTACGCGGGCTCCAGGCGTAAATAATAGAAGGAATAGGGCAAGAGCGAGAGGCGGTTTCACGTGAGCAGACCCCCTGAAATCACGCTCGGCGCGGACAGGAGCGATGTTTCGAATCGGAGCTTATGTAAGTTAGCTCTTCCACGCAAGTTATGGTCGCCGGGGCCCTCCATTTGCGTATGCTTTGGTACCACAGGTCTATTGTTCGGTTCCCTCGTCTGCGGATAATGGGGGCAGCACAATGTTTCGCTTTCCCCATCTGCGGGTTGTCTCTACGAAAGAGCGCGATCGCTGCTTCCGTGCCTCCCTTCTGAGGCTTGGTAAGCAGTTAAGTGGCTTAGATTCAAATGTTTGTAAGCCAATTGCAGCGCTCTTGGTACGGACGATCTATTGTCGCCCGCTGGGGGAATCGGCACACTGTGCCTTGAGGACGGTGACATGTTCAGCTTGCTATTACTGATCGTCTCCGTGATCGCTATGACGCAGTTTGGCGTCTACTACTGGCGTTCCTTGATTGCCGGTTTAGCCGCCCAGCCCGTTCCCAGCCAAGTCTGTCTGGCGGCCGGTCTGGATAGTGATGTCCCTGCTGCCGAAGATTTTGGTGCCTTGCTCAGCCTTCACCGGTTGACGCCTGGCCTCCAGAAGCGGTCGGATCGCTTGAGCGCTCTTCAGCTTTACTTCGGGCTGATGGGCGGCATCCGGCAACTGACCAGCACCCACATGCCAGCCGTAGCGGCTTGGGCGCGTTCGGAAATGGCCACTTGTTCGCGTTACGTCGCGGTCCTACTTGGTGCGCGGCTCGAACAGAACATGGCCTGTGCAGCGGAAATTCGCTCCTGCTAATTAGCTGTTACGTTGAGATGGAAAGCACCGCCGCGGACAAGGTCCGCGGCCCAAATCAAAAAAGCTCCGCGCACGGAGTCCCCTCATCCGGCCGAAGCTCTCTCCCGATTGAGATTCCCTAAAATCGATTGTTTGTGATCTGCTAGTGGCTGAATTGCGGCTCAGTAAGCCCAGCGCAGAAGGATGGCGCCGGTAGTGTAGCCTGCGCCGACGGCCACCAGGAGCGCGAGATCGCCCTTCTTCAAGCGCTTCTCCTCGATTGCATCGCGCAGGCCTAGTGGGATCGTGGCCGCCGTCGTGTTTCCGTAGCGTTCTATATTCACCATCACCTTGGAATCGTCCACGCCGAGGCGCTCCTGCATGGCGCGAATGATGCGCAGATTCGCCTGATGCGGCACCACAATAGCCAGATCCTGGCTCGAGACGCCGTTGCGCTCGATGATCTGGCAGGCTACGTCCGCCATGCGCCGCACCGCGTATTTGAACACCTGCTGACCTTCCTGGTGCACGTAATGCATTTTCTTGTCCACGGTTTCGTGCGTGGAAGGGTGCAGCGAGCCGCCTCCGGGCATGTACAGATGGCAACCGCCCGAACCATCCACATCGTGATGGAAATCCAGGATGCCTTCGCCATCGGCGGCAGGTTCAACCAGCACCGCGCCCGCGCCGTCGCCAAATAGCACGCAGGTGGCGCGGTCTTCATAGTTCAAGATCGAAGTCATGGTATCGCTGCCGATCACCAGAACCTTCTTGTGAGTGCCCGCGGCAACGAACTGAGCGCCCACCGTGAGCGCGTAGAGAAACCCCGAGCAGGCCGCGGAAAGGTCGAACCCCCACGCATTCGTTGCGCCGATGCGATCCTGCACCAAACAAGCCGTTGAAGGGAAAAACATGTCCGGTGTGACGCTGGCCAATACGATCAGGTCAATTTCTTTTGGATCGAGATCCCTTTGCGCGATCAATTGCTGCGCGGCCGCGGTGGCCAGATGCGAGGTGGCCACGCCGGGATCAACGTAATGCCGTTCGCAGATTCCCGTGCGTGTGCGAATCCATTCGTCCGACGTGTCCACAATCTTCGCGAGGCCATCGTTATCCATCACGCGAGGCGGCACGTAGCAAGCCAGTCCCGTGATTTTGGCCGCGATGCGGCGAGACATCGAAGAAACCGCCTTTCCCCTGAAACGATAGAACGAAAAACGTGATTCTAGTGAATCGGTGGAAACCAGACAAGGCCGCGGCCGATCAGCATCGTATGCTGTGCTACACTGCGCAAAAGCGCAAGCGCTGGAGTTCCGCGCGGCGTCTCCGAGGATCGTAATGTACTTCCAGCCATTTTATTTGAGTTGTCTGGCCCATGCTTCCTACCTGGTCGGCTCGGATGGCGTCGCGGCGGTGATCGACCCGCAGCGCGATGTCGAAATTTATATCGAGGACGCGAAACAGCACGGCCTCCGCATCGCTTACGTAATCGAGACGCATCTGCATGCCGACTTCGTCTCCGGCCATCAGGAACTTGCCGCGCGCACCGGCGCGACGATTTGCATCAGCGAGGCCGCGCACGCGAAATTTCCGCACCGCGCCATGCGCGATGGCGAAAAGCTCCAGCTTGGCCGGTGCACGCTCGAATTTCTCGCTACCCCCGGGCACACTCCCGAAGGCATGTGCATCGTCGTCACCGACCCGGACGCAAGCAAACAGCCCTGGGCCGTGCTGACCGGAGACACTCTGTTTATCGGCGATGTGGGGCGTCCCGATCTTTCGCCGGACTTCACGCCGCAGCAACTTGCCTCTATGTTCTACGACAGCTTGCACGAAAAGCTTCTGCGCCTACCAGATGACGTGCAAGTGTTTCCCGCGCACGGAGCGGGATCGCTATGCGGACGCAACATCAGTAGCGAACGCAGCTCCACGATCGGTAAGGAGCGGCGATTTAATTACGCCCTGCAGCCGATGACGCGCGAAGCTTTCGTTCATCTGCTCACTGCAGACTTGCCCGAACGCCCCGGCTATTTCAGCCGCGACGCGGAAATCAACCGCGCCGGCGCCGCGACAATTGAAAATTCCGCTCCGCTGGTGGCGCTCGATCCCGCGCAAGTGGAAAGCCTCACTTGTAGCAATGCGCCCACGGCAGTATTGCTGGATACTCGCCCGTGGATGGATTTTGCCGCCGCGCACGTGCCCGGCTCGGTGCACATCGCGCTCGCCGGCCAGTACGCGTCATGGGCGGGCACGCTGCTAGGCCTCGAGCGCTCCATCGTCTTACTCGCGGAAGATGAGGCGCGCCTCGAGGAATCGCGTTTACGCCTTGCTCGCGTAGGAATCGAGCGTGTGGAGGGTTATCTCGAAGGCGGCATCGAAGCGTGGCAGCGGAGCGGGCGCCGCACGGAACAGGTCGCGCAAATCAGCGCCGGAGAACTCGCCGCCGAACTTGCCGGAGGCGAGCACATCCAGGTGCTCGACGTGCGCCGCCAATCGGAATGGGAAGCCGGCCACATCGCGCAGGCTAAGCTCATTCCACTTTCTCGCTTTGCCGCGTTGGCCGAACCCAATGCGAAATCCGTGGAGGGACCTTTTGCCGGTCTCGATCGCACGCAACCTATAACCGTGCATTGCCAGGGCGGCTACCGTAGCGCGATTGCGGCCAGCTTGCTGCAACGTGCCGGCTTCGAAAAAGTAGTCAACGTCATTGGCGGCTTCGACGCTTGGCTGGCGCAAACGCGGGCGGGCGCCGTGCCAATGGCTTCGACTACTTCCGTGCCTCAGCCTTCGTCCAAATAACAAGCAAGGCGATTCCGAGAAGTCTCCGCGATTCTTGGAGTGGAAGAAAGCAACTCTCTACAGCTCAATATCAGGCGGGATGTATCTCGTAGCGGAACGTGATGGGGGCCGCTTTTCGCAGCATCGCCGCCACCGAGCAATACTTTTCCTGGCTCAGCGTAATCGCGTCGCGAACGGCCTTGTCTTCCAATTGTCCGTGCAGCTTGTAGACGAGTTCGAGCTTGGTCCAAACGGTAGGCGGTTCTTTGGCGCGTTCGCCGCTTACATCGATCTCGAGCGACTCCAGCTTCTGCCGCTTCTTCTTCAGGATAGAAATCACGTCTACCGCCGTACAGGTGCCGAGCGCCGCCAGCAGCAGCTCCATTGGTCCCGGCGCAGTGTTTGTCTCGCGATCGCAATCGAGCGGAACGGCGTGGCCCGAAGGCGACAGCGCGATAAATTGCTCGGCTCCCGCCCAACGCACACGTGCGACTTGCATGACGATTCTCCTCAGCCAGACAGGCTCAGCGTAACAGAGCAGGAATGCGAACGGAAAGAGGCGATCGGCAGGTCGGCGAAAAAAACGAGGAGGAACGCCTCGCGGCGGGATCCGTCTTCAGGATGCGTCTGTTGTCACCGGCACGGGCACCGCTTCGATTAACGGAAGCGATTGCTTTCGCAACGCGGCGATAAAGGCTTCCACGAGCTGCGGATCAAATTGCGCCCCGCTGCAGCGCTCGAGTACGGTGAAGGCTTCCTCGGGGCCGCGGCCGCGCTGGTAGCTGCGCTCCGAAGTGATCGTGTCGTAGGCGTCGCACAGTGCAAGGATGCGTGCGCCCAGCGAAATTGCTTCGCCGGACAAGCCATCCGGGTAGCCCGAGCCGTCGAAGAATTCGTGATGATGCTCCACCATCTCCCGGACCGCAGAAATTTCCGGAAATGGCTGCAGGATTCGCGCGCCGTAACGCACGTGCTGCTGCATCAATTCCCATTCCGCGGGATCGAGCGGGCCGCTCTTTTGAATCACGGCATCCGGAATGCCGATCTTGCCGATGTCATGTAACAGAGCTGCCAGGCGAATTTCCTCGACCTGCGCTGCCGGCATCCCCAAAGCCTCCGCCAAAATTCCCGCATAGGCAGCTACTTTCTGTGAATGTCCTTCGGTGCAAGGATCTTTCGCATCGAGCGAGGCCACCACGGCAGTCAGCGTTTCGGCCACGGCTGGCGGCAGCGCGGCGGCGTTCTTGCCGGTCTCCGGCGCGGCGCCTGCCGTGTCCCCCACGGATCGTGTGAACTGCTCCAGACGTTTGCAAATGTCTTCGAGCGCGTCCGGCCCGGTGTCCAGCGGGCGCTTTAGCGTGACGTTCAAATAGCCTTCGAGGACATCGCGCTTCCAACGCTTCGCCTCGTCCGGATCAAGATGCTCGGCGGTGGAAACCGCGTTTCCGCCCTGATGTTTCGAAACGTACATCGAAGCATCGGCCACTTGAATCAATTCCTGCGGCGTCGAGCCATGTACCGGGAAACTGGCAATGCCGAAGCTGCCGGTAATGTTCTTGTCATGCAGCAACGGATCGGCGCAAATGCTCGCCCGCAATTTACTCGCGAGCTGCCGGGCCTGCTCGACGTTTGTTTCCGGCATCAGGATCACGAACTCGTCACCGCCATACCGGGCCACTACGTCGGAGCGGCGGCAAGTTTGCTCGAGAATCTGACTGATGCGTTGCAGCACGAGATCGCCTTCGAGATGGCCGTAGAAGTCGTTCACAAACTTGAAGCGGTCGAGATCGATCAGAACTACCGAGAATGCCCGTCCCGCACGCGTCGCGCGCTTCCATTCGGAAGACAGTGTTTCCATGAAGAAGCGGTGCGTTTTCACGCCCGTCAGACCGTCGGTGATCGCCTGCTCCTGCGCGCGCTGGAACGTCAGCGCGTTGTGCAGCGCGCCGGAAATCAGGTCGGCCAGCGTGGAAAGCACCTGCAGCTCTTCTTCGGGGAATGCGTGTTCCTTCGAGGTTTCCACATAGAGCACGCCGTGGAGATGATCGGAGTAATAGATCGGCAGCGCCACTCCGGAAACGGAATCTTCCAGTACCGGCGAGCCGGCGCCGCCATTCGAAACGAAGTTCGGCACTACCATCATCTCGCCCGCCCGCGCCACCCGGCCGACCAGTCCTTCGCCCAGGGCAATTCTGCGCCCAAGCGCCTGCTTTCGCGCGCCCGCTTCCGCCTGGATCACGATTTCCTTGTCTGCGTAATCCAGCACGCCGATGCCGATGTGATCGTAGGTGGTCAGACCTAGTTCGAGCTCGGAGGCGATACGCGTCAGCATTTCGTCCGGATTGAGCGTGGCAATTGCATTGCGCGAAACGTTGTTGAGCAAGGTCAAGTGCCGCGATTTGGTCTGTTCCTTCCGGAAGAGACGCGCATTTTCCAGCGCGATGGTCGCCTCACTCGCTAGCACGCGCATCAGCTCGAGATGGCCCGCGTCATACACACGTTCGCGCTGGCTGTGTACCGCGATCAGCCCGATGGCGCGATCGTGCCGCACCAGTGGCACCCCGCAGAAACAGCCGCGCTGTTGTACGGGATCGACGCCGAGCCGCTGCATGGACTCCGCAAAATTCTCGCGGATCAGCAGCGCTTGCCGCGTGCGGATCACATACTCGGAGAGGTGATCTCCAGCCGGCCGCTCCCGTTTGGGCACGCGCACGCCATCCTGAATTTCAATTTCGAATCGCAGGACGTTGCGATCCGGATCCCAGAAAGCGATGTAAAGATTGCTTGCGTCAAAGAGGCGCTGCATTTCCACGTAAATCTTGTCAAACACGGTATCGGTGTCGAGCGTCGAGCTGAGCGTGCGGCCGATTTCATTTAGGATGTGAAGCTCGTCGCTGCGCCGCGCGGTTTGCTGCACCAGGTAGCTGTTCTCCACGGCCATGCCGATCTGATGACCCAGCGCCAGAAGCAGCCGCAATTCGCCGGAGCCAAAGCGGCGGTTGTCGGTGGCGCCCAGCAGCAGCACGCCGAAGGCATTTTCCTTGGTTTGCAGCGTGATGGCGGCCACCGTGCGCAAGCCTTGCGAAATCGCCAGTTGCCGGAATCGACGAAACGCCTCGTCTTTGTCGAGCGCTTCCCAGTCCCCGCCGTGGTGCAAATCGTTGAAGACGGCCAAACCACCCAGCCGCATCACCAGGTTCACCAGGTGATCGTCGAGTCCTTCCTGCATGGAGGTCGAGCAAAACGTATCGCTAAAGCCCTCCGCTACAACGCAAGTAGGCCCTTGCGGATCGCCATGATGCAGAAAGAGGGCGCCGCGCGGAACTTGCACCACGCTTAAGATTCTTCCCAGAGCTTGCGCGATCATTTTTTGCACGTCGTTGCCGACGAGTCCCGAAGTCGCCAGATTCAGATTGGAAAGCGCCAGCATATTGCTTTCCACGCGGGATTTGTCGTCCGCATACAGCGTCATGGACATCAGGACCGCCATGCAAAACAACGGCAAGACTGCCAGCGCGGAGATCACATCGCGGATCGGACCATCGAGATGTATAGCGTTGGACGTGCCCAATCCCAGGGCTCCCCAGAAAAGCAGCGCCACCGCCAAACCGCGGTCGGAGAGCGATTCCCGTTTGCGGCTTTCGCGCCAAAACACCCACGCCGTCGCGAGAATCACGCCCGTAACACCAAACGTGGGCGAGACCCCCGTCTGACCGGTGCTAAATGCCACCGACCATGCCGCCAGCACAAACGCTGCCGCAACGATCGCGTAAACCTTGGGCACCGCGTGCGCATAGAGTTGCGCGCTCAGGAAAAACATCAAAGACGCCGTGGCCAGCATCCACAGCTCGATCGCGACGGACCAAGGAGTATCCTGCAACCAGATGTGCGCGATTGGGCCGGCATAATGCACCGCTAGCAGGCCCCACGCAGCCGACCAAAACAACAGGTAAAGCTGCCGGCGCGCAGAATACGAATAAGCAAAGAAAACGGTCATGAGCGCGGACGTCGCCACCAGCGTCACGGCTACTGTCTCGTGTGCTAGCAAAGTCTGCGCACCACGAGCCGGGAGCGGCGACGAGCCGTTTTTCGAACGGATGGATGGATGAGTCTCAAGCGTACGTACCGCAAAAATATCCTGCCGAGGTCCCTCGTAGAACGCTTCCGAACGGCCCTAATTGCAGTCCTGCCAATAGCTTCTGCCTTGCAGACCACTATAGAAATCGCTTTTTCTGGGGGTCAAGAGTACTGGCGTTCTGATGTCCCTGGAGGTAAATAGCAAGTTGCTATCGCTCGAAGGGCAAATGGCGCGTGACTCGCGCCGCGCGCATCCGCTAAACTATTGGTTTCGAAGACGATCGCCAAAGCGAGTGAGTGCCCGCTCGGATGAGGTCAACCCTGTGAATTCCACCGGACCGCGCGTGCGTTTCGCGCCATCCCCCACCGGCTATCTGCACGTGGGCGGCGCGCGAACGGCCTTGTTTAACTGGCTCTTCGCCCGCCATGAAAAGGGCGCGTTCATCCTGCGTGTGGAGGATACGGACGTCGAGCGCAATCGCCCCGAACTGGTGGATGGAATTATCGAATCACTGCGCTGGCTGGGGCTCGATTGGGACGAAGGGCCGTATTTCCAGTCGCAACGCTTGCCGCTTTACGCTGCCGCTGCCGAAAAGCTGCTGGCGAGCGGCGCGGCCTATTTGTGCTACTGCGCGCCCGAGCGGTATGCCGGGGGCGATGCCGCCGAAACCGATGAGCCAGCCGAGCCGGTGTCCCGGCGCATCACGCGCTGCGTTTGCCGCGATGGGCATCCTGCCTCCACCGGGCAGAAGCCTGCGATTCGCTTTCGCGTAAAGCTCGGCGAGACCACGTCCTTCGAAGATGTCGTCTTTGGCCACCGTGAGGTGGTAAACGAAGAAATTGAGGATTTCGTGTTGTTGCGTTCGCCGAAGGATACGAACTCCGAGCGCGGTTTGCCCACCTATCAGCTCGGCGCAGTGGTGGACGACATTGACATGCGCATCACGCACGTGATTCGCGGCGCCGACCACCTTTCGAATACCCCAAAGCAGGTGCTGATCTATAAGGCCTTGGGCGCACCCGTGCCTTTGTTCGCGCACGTGCCGCTGATCTTGGGTGCGGACCGGACCAGGCTTTCGAAACGCCACGGGGCCACCAGCGTTTCCTCCTATCGCGACGAAGGTTTTTTGGCCGAAGCATTTCGAAATTTCCTGAGCTTGCTCGGATGGTCGGCAGGAGATAATTCCGAATTCATGCGCACGGCGGAATTGCTCGAGCGATTTTCGCTCGAGGGAGTGAGCCGCACGAATGCCGTGTTCGACCGCCCAAAACTCGAATGGTACAACCAGCAGTATTTGCAGCGTTTGCCGATCGAGGAGTTATTGCCGGAAGTGCAGGCTGAACTCGAGCGCGCTGGCATCTGGCGCTCCGAATGGGCGGGCGCCGAGCGCGCGTGGTTTGCGCACACCGTGGACATGCTGCGTCCCCGGACGCGGCTGCTGCCGGACTTTTCGCATTGGGCGCGCGCCTTCTTCAGCGACGATTTCGAATACGATCAGCAGGCAAAAGATAAGTTTTGGAAGGACGAACGGCTCGGCGCGCTGATTGCTCAGCTTGCGGATGCGCTGGCCGCGCTCCCGGAATGGAATCACGACGCCTGCGAACACGCTCTGCGCGGAATTGCGGAAGCTGCTGGGGTGAAGGCAGGCTTGTTGATCAATGCCACCCGCGTCGCTATCGTTGGCCAGGCTGTCGCACCGCCGCTTTTCGAAACGATGCTCGCGCTTGGCCGCGAACGCGTCGTCACGCGCCTGCGCCGCGCGGTTGCCGAGCTCCCCCGATCCGCGGCGTAAAGTCTCTCGACGATCCTCAGAGTTGCGCTTCGATGGCTTTGGCGATTTCGTCGTAGCTAACGAGGCCCATAGTGGTCTTGACCTTGCGGCCGTCGCGCGTAATCAGGTAGCCGGTAGGAAAACCCAACAGGCCGCCAAACTGGTCGGCAATTTCGTCGGTGCCGAGCACCACCGGATAGTTGATCGGCAGTTGGTGGCCGTTCACGTCAAAGCGCGCCTTCTGCAGGAACGGATCGACGACCTTTTGTCCACCGTCGTCCATGGCCACGCCCAACACGGTAAAGCCGCGCGGACCATATTTCTGCTGCATTTCGATCAGCCAGGGGATTTCGATCTTGCAGGGCTCGCACCACGTGGCCCAGAAATCCACCCAAACCACTTTGCCTTTTAAGTCGGCAAGTTTGACGTTGTTGCCGTGCAAGTCCTTAAACACGACGTTCGGCTCGGCCGTATTGGCATTCGAAACGGGCGCGGTGGCCACGGTACTCTGCGCGGGCGGCTTCGCGGGCGCCAAATGACGGTCCGTGTAAAACACCACGAAGATCAGTACAGCTACTCCCACCAGCACCAGAAGCGTTTTTTTCATGACATCCTTCGGGGTTCCCACCGCAATCGCGGCAATTTATAGCGAGAAACGGTTCAAGAAACTTAGTTTACCTGAAAGCCAGAGCAGCCGATTCGTGAAAATCAGATAGCCGACGAACAGCAGTAGCACGCCGCTCGCGACCTCCACAGCGTGCAGGTGCCGCCGAAATTTCTGATAGAAGCGCAAAAAACGGCTGATGCCCAGGGCTGTCAACAAAAAAGGAATCGCCAGCCCGGCGGAATAAATCGCCAGCAGGAAAACGCCGCGGGCTACGTTCTCCGTCGTGGCCGCCATGGCCAGCACGGTCGCCAGGATTGGACCGATACACGGCGTCCAGCCAAAGGCAAACGCGAAGCCCAGCAAAAAACCGCTGGTCACGCCGGCAAGAGGGCCGGTTTCCTTCTCGGTGCCAGCGCCCAAATTCCGAAAATGTACGTCGCGATTCAACCATCGCGCGATCCACGGACCCAGGAGCGGAATGATGGCCAGCGAGAAAAAGTGAATGGGACGCAACGACTCACCCAGTAGTCCTGGCCGGGCATATAGCGCGAATCCCAAGACGATCAGAAGCAAACCAAGCGCGAGCCCGGTTTTCCACGACAGCTTTCCCAGCCAGCCGATCAGATGCAATCCAAAGAGCAGCACAAACGCGCCGGCAATGGGTGCGAGCATCGACCGGTTGTGTCGCAAAAATTCGCCGACCGCGCTGGCCGAAGCTCCGAAAGCAATAAAGACGACGGAAAATCCCAGCACAAATGCGATGGCGGAGGCCATCAAGCTATTGCGCGGAGTTTGTCCCTGGCGAAGCTGTTCGACGCCGATTCCGGAAAGCATGGAGATATACCCAGGCACGAGAGGCAGGACGCAGGGCGACAGGAAGGACACCAGCCCGGCCAGCAGCGCCGCAAAAACAGAAACTCCCATAGTTCACGCTCTCCAGGAATTACATACCACGGATTTTGCTGCAGCGCTGACTCGGGCGTCTTTGCTCTACGGCGGCAATGCGGTAACCAGGCGCTACGCACACTGTACAGGGAACGGCCGTCGCGTTTCAACCTCGGCGAGCATCGGCTCCTGGCCAAGGTTTGCGGCGTTCTCAGTTGACAATTACTGGCACGGCAGCAAATACTGCCGTCGGCGCATGTACGGTGCATCGGCGCGACGCCGAAGGGCAATGCCCACCTACGATCCCATCGTGGAGGCCTACATGCCCAATCTAGAGAACCTCAAAAAGCAAGCGAAGCTCATATTGCGTTGGCACCGCGAACGGCACCATCCCGTCGCGGTGCAAATCCGCCGGCTTCTGCCTCGTTTCCTGAATATGTCCGACTTAGAGATTCTTGCTGCGAGCTTTCAGCTCAGCGATGCGCAAGAAATGGTGGCAAGACAGCACGGCTTCGATAGCTGGCAAACCCTGAAAACTGGACTTTCCACAGCACCGCGCAAGCTTAAGTCGTTGCCTTCCAAAGCGACCATTGTCGGTGCGGAGCCGCAACTGCTCGTCACCGATATCAAGAGATCGTGCGAGTTTTTCGGCGAAAAGCTGGGTTTTTCGCTGGTATTCCGTTACGGCGACCCTCCCTACTATGCGCAAGTGCGTCGCGACGCGGCGCGCCTCAATCTCAGGTGTGTCGAGGCGCCGGTAATCGAGTCGGCGGTCCGCGATCGTGAGGAACTGTTGTCGGCGTCGATGACCGTCGCTACAGCCGCCGAGATCAAATTGCTGTTTCTGGAGTTTCAGTCCGCCGGTGTTACCTTTCGCCAGAAACTCAAGAAGCAGCCTTGGGGCGCCAAGAATTTTGTCGTTAAAGATCCGGATGGGAATCTGCTGTTATTTGCCGGCCCCGCAGACTGATAGGCTCGGTACGCTCCTAGAAAAACAGGCGTTACGCACACCGTACAGGGAATGGTGCGTCGCGTTTCGGCGAGGATCACAGCGTTCAAGTTTTGGAGATTTTAGGCCGGCGGCGAAGCTCGGGGTGAGACTCTTCAAAAAGGCGCGCGACGCCGAGGAGGTGCTCTTCCTGCCATGCGCGTCCGATCAATTGCAGGCCAATCGGCAAGCCGGAGGCCGTCCATCCGCACGGGATCGAGATCGCGGGCAAGCCGGTGAAATTTCCCGGACGGTTCAGCCGAATCAGCGCGCTCCGTACGGTTTCCTCCGCGCCGCCAATCGTCACCTTCGCTTCGCCCAATCGTGGCGCCGTGATCGGCACCGCCGGCGCAAGGATCGCATCCACGGTTTGGAACGCGTCGTCGAAATCGGCGCGCACGCGGGGGCGAATATCCGCGGCAACTAGATAAGCGGTGGCGCGAATGTCGTCCCCCATTTTGAGCCGCACACGAACGTCTTCGCCGTAATCGGCCTCATGCTGTGGGAACCAGTCTGCCGCGCGGTGCACGTGGGTGGCCTCGGCCAAGGCCATGGTTGTTGAGGGCTCGTCGCCATCGGAAACGTGCGGCAGCGAAATCTCTTCGACCACCGCGCCCATTTTTTCGAACGACCGAGCGGCGGCCTGGATCGCGCGCAAGACATCTTCCCCGACGTGGTGAAAAAAATACTCGCGCGGCCAGCCAAGCCGAAGCGGTTTCTTCTTCGTGAAGCGCAAACGCAGGCCGGAAGCCAACTCGCGCAAATTTTCAAATGGTTTCAGGCGCGGCTGGGTGATGGTTGCCGGATCGCCGGGATCGCCCCCGGCCATTACCCCGAGCAGCAGCGCGGCGTCGCCCACCGTGCGCGCAATCGCCCCGACATGATCGAAGCTGGGAGCGAGCGGCACCGTGCCGTAGCAACTGACGCGGCCGAAGGTGGGCTTCAAGCCCACGACGCCGCACAGCGAGGACGGAATCCGCACCGACCCTCCTGTGTCCGTGCCCAGCGCGGCGATGCACAATCCCGCGGCGACGGCCGCAGCGGAGCCTCCGCTCGAGCCGCCGCAAATGCGCGACAAATCCCAAGGATTCCGCACCGCACCGTAATGCGGATTTTCGCTGGTCACGCCGTACGCGAATTCGTGCAGGTTCGTCTTGCCGAGAATCACGGCACCCGCCCGGCGCAATCTCTCCACGACGGTGGCGTCGCGATCCGGAATGAAATCTGAAAGGAATTTGGAGCCGGCGGTGGTGCGCACGCCGCGCGTGTAGATGTTGTCCTTGATGGCGATGGGGATGCCGTCGAGCGGGCCTCGCGCCGTGCCGCGGCGGTAGCGAACTTCCGACGCGCGCGCTGCAACTAGGGCCCCTTCGCGCGTGACCGAAATGTACGCATTGAGTTGAACGTTCAACTGCGAAATGCGTTCGAAAAGCAGCGTTGTCACCTCGACGGGCGAAAGCTCCCGGCGATGAAAGAGCGCGGATAGCTGTTCGATCGAGGCAAATTCGAAATCGGCGATCGCATTCGAATGAGTCTTGCCCTGCTTTTTCACACACTCTCCCTCAATAAATCTTTTCCTGTCTGCGGACGGTGCCAAATGTGCCGATATTGGCAATTACCAGCGAAAGCCGAAACTGGTTTTCCGTGCGAACTTGTCCAAGGTCGAGCCGGCGGTATTCGAATGTGATTCCGCAGCAAGACCCGTTGTAGCTCACCTGTGCGATTTCGTTCTGCGTGACGCCCTGCACGAAGTCATAGCTGACGCCGCCATTGAAGCTCCATCCGGGGCTGTTCAGGTTGCCGTAACCGAAGAGCGTGCGAAGCTGATTGGAGAGCGGCTGCAGGATGGGATCGTTCCGCAATTCGAAATCGGCGATCGTGAGGTTGAACTTGTTGCGATACGGATGCAGCTTCACCAGGGTACCCGCGGCAGTGAGCTTGTGGCGCTGCGTATCGTAATCGTCGCGAAATTCAATGTCATAGCTTCCACTGGGATTGATGGTGAGATCGCTCACGATGGGCGACATGCGGCGCGGCGTGTCGGCAAAAGGAAAGGGGGTGATGTCGTCAAGCGCTTCGAACACGTTGCGCTGGCCCGGAATCAAGGCGCCGCCGAAGGTGGGGTCGAAATAATATTTCTGTGCGACGCGCCAGGTGAGCAACTCCTGCGTGGTGCCATCAGCCCTTTTTCGAAACAGCCTATTGGTGATGCCGTATTCGAATTCGTTCGTGTCCGTAAGCGTATCGTCCTGGTCGAAGCGGATAAAGCGGCCGAAATCGTTGATGCCAGCAACGTCGCGGTAAAGGATGTCCGGCTCGATCGAGTGCTTCCATTTTGCATTGTGCGTTTGCCAAACGCGCGTGAGCGCCGGCGGACGAATATCCACGGTCAGTTCACTGGCGGTGCGCGCGACAGGTTCGTCGATGGCGAGGCCGCCTTGCAATTCGGCGCTGTAGCGGGCCAGATCCACGGCGTAGGTGGTGGTAACTCCAAGCCACGGTCCCCAGTGCAACGGGAGCGTGACGCGCGGCGCGATCTCATCGCGCTGGACAAAGGCGGCGGTGGTGATGTCCGGATCGCTGCGGCTTTCCGCGCCGGCAGAGGAATCAAAGCCGAAATAGAAGGGCAATCGCTTCCAAGGCGCCTGATCGACCGATGAGAAGCGGACCTCGGGAGCGCTGCGAATCGTGACGGTGGTTTGCGGCTGGGCATTGAGAAAGTCGCGATCGTCGATCAATGCGAAATTGAGGCTGAAGCCCTTGAAGTTGTTGGTGAGAAACGCCGCGGAATTTGCCTCGGCGTTGACGGCTTCGCCGAAAGTCTCGGCAAAGGCCAGGCGGAACGTGAGCGAACTCAATTCATTTACGTCCGCGACGGCGCGCCAACCGTGCGCGAGCAAAGCGTCAAACTTCACGGTGACGGTGTGGCCGCCCTCGGGCATCAGAACACCATTCGGACCGGGCAAACCCCGATCGATCACACCAAAGTAGTTGGCGGTCAGGTTGACGTTTTCCCACGGCATCGCACGGATTTCGGCGGTCTGACTGCCGCCGCGAAGGCTCATGTATTGACCGCCGATGGTGGCATCGAGCCAATCTTTCGGCGCCCAATAGTAGGAATCGCCAAGTACAAAACCCTTGATCGAGGATTGTCCGATCGAAGGAATCAAAAATCCAGACTGGCGCATTTTGGAAGCGGCGGGCGCAGTCGCATAGGGCAGCCAGATCAGCGGGATGCGCAGCAAGCGAAAATTGGCGTTTACCATCGCGACTTTCCGGTTCACGTGCAACACGGCATGCGCGGCATAAAACTTCCAGGTTGGGCGATCGGGGCGGCATACCGTTAATTCCGCGCGCACGATCTTGTAGGTATCCTCATCGAGGCGATCGACTTCGACCGCCTCAAACGACAGCGGATTATCGGTGATCAGCACGGCCGGATTCGGCTTTCGCTCGATTTTTACCTCGCCATGCACGTGATGAAATACGCCGCGCTTGGTTTCGATGTTGAATTTCGCGTCGGAAGCCTCAAGGTGCTGATTGCTGTAATCGAGTTGGACGTGACCGGTGGCAGTGGCTTCGTGCGTTTGCAAGTCGTATTCGATATGGTCGGCGCGAAGCTGCTGGTGCTGATAATCGACCTCGACCTGACCATCGGCGACCAAGATGTCACCCTGCTTGCTTTGTTCGCAAGCGCTGATGATGGCGGTACCGTTGGGCGCAATCAGGTGGGATTGCGTGCGCTCGGAGCATTGGGCAGCGGCGGTGGCGGCACCCGCGTTCAGCGCCACGGCGAACCCGGCGGCCCATGCACCCCACCGCAGCCAATCCCGTATGGATGATTGCATCGCGCTGCGTGGCCTCAATTTTGTAGAAGGGCAAAAATAGTGGGCTAGCCTAACACCGCGTTCCAGCAGCCGCAATCCAGGCAGCAGGATGGCGAACGCCTAGTGCTAAACGTCCCGGTGGCGATCCCTTCCATCGAAGGAAAAATTCGACGAATTGGTGCGCCGCGTTGTTCGATTGGAGACACCCGCGGAAAGGTTGCCGTTTCCTTGCAGTTTCACTGCTAGGATACGTTTGACCCTTTACAGGGGACCGTCCGCAGCGCAAAACGGCACGGTGATCCAAACCTGTAAGCAGTGTGGCGCTATCAATCAAGGCAGCACGGAACTGTGCTGCTTTTGTGAAGCGCGATTGAACTTCGATGAGCAGCCAGCCGGGGTGTCTCCAGCGTCCGCCAAGGCTGCGTCTTCCACAAATACCTTGAAGCGCACAGGTGCGCCTGGTTGGCGGCAGGAAGTAAGCAAGCGCCTGCGCTCCTATCACGCCCGGCAATCGGGTATCCCGGAAGAGGCTGGCGAGGAAGCTCCCGAAGAAATCGAGGAGCCACAAGGTGCGCTGCCCTTCGGAATGCGCGAGGAAGAGCCAGTTACGCCCGGAAGCGATGAGATGGAAGATCCGATGCAAGCGACGCTTGCATCTGCTTCCGCCCGTTTCGAAACTCAGCAGCCGCTGCCCGGGCCAGGTGTGTCCCATGATTTCGAACAAATGGTGATTGACGTGTCGCGGCCGCCGAGCACCGATCCTTTGTCAAACCAAGGCAAGTGGGGAGGCACGATGAGCCCAGAAGCGAACTACGAACAGCAGCCAAGCCTGCAGTCGCCCATTCCTGTGGCGGAATTGGCCCTGCGCCGCCGAGCTGGAATGGTGGATGCCATTTGCCTGCTGATGGCCTCAACGGGCATCCTGGGGCTGTTTGCGGCCTTTGGAGGCCGGATCGTGCCCGGCAAGGTGGATTTGCTGATCTGCGCGGCCGTGCTGGGCCTCCTCTATACCCAGTATTTCACGCTATTTACGATGATGGGCGGGGCGACGCCCGGAATGATGTTCGCGGGCTTGCGGGTGGTGAGCTACGAAGGAAAGACGCCCGATCCGGGACGGCTGATCTGGCGGAGCGTGGGCTATGCCGTTTCGGGTGCGACAGCGATGCTCGGGTACCTGTGGGCGTTCTGGGACCAAGACCAACTTACCTGGCACGACCGGATTTCGCAGACGTATGTGGCGCGCGCGGAATCGCTGTTCGAAACAAGGCCGGCGCGCGGAACCGGGGATTGGTTACCGCACCCGCACATTTAAGCGGAAAATCCGGGTCCATTTTCGTAGGGCCTCGCCTGTAGCCAACCATTCCGACTCGAAGTGTCTCCTAAACACGAAGCCTTTTCCCGGATGGTTTCGGCCTCTAGGGAATGTTATAATTGGAGTTTCGGAGTACTGCGAGCCTATCGCCTATGAACCGCCTGACCAAGCTCACCGTTGTCGCGTTATCCTTGGCCGTTTTTTCCTATGCCGCGTTGGGATACGTACTGCGCAAGACGGATGACGAGAAATCTTACCGTTCGCTGACGGTCTATGGCGAAGTGCTGCAGCGGGTGCAGGAAGAGTACGTGGAAGAACCGAATATGGCGAAGGTGACGGCGGGCGCCCTGCATGGTTTGTTGGAATCGCTCGATTCCATGTCCAGCTACCTGAGCCCGCAGGAATACGCGGAATACAAGAAACAAGTGACTTCGCGTACCCAAGGGCAAACCGGCTTGGCGCTTTCCAAGAGCGGCGGATACATTCGCGTCGTGTCCACTTTGCCGGATAGTCCGGCGGAGAAGGCCGGGCTGCTTACCGGTGACATTTTGGAGTCCATCGGCGGGTTCGCGACGCGTGAAATGTCCATTGGGCAGGCGCTGAATTTGATCGACGGGCCGGCGAATTCGACGGTGAAAATTTCGGTGATCCGGCCGGCGCGCGGCTTGACGCCAGAGGAAGTGGCGATCACTCGGGTGGCCAGCGTGGCGCTGCATGTGACGCTGACGAAGGTAGCGGGCGATACGGCGTATCTGCGGGTTCCGGCGCTCGAAAAAGGAGCCGCCGAGGAAATTCGCGCGAAGCTGGCGGATGCGCAGCGTCAGGGGCTACACAAGTTGGTATTGGACATGCGAGGTTGCGCGATTGGCGATCCAGCAGAAGGAATCGCGGTGGCGCGCATGTTCCTGAACTCCGGCACGATCGTGACGCTCAAGGGCCAGACCGTGGCAAAGGAAGATTTTGCGGCCGACCCGGGCAAAGTGGTGTGGAAAGATCCGGTGTCGCTGCTGGTATCGAATGTGAGTTCGGGCGCTGCGGAAATCGTAGCGGCGGGATTTCTCGGAAACCATCG
>DATNLT010000019.1:0-56089 GCA_035602725.1 Candidatus Acidiferrales bacterium
ACTTTAGTGCCGAGGCTTCCTGCGCCTGCATGCGGGAAGTGCGAATGTTGGGAATGGCGACCGCCGTGATAATCACGATGATGGCAACGACGATCAGCAACTCGATCAGAGAAAAGCCACGCTCGCGTCGATTCACAAAGCCCCCCGGGGCGAGCCCGCCCCACAAAAATGAGCCCAGGGCGGAGCCCTTCAGCCTCGTGCCCTGCTCAGAAAAGAGAATGCAACGATAAGGATAGCAGGAGTCCCGAGGCTATGCTAGGGGACGAATCCGTGACCCTCTTACAGCAAGGCTGTGAGGCGGCCATTGCCGTTTTGCGCATCGCGAAAAGCGCCGGGGCGGACGTTAAGCCTCGCCGATTGTAGACTATAGCGGTACCACAAGGGTTTCCGAAAACATGCTGACTCGCCGTAAAACCGCGAGAATTGATCCGTCGACCTGCGCCCCAGAATCCGTGAACGCTGCAAATAAGCGCGCCAAAAACCTCGGCAGCACCGTGCCTTATTATGGGGTGCTGGCGCTCATCGCAATCGTGCCGTACCTGAATACGCTGTGGAACGGCTTCGTTTACGACGATATCTACCAAGTCCTTGGCAATCCTTATATTCGAAGCTTCCATTACTTGAGACAGATTCTGACCACGTCGGTCTGGTCTTTCCGCTACGCCGCCCAAGGCACTACGAACTATTACCGGCCGCTGATGTCGCTCGACTATCTGTTGCTCTACCAGATTTATGGGCCGCTGGCTTATGGTTTTCATCTGGCCAATTTACTGACGCACGCGGTGGTGGTGCTTCTTCTCTTCGCGATTACAAATCGGCTGACGGGATCAAAAGCGCTGGCGTTCGTCGCGGCGGCGTTATTTGCACTACATCCAGTTCACGTCGAAGCCGTGGCCTGGGTTGCAGCAATTCCGGACTTGCAACTTGCGATGTTCTTGTTGGTCGCATTTTGGTTATATCTGGATTTAGCGGAAGCGGGACGCAGGCGTTGGTGGACCTGGCCGGCTTTGCTTGCGACATTTGCGCTGGCTTTGATTTGCAAGGAGCCGGCCGCGGCGTTTCCGTTTATCGCTCTTGGGTATGAAACCTTTGTTAGCCCGAGCTGCGAGCATACGACCTGGAGGCAAAAAGCCGGTCGTGTTGCCCCGCTCTTCACGCTGTTGGGAATTTACCTAGGTCTCCGGGCTTGGTTTATGGGCGGGCTCGTGCCGCGTTTGCAGAAACCCGAGATCACTTGGCCGGTTACCTTCCTGTCGAGCGCCAGCTTATTCAACGACTACATGAACAAGCTGATCTGGCCTGTCCGGCTAATGGCTTCCTACGTGTTCGTTCCGGCCGTGAGCTTCTCCGATCCGAGAGTAATTGCCGGCGTGGCCTGGGGTCTCGCATTGTGCCTCGCCTCCCTGCTGCTGTGGAAGCAAAGCCGTCTCGTCGCGTTCTCGGTACTCTGGATGGTCCTCACGCTGGCTCCGGTGATGAACGCCCGCTGGCTTCCCACAGGCGTGTTCGCGGAGCGTTATCTCTACGTTCCTTCGATCGGGCTCAGTTGGCTCGTTGCGTATGGGGCGGTGACGCTGTGGCAAGAATTGCAAACGCGCAAAGCTACAGCGCTGAGGTTGGCGTTCGCCGGGGCCGCTGTACTGTTAAGCGTGCTGGCGACGCTCCGCATCGTGACGCGAAATCGCGACTGGCATGACGACATCACCTTCTATCGGGTCACGTCCGAACAAGACCCGGATAGCGCATCCTTGAAAGCCGACCTTGGCGCCGCCTATTGGAACATGCACCAGGAAGACACCGCCGAGCGGCAGTGGAAGCTAGCGCTCACGATCGATCCGAATAACACTTGGGCGCTCTTCAATCTCGGAATTGCACGTTTGAGCCACAAGCAATATCCGGAGGCTGTCGGTTTTCTCAGGCGTACGGTCGCCACTCGGCGCTATTACACGGACGCACATTTGAATTTGGCCATTGCGCTCGCCCAAATGGGTGACATTTCCGAGGCGGAGTCGGAATTCCAATTGGCTCTAAAGCTATCCCCGCTGAGCGCTGACGCCCATAACCACTATGCAGTGTTCCTGGCAGAATTGGGGCGCACAGACGAGGCGCAGGCTCAGTATCTGCAGTCGGTGGCAGCGCTGCCGACTACCGATGCTCTGGATAGGCTGGGTGATCTGGCCATCGAAAATAGCCGGCCCGGCGCGGCTGAGCTCTATTTCCAGCAAGCGGCAAGTCTCGACCGCTTTGATTCGCACGCGCATTTAAAGCTCGTGTGTCTTTATGCCGCGAGCGGGAAAGCTACGGAGGCAGCACGCGAGTACCAACTAGGCGAAATGACGGATACTGCGAATGACTCGCTGAACCTTCAGGCCCGTGCGGCTCTCGATCAGATGCGTCGCTGAAACCTCTGAGCCTGCAACTCTCCCAATGAAACGGTGGCGGACGCTCTCCGATCCGCCACCGACACTACCTTCGTACAAGAACAATTTACTGCAGGGGCGAATCGGTTACGGCAGCGATCGAGCTTGGGTTTGCACGAATCACGCCGGATTGATCGCTAAAGAAATGCCGTACGCCAGTCGTGTTCTGCGTAACAGGGTCTGCATGGCTCGTATAAGAGTTATTGCTGGCTCCAGTAGTGTAAGTAATTGTGTAACCACTCTTGGTGGCGCTACCAGTGGTTGGCGCCAGCATAATGTCTAGCAAATCCGCTTCTGTGGAAGTCGGCGTTCCGCCGTTCGCCGGACCCATGTTGCTCTGCAACGCCGGGAAACTGCCGTAACTCGAATCATACGAAATGCAAGCCGTGTTCATCGTCCGCAATGAGCTAACGGCCGAAGCCTCGTTGGCGGAAATACGCGCGCGCAGCAAGTTCGGAATCGCGATCGCGGCGATAATCAAAATAATGGCCACGACGATGAGCAACTCGATCAGTGAAAAACCCTTTTGCTTGTGTTTCATGTGTCTCCTCTTGAACCCGCTCGGCAAGATTCAATCGGAGTAGTCGCAGAGGCGTGGCCCTATTAAGGCGCCCTAATTCTGCGGCGCCGGAACGCACGATGTAGAGGCACCCACACGGCTTGCGGGGACTGCCGAAGTGAAACACGGGACACAGTTTCAATATCGGGGAAGAGTTGTGACAATTTGCGGCCCAACATTGTGACGCGAACTGTCAGCACAAAAAAAGTGGCGGATGCTTTCGCATCCGCCACCAAGGCTACCTTTGGGGGGAAAGGCAGCTTACTACAGGGGCGAATCGCTCACACTTGCAGTGGCACTCGGGTTCGCGCGAATCACGGCCGATTGATCCGTGAAGAAGTGACGGACGCCCGTTCCATTCTGCGTAACTGGATCCGCATTGATGGTATATCCGGTGACGGGCGCGCCACCAACGGCTGCGTAGGTGAGGACGTAGCCACTCTTGCCGGTGGTCGCGGCAGTCACTGCGAGCACGCTATCCAACAGGTCCGCTTCGGTCGAAGTGGGCGTTGAGCCGCCGGCAACCGGGCCCATGTCGGCCTGCAGCGGTGGGAACTGGCCGTAAGAAGTATCGTAACTGATGCAAGCCGTATTCATCGTGCGCAGCGAGCTAACCGCCGAAGCCTCGTTGGCGGAAATACGCGCGCGCAGCAAGTTCGGAATCGCGATCGCGGCAATAATCAAAATAATGGCCACGACGATGAGCAACTCGATTAGCGAAAAGCCCTTTTGCTTATTGCGCATTCAGTCTTTCTCCTCTAGTTGAGTCCCATTCGGGAATCGCAGACCTAAGAGCACTTAGTGTGCCAGATGCGAACACGGCGGCTGTGTCTGTATGTGATTAGAATTGCTTAACTTATGGTACGGGGTCGAATTGCTTCGCGCCCGGCGTCCTGGACTGCTGTCAATACTGACAAATTGTGTCATCCGTCGGCGCCGCGAATTGTCCAGCCGCTGCCCTGCGACCAAAATTTAGTCCCACCGATTCGTGCGAGCGCACAAGTGCCAACTCTTAAGGCACATCTAGAAATCACGCCACGCGAAGCTGGGCGATAAATAAGCCATCATCATGATATCGGTGCGAACCTCAAGCGGGAGATCGGGCAAATGTACAGCCGGGTAAGGCGAATTAAGCATAGGAATGCCCAGTGAAAATAAGCCTCAGAACCATCTCGACCTCATTGTCGTTGCCGGTCGTAGTCGCTTTTGCGCTGCGCGTTGGTTATCTGTGGATGTTGAAGCACCATGCGCCAGTGCCTTTCTTTGATATACCCTACGGCTACGAAACCGGCCACATCGCCCGGTCCATTGCAGTGGGCAAGGGATTCAGCTCCCCACTGACGGGTCTCGATAGCGGACCCACCGCCTGGTTGACGCCAATATTTCCTTACCTGCTGGCTGGTGTCTTCAAGTTGTTTGGCATTTTTACATACACCTCGTTTCTGACCATTGTCACGATCGACTGTCTTTTTTCCGCCCTCGCCTGTATCCCTGTTTTTTTTATCGGGAAGCGGCTCGCCGGAATGGTGGCGGGCCTCACGGCGGCATGGATTTGGGCCCTATTCCCGATCGCGATCATCATGCCGCTTACCTGGGTGTGGGACACGTGTCTCACATCCGCGATGGTTGGATTGGTTTTATGGGCCACGCTCGCCCTCCAGGAATCGCATCGCCCGCGGGCGTGGATTGGCTACGGATTGCTATGGGCTTTTACTTTAATGGTGAACCCGGCAATTCTTTCGCTGCTGCCGTTTATCTTGCTTTGGCTGGCCTGGCGACTACGCGGCGAGACGCGTCTCTGGCTGAAATTGCCTGCCGTCGCGGCGTTGACGATCGTGATCGGCTGTGTTCCCTGGACGGTCCGCAATTACATCGCATTTCACAAGCTGATCCCGCTACGCTCCAACTTTGGCCTGGAGCTATGGCTGGGAAATAACGCCCAGGTCACAGACACGCTTACACGCTGGTTGCATCCGGACGGCAATTTGCCAGAGCGGCAGAAATTTGCGCAACTCGGCGAGATTCAGTACATGCAACGGAAGCAACACGATGCTTTTCAATTCATGCGCTCCCACCCCCGCCAGGAGGCTCGCCTCGTGTGGAACCGCTTCGCGGACAATTGGACCGGGACCTACGAACCAATTCCGGACATCTGGCGTACGCTCGGTTGGGAGGGGCAGGTGACGATCGCGACAAACTGTCTTCTTGCGATTCTATCCCTAACGGGCGTGTTGGTCCTGTTCCGGCAAAAGCGCGCCGAGGCATGGCTTTTCGCCATCTTTCCTGTGGTGTACCCGTTGATTTACTACGTTACGCATACGTCGGCGCGTTATCGCGAGCCGATCGACCCCGTTCTCTGTGTGCTCGCGGCCTTCGCGCTGACCAGTGCGGTGAGCGCCGTGATGAGACAGTTCGCGACCCGCAGAAACGCCGCAAGGGGGAGCGAGACGTTAAATGGGTCAACTGCTCCTTCGGGTGCAGCCCTCTAGCATAAAAGTAGTATTAATGAGCGTTGTGGAAAGCAGGGAAAACTCAACGCGGACAAACACTGGCGGCTGCGCGTCCAGGGGCTGTTCACTTTGGAAATCTCGCCGCTCGGAATTATAGATTGTATTTCTTCGAGTAATGCCGGAAAGAGCGGTAGGTTACTTTCAACAATTCGGCTGCGCGGGTGCCCACCCCGCCTGACATCCTCAACGCCTCAATCAAATAGCCCTTTTCAATATCCTGGATGTGCTGTTCCAGGTTGAGCCCTTCCACCGGGATGAGTGGCGCGCCGTTGTTGCCTGCGGCACTTAAAGCCTCGGCCTGGGCGGCGCGGAAGATTTTCTCCGGTAGAACGTTGGGGCTGATTTCGCGCCCAGACTCGAGGGCCACGGCACGCTCAATCGTATTCTCCAATTCCCGCACATTTCCTGGCCAGTCAAATGCTTCGAGCAGGCGCATCGCTTCGGGAGCGATGCTTTCCACTGTCTTATCCATAGACTTGCGAAAACGCTCGAGAAAAACCCGGGCTAAGAGTGGGATATCGTCGCGACGCTCGCGCAGCGGCGGAAGATGTATGGGAATCACACTGAGGCGATAGAATAAATCGTCACGAAACCGCCCCTCGGCGATCTCCTTCTCGAGGTCTTTGTTTGTGGCGGCAATCACACGAACATCCACGTCGATTTCTTCCGTGCTGCCGAGCCTGCGAACTTTGCCCTCCTGCAGCACCCGGTATAACTTTACCTGCATGCTCATGGGCATGTTCCCGATCTCGTCCATGAACAGCGTCCCGCCGTGGGCGGCTTGAAAAAGGCCGTGACGATTTTCATTCGCGCCCGTAAAGGCGCCCTTCGTGTAGCCGAACAATTCCGATTCGAGTAGTGTTTCTGGAAAAGCCCCGCAATCGATGGTAACGAAAGGCGCCTTTGCGCGCTGGCTCTGGTCGTGGATCGCGCGCGCAACGAGCTCTTTGCCGGTGCCGCTTTCACCGGTAATCAACACCCGGCTCTGCTGTGGCCCTACGGTATTGATCAGATCGAAGATTGCGCGCATCTTCGGGCTATGACCGATGAAATTGTCCTGACCCGAAAGCCTTCGCACTTCCCTTCTCAGAATACCTGCTTCTTTCTTCAGTTTGAGGGACTCGGCGACCTGGTCGACGGCACGCCGGAGCTGATCGACGAGATCGTGATCCTTGATGACGTAGCGGTCCGCTCCCGCATTCACCGCAGCGATCGCGGTTTCGACCGTGGGCACGCCGGTAATGAGTAGAAACACGGTGGAAGGCGAGGTCTCGCGAACGAACTTGAGAAGTTCCACGCCGCTCAGATTCGGCATGCGGATGTCGGAGATGATGATGTCAAAGATCTGCGATTCGATGCGGCGCTTAGCCGCCTCGCCACTGGACGCGACCTCGACGCGATGGCCTTCCTTACGAAAGGTGATCTCGAGCAATTCGCAAATCGAGCGTTCGTCGTCGACAATCAGAAGATGCGCCATATTTGAATTGTCCCGCTTTAAATGATCTTCCGCCGGATGCTCCCCTGCCGCAAAGGATATGTTGGAGCACGTTTCATGCGGAACATCAGGCCATGCGCGGCAACTCCACGGCAAATTCGGCACCGCGATCCTTTTCTGAAGTCACGGTGATTCTGCCGCTGTGCGCCTGAACGATCTGATACACGATTGCCAGCCCCAAGCCAGTGCCGCCCTTGAATCCGGATTGTAATGGCTCGAAGATCTTCTCCCGCTGCTGTGGGTCAAGACCCGAACCGGTGTCGCGGAAACGGATCCGCACCAGAAAGGGCGCGGTTTCCAAACAAACAGTTAGGATTCCGCCCCCGGGCATGGCGCGAAGCGCATTGTCGGACAGATTCCAAAAAACCTGCCGGATGCGGTTTGGATCGACCCGCGCGCGAACGAGTTGGCCGGCAAACGTTTTGTCGATTTTGTATCGGCTGTCGAGATTGGGATGCTTGGCGAGCAGCGTGAGCGTTTCGTCGAGCAAAGACGTAATGTCGGCTTCCTGAAATTCATACGCCGTTTCGCGCGAATAATCCAAGAATTCGGTGATAAGGTGGTTGAGCCGCTCGGATTCCCTGCTAACGATGCCTACCAGGTGGCGCTCGTCCTCTTCCAGAGGCGCCAGGCGCGCTAATTCCTTTACGGCTCCGGCGATGGCGGTAAGAGGCTGGCGGATTTCATGCGCGATGGCCGCGGAAAAGCGGCCCAACGCCGCCATGCGATCCTGGGTTTCCACCTCTTCTTCGAGCCTGCGCAGATCGGTCAAGTCCTGAAAATTGAAGACATAACCGGTCATCTCCTTAGTACGTGTTCGCAGCGGCGAAACCGAAATTCCCAGGAATCGTTGTTGTCCATCCCCCGTCGGAAAATCAATTTCGTGGCGCGGGATGCGATTGGGATCGACGTGAGGATTCCCGGGCGACCAAAAGCCCGGCCACAAGGACTGAATCTGCTTCCCGCGTACATCCACAAAACGCGAACCGGTAATTTCCTCGCCGGTGCGGTTCAATAGCAGGATGTGCCCTTGCGCATCCGTGGTCAGCAAGCCGCCGCGCATCGAGTGAATAATATCTTCGTTGAAGGCCCGCAAATCTTGCAGTTCGCCGCTCTTTTGTTCGAGCTCAGCACCCTTTTTGCGAAGTGTTTGCGCGAGTAGGCTCGAAAGATAGGCGACGGCCATGAAGGCGAAGAGATTGCTGAAGACCCAGGTTTGCAAAGCACTGGCGCTCGGCATGGACAGCGCCGTTTGCGGAAGCTTTCCATAGAAAACCAGCTCGACCATGCCTCCGAGCAGCACAAAGCTGAACCCTGCCGTAAGGAACGTCCCCTTGCGCGAGAACAAAATGCTGGCCACGATGATCGCCAGCAGGTAAAGCGAGATGAAATAACTCTCGTGGCCCCCTGTGAAGTACACCAGACCCGTGATCATGCAGAGGTCGCAAATCATCTGAACGGGGGCGAGCCACGACGCCTCTTTCATCCAGCGCGAGAGTATCGAGTGCAGGAATCCCAGCGTGTACCAGAGGACTATCAGAACGGCAAATGGCTTCGGTGAAAGCCGCAGCAATCCGAGCTGCCAAAGGCACAGCGCGATCGCGAGCAGCAGGGATATTACCAGGAACCGGACGCGGTTCAACCAGCCGATCCACTCGCTCGTTCTCGCCTGTGGCTCAATACCGGGCATGCGTTTCTACTTGATTGGTGAATGATTCGAGATTTTGGAACCGTGAACCGGCCCCAGAAACACACCTAGGAGGACTCGCTGCAGAATGGCTATCTAGCGTATGACGCCCCCCGGCGAAACAACCTCCGGAGCCCGGCTGCAAGGGCACCCCGGAGGCGCTACGCTCCCGCTTACTTTTCTAGTGTCCCGATAGCTTGCCGATCAACGTGAACAGCGGCAGATACATCGAAATCACTACGCCGCCGACCACCACGCCCAGGAAAACGATCATCACCGGTTCCAGAGCCGTCAGCAAATCCTTGACGGCAGAGTCTACTTCGTCCTCATAGAAATCCGCGATCTTCTGCAGCATGGCGTCCATTGCGCCCGTCTGTTCGCCGACGGCAATCATTTGCGTGACCATGCTGGGGAAAACCTCGGTCTCACGGAGCGGATCGGCCAGCGTCCGACCGGCTTCGAGCTGCTTGCGCGTTTGATGCAACGCCTGCTCGACCACCGCGTTACCAGAAGAACGTCCGGTGATATCCAAGCCCTCTAGAATCGGAACGCCGCTCGAGATCAAAGTGCCAAGCGTTCGCGTAAAACGCGCCACCGCGATCTTGCGCAATAGGATCCCGATCAGCGGCATCTTCAACAGTGCGCGGTCGATCACCATGCGGCCCTTTTCGGTGCCATACCATATCTTGAGACCAATCGCCGTCCCGATGAGAAGCACCAGCGCCAGGAAACCAAAGATACTGCCGACAAAATGGCTCAGTCCGATCACGATTCGCGTGGGCAAAGGCAACGCAACGTCAAGGCTGACGAAAAGGGTTGCGAAAATCGGAACGACCTTCCAGAGCAGCAAAGTGATCACCGCGCCGGCCACGCTAAGCACAACCGTAGGATAAATCAAGGCAGACTTCACGGCGCGCTTCAGCTTTACGTTCTTTTCGATGTAAGACGATAGGCGCTGCAGAATTGTATCCAGAATACCGCCCGTCTCCCCGGCCTCGACCATGTTCACGTAGAGTGGGTCGAAGACCTTTTCGTATTGCTTCATCGCCGCCGATAACGTGGCGCCGCCCTCGACCGACGCTCGGGTACCCGCGAGGACCTTTTGAAAGGTCTTGTTCTCCTGCTGCCCGGCAAGGATCTCCAAGCACTGTACGAGCGGCAACCCGGCGTCAATCATCACCGAGAATTGCCGCGTGAAGATGGCCAATTCCTCGGCTTTCACGCCACCGCCGAATGTGGGCAAGTTGAATTCCTTGCCCTTCTCGGACATTTTGGTGACCTGGATCTGCTGGCGGCGCAGCAGATTCTGGAGCTCGGCCTTGGTGCCTGCGGACTGTTCGCCGCTGATGTTCTCTCCCGAGCGGTTTTTCCCACGATACGTAAATACCGGCATGGTGCTACCCTCCTCGAATTCGCTACAAGTGCTGGGCTACTTATTTCCGAAATTAACGGCGCATTCCAGAACCCGCCGTTGGTAGTGGCGCCACGCCTCGATTGATCATATCCTGCAACTCGTCGGGATTCGACGACCGTGAAAGCGCCATTTCCAGGGTAATCAACTTGTTGAAGTAAGCGGTGGCCAGGCTCTGATTGAACGTTTGCATCCCGGTTTGTGCGGTGCCGGTCTGCATGGCGGAATAGACCTGGTGGATTTTGTCTTCGCGAATCAGGTTACGAATTGCCGCATTTGGAATCAAAACTTCCATCACCATCACTCGGCCTCGCCCGTCGGCGCGCGGCAGCAGCGATTGGCAAAGGATGCCCTCAAGCACCAGGGAAAGCTGAGCGCGAATTTGCGGCTGCTGGTGGGCGGGGAAGACGTCCACGATACGGTTTACCGTCGAGATCGCCGAGTTCGTGTGCAGCGTCGCGAAGGTCAAGTGGCCGGTTTCGGCGATGCGCAGCGCGGATTCGATCGTTTCGAGGTCGCGCATTTCGCCGATGAGCACGACATCGGGGTCTTCGCGAAGCGCGGCGCGCAGCGAGTTGTTGAACGAGTGCGTGTCCGAATGGACTTCGCGCTGATTGACCAGGCATTTTTTGTGGTTGTGCAGGAACTCGATCGGATCCTCGATCGTGATCATGTGCTCTTCACGTTCGGAATTGATCTTGTCCAGCATAGCGGCAAGTGTCGTGGACTTGCCCGAGCCTGTCGGCCCGGTGACCAGCACCAAGCCGCGCGGCTTGTCGCAAAGCCCTTTGACCACCAGCGGCAGGCCGAGCGCGTCAAAACCCTTAATTTCCCACGGGATTGTTCGGAAGACGGCGGCGACCGCGCCACGCTGATGGAAGATGTTTCCGCGGAAGCGCGCCAGGTTCTTCAACCCGAACGAGAAGTCCAGTTCGAGATTTTCCTCGAAGCGGTGCTTCTGCGCGTCGGTGAGCACGCTATAAGCCAGCGACTTCGTATCGGCAGCCGTCAGCGGCCCCATATCAAGCGGACGCAGCCTGCCGTGCACGCGAACGCGCGGCGCGCTGTTCGTAGTGATGTGCAGATCGCTTCCGCCCATCTCGATCATTTTCTGCAGCAATTCGCTAAGTGTGATTCCTGGCATAACTTCCTTTCCTTTCGCTACAGCACGGTTTCCCGCAAAACTTCTTCCAATGTGGCCATACCCGCCGCGATCTTGATCAGGCCACTGCGACGCAGCGTGATCATTCCCTGATCGAGCGCCTTCTTCTTGAGTTCCAGCGCTGAGGCGCCGACCAGAATCAGCTCGCGCAATTCGTCGTTAATTTCCATGATTTCGTAGAGCGCCACGCGCCCCTTATATCCACTGTTGTTGCAAGTGGTGCAGCCCTTACCGTGATACGGCGTCACCTTCTTGGCTTCTTCGGGCGAGAACCCAGCGTCCAGCAATGCCTGCTCCGGGACCTGCAGCGCCTCTTTGCAGGCCGTGCAGATGCGGCGAATCAATCGCTGCGCGCCAATCAGGTTCACCGACGTGGCCACCAGGAACGGCTCGATACCCATGTTCATCAAGCGGCTGATGGTCGAAGGTGCGTCGTTCGTATGCAGCGTCGAGAGCACCAAGTGGCCCGTTAGCGCGGCCTTGACGGCTATCTCGGCCGTCTCGAAGTCGCGGATTTCTCCGACGAGAACGATGTTGGGGTCTTGCCGCAAGAAGGCGCGAAGTGCGGCCGCAAAGTTCAAGCCGATCTGCTCCTTCATTTGGACTTGGTTGACACCGGAGAGCTGGAACTCGACCGGGTCTTCGGCGGTCATGATGTTTGTTTCCGGAGTATTCAGGCGTGAAATCGCGGAATAGAGCGTGTTGGTCTTGCCCGATCCGGTAGGACCCGTGACGAGCACCATCCCGTAAGGCCTCAGAATCGCGCGCTCGAACTTGACCAGCGATTCTGGCTCGAAGCCCAGCTTGGTCATGTCCAGCCGCAGATTTTCCTTGTCCAGCAAGCGGAGCACGATCTTTTCGCCGAAGATCGTGGGAACGGTGGAGACACGGAAGTCGAGTTCTTTCTTTTTGCCGTCGCGTTGGTACTTCAGCATGATGCGGCCGTCTTGCGGCAGGCGCTTTTCGCTGATGTCCAGCTTGGACATGATCTTCACGCGGCTGGTGATCGCGTCTTTCAGTTTTAGCGGCGGCGTCATCACGGCTTGCAAGATGCCGTCGATGCGTAGCCGAACGCGGAGCTCCTTTTCGTAGGGCTCGATGTGAATGTCGCTAGCGCCCCGTTTCACGGCGTCGGTGAGAATCAGGTTCACGAGCTTGATGATGGGAGCTTCTTCCGCGGCGCGCTCGAGCGCTGCGGCGTCGAGTTGCTCTTCTTCCGACGCCAACTCCAGGTCGGCTGCTTCATCGGAGGTGAGGTCCTTCATCACCTTGCTGAGCTCTTCGACGCTCGATGCATCGCCGTAGAACTTGCGAATCGCTTCGTTAATGTCGGACTCTGAGGCAACCACTGGCTCCACGTTGAAACCCGTCATGAACTTGATATCGTCCATGGCGAAGACGTTCGTGGGGTCCGTCATCGCGATCGTCAGAGTGGCGCCAACGCGTGAAAGAGGCACCACCTGATAGCGAACCGCGGTTTCCTGTGGGATCAGCTTGATGACCGGGGATTCCACTTCGTAGTACTTCAGATTTATAGAGGGGACTCCGTATTGGCGCGAAAGGACTTGCGTGATCTCATCATCCGAAACGAACCCGAGCTTCATCAAGCATGTGCCCAGGCGTCCGCCATGCTGCTTCTGGTAGTCCAGCGCTTTTTTGAGCTGGTCAGAAGTGATCAGGCTTTCTTTAATTAAGATTTCGCCCAAACGGGACGACATGCACACTCCGTCGACAGCCCGCGGCCGAGGCACACAAAGGACCGCTGAAATCTCGTCTGGAGCCTATTGAATCAGTTCACGGAATATGAAAACACCTGTCCGGAGGGACAGGTGTGCGGCAGCGGCATATGGCTTCTTGACGCCCTCCTGGGGAGTGGCTATCTTCCCTTCTAATGAATCAGTTCGCTATGCCACGGTTATCGGAAGGCCCTTCCAGTACCTTCCGGAAGGGTTCGCCTTGCGTAGGGGATGCCTCGCCGGCCCGCAAGCGAGTGCTATGAGCTCCCCAGAACGCAAACAGCGCTTGTGGTTGGTGTTCGTCGGGGTGGTTGTAGTGCTGCTCGCCGCGGCCGTTTTCACGCTGGGTTCTCTGGGATTGCCGTTCGAGCCTGGGAAATCGGAAGACACAGGCGTCGTAGTGCTCTACGGCGTCTCGACTGTGATCGTCGCGCTGTTGATGGCGTTTGGCCTCGTATTGATCCGCATGCTCGTGCGCTTGTGGAATGAGAAGCGCGCGGGACAGCTCGGCTCCCGGTTCAAGACAAAAATGGTATTGGGAGCAATGGCGCTATCTCTGCTCCCTGTCGTCTTTCTGTTTTTCATCAGCTATGCATTGCTAAACCGATCCCTCAGCCGATGGTTTCCCCGTTCTCTCGAGCAAGCCACTGCCGCTGGCACGCAAATCGTCAACCAGTTTGGAACCCGGGACCACGAGCGACTTGCCGCATACGCACAAACGGCAGGCATCGACCTCGCCGCGAAACCAACCGACGATGAGCTCCGCTCCTTGCTCCTGCGCTTTGAACCTGGCGTGGACTCATTGTTGTTTTTGGATTCCGGCGGCCACGTAGCGGCCGTCGCTTCCGATCCGTCCATCCAAGCCGGACCGCCGCCCGCGTTTAGCTACACTTTGCCGAGCGGCGCGGAGCTCTGGTCGCTGGGCAATGGTTTTGCATTTGGAGGCCGGGCCCCGGTACCCGGCGGGGTCGTTGTGGCCTTGCGAAAGCTGCCTCCGGATTTTGCAAGCAACTACAGCACCTTGCGCACGGAATTCGATCGTTACAATAAGGAATCGCAGCAGTATCGGCTTTTCAAGACGTACATGCTGCTCTCGTTTTCCCTCTTTACATTGCTCTTGCTTTTCGCCGTCACCTGGCTGGCGCTGTACCTTTCCAAGCAGGTAACCGTGCCGATCCAGGCTCTTGCGGAAGCCACGCGCGAGGTGTCTCGGGGAAACTTTGCGTACCACGTGGAGACGCAAGCCCAGGACGAACTTGGCACGCTCGTACAATCATTTAACGAGATGACCGGACAACTGGCGGATAGCCGCCGCCAGATTGACGAGTTCACGCAGAGCCTGCAGCACGCCGTGCAAGAACTCGAACGGCGCCGAAAGGTTCTTGAGGCGGTGCTTGAAAATATTCCTACCGGCGTCATTTCGCTCGATCAGGAAGGCAACGTCGTTCGCGTGAATAGCTCGGCATCCACAATGTTTCAGCAGACTTCCGCCTCAGCACACACGCTGCAACAGCTTGTCGGCACGGAGGCGGTCGCGCCGATTCAAGCACTGATGCGTCGCTCGTTGCGCCTGGGTACGGCCTCGCGCGCCTTGGAAATTCGTATCGGCGGACGCGTAATGCACGCGGCCGTGACGGTGAGCTCGCTCGGCCCGCTACGGCGGAATTCGGGCTATGTGGTGGTCATTGACGATTTGACGGACTTGTTGCGCGCCCAAAAGGCTGCTGCATGGCAAGAAGTGGCGCAACGTATCGCGCACGAAATCAAGAACCCGCTGACTCCCATCCAGCTCTCCGCGCAGCGTCTCGAGCGTTTTCTCACTCGCCGCGCTGAGACCGCGGCATCCGCCGGTGCCCCGGATGTGCCACGCGATCCGGACCTGGAGGTATTAGCGCGTGAATGCGCGATCCAGATCGAGCGTGAAGTCTCCACGATGAAATCGCTGGTCGACGAGTTCTCGAGGTTTGTGCGGTTTCCCCAAGCCCGTTTAGGGCCTGCCGACGTAAACTCCGTGGTCAGTGAGGCGCTGGAATTCTTTCGCGGACGCCTCGATGGAATCTCCGTTCGCGCAGAACTCGGTCCAGCTTTACCGCAGATCAAGGCGGACGGCGAACTTCTGCGAGGAGTGGTCGTCAATTTGATCGATAATGCTGCCGAGGCCATGGAAGGATCGCGGAACCGGGAACTCACCATATTGACACGCAACAGCCACATCGGCGAAATGCTCGAAATCGTGGTTTGCGACACCGGTCGTGGCATCTCCCCGGAAGATAAGGACAAGCTCTTTTTGCCCCATTTTTCCACCAAGAATCGCGGAACAGGCCTTGGCCTAGCCATCGCTTCGCGCGTGATCGCCGAACACAACGGCTCGATTCGCGTGGAAGACAACTTGCCAACCGGCTCGCGATTCATCATCTGCCTGCCCGCCATGGACGTCGCCGCGATACCATTGGCTTCGGAGGTTTGAGCTCGCGGCTGCTAAATTCATGGCGCCAAACATATTGATCGTTGACGACGAAGAGGGTATTCGCGAAGCGCTTTCTGCGGCGCTTCGCGACGATGGCTATCACGTGGCGACCGTTAGCTCCGGCGAAGAGTGCCTGGATTTCTTGACACGTGAACCGGTCGACCTCGTGCTCCTCGACATTTGGCTCGAAGGTATGGACGGCCTCGACACCCTGCGGCGCATTCAAGAAAACGGCACCGGGCCAATCGTTGTGATGATTTCCGGCCACGGAAACATTGAGACGGCCGTTCGCGCGACAAAGCTCGGTGCTTTTGAATTTCTCGAAAAACCGCTCTCACTCGAAAAAGTCACGCTGGTGGTGAAGAATGCGCTCGAACACCAGCGCCTCGAGGAAGAAAACCAGCGGCTACGCGCCGAACTCGATCAGCGCTACCAGGTGATCGGCACCAGTGTGCCGATGAAGGCCGTGCGCCAACAAATCGCGCTAACGGCGCCGACCAGCGGACGCGTGCTGATCTACGGTGAAAGCGGAACCGGTAAGGAGCTTGTGGCCCGGTCTCTGCATGTGAACAGCCTCCGCCGCGAGCGGCCCTTCGTGGAGGTAAACTGCGCGGCGATACCCGACGAGCTAATCGAATCAGAGCTCTTCGGCCATATCAAAGGAAGTTTTACGGGCGCCACCGAAGATAAGAGCGGCAAATTTCAAAAGGCCGATGGCGGCACCCTTTTCCTCGATGAAGTCGGCGACATGAGTCTGAAGACGCAGGCCAAAGTGTTGCGTGTACTCGAGCAGCAACGCTTTGAGCCGGTTGGCTCGAACACGGCGATCACCGTGGACGTCCGCGTGATCGCGGCTACAAACAAGAAACTCGAGGATGAGATTCTCAAAGGAGCTTTCCGCGAAGATCTCTTCTACCGCATCAACGTGATTCCCTTTTACGTTCCGGCGCTCCGTGAGCATTCGGAAGACGTGCCCCTGCTGGCACGCTATTTTCTTTCCGAGTTCAGCGCCGAGTATGGCAAGCGCCCTAGGGAACTTTCCCCGGCAGCGGTGGAGGTATTGCAACGGTATTCCTGGCCGGGTAACGTGCGGGAATTGCGCAATTTGATCGAACGGCTGGTGATCGTTTGCCCACAACAACGGATCGAGCCGCACCATTTGCCGCCGGAATATTTCCGCGGCACGCGCAGCGCCCAGCCCTATTCCACATTGCACGAGGCGCGAACGGCTTACGAACGGGACTTCATCTTACGCAAGCTCGAAGAAAATCAGTGGAATATGACGCGCACGGCGGCGGCTCTCGGCCTGGAACGGAGCCACCTCTATCGCAAAATGAAGACGCTGGGAATCTCACCGGCGGAAGCGTAGCGGCCGCCCAACGCCGGCCCCCGAGTAAAGCTTCCCTAAGCTATTTGTCGTCATCATCGACGCCGTCGCCACCCTCTTCTTCGTCCTCGCCAGTTTCGTTGAACGGCTTCTGCCCCTGCTGAATTTCCGAAAGGTGCTCGAGCTGCGCACGCCAATCAAGTTGTTGCACCACTGCGGGGTTATTTCGCCACTCGGGATGCACCTTCACATAGAGTTCGAGGAAAACCTTGCTGCCCATCAGCTTTTCAATCTCAAGACGCGCCGCAGTACCCACGTGCTTCAGCATCGCCCCGGCGCGACCGATCAAGATACCCTTCTGCCCCTCGCGCTCCACATAGATCGTCGCGCGGATGCGGAGTAGCTTCGGCGTTTCCTCGAATGTGTCCACCAGCACGGCTACCGAGTGCGGAACCTCCTGTTTCGTTCCGGCCATCGCTTTTTCGCGCACGATTTCGGCAACGAGAAATCGCTCAGGCTGATCGGTCACCTGGTCCGCCGGGAATAGCGGTTCTCCGATCGGAAGCAGCTCGACCAACTTGGCCAGCAGGACCGCCACGCCGTCGCCATTCAGCGCCGAGACCGGAATGATCGCCGCAAAATCTCGCGCGCTGTTGCAGGTTTCGATTAGGGGCAGAAGCTTTTCCTTGGGCAGACGGTCGATCTTATTGAGCAGCAGCACGGCGGGTCCTTCAAATTTCGCCGCGCGGTCGAGCACGGCGCGATCCCCATCTCCAAGCGGCGCGCTCGCATCAAGCATGGGCACGAGCACATCCACACCTTCCATGGCCTGCTCGATTTCGGAAAGCATCTGGCGCCCAAGAATCGTACTGGCTCGGTGAAGCCCGGGAGTATCAATCAGAATCAGTTGGCCGCCAGGCTGATTTACGATGCCCTGAATTCGATTTCGCGTGGTTTGCGGCTTGGAGGTAACAATTGAAACCTTTTGACCCACCAGGCGATTCAGCAGCGTGGACTTGCCAACGTTGGGCCTGCCGATGATCGCGGCAAATCCACAGCGAAATTGCTTAGGAGTTTGGCCGTCAATCTTTCGTACGCCTGCGCTCGCCGATGAAACACTTTTCTTTGGCATGTTCTCGTAGACTCTGACAATTCTCTCCGATGCTCGACATTTTAGCCTTTTGCCGCTGGCGGTGCACGCCTGCGCCGTTGCCCGCAGACTTGCCGCGGCGTTTTTCGTCAACACGCTCGTGGTAGACTGTCCGACCGATGCTCGATTCAGTCGAGCGTAGGAGAGACTTAGAATGCCGCAGCAGCAAGATACCGTGGTGGCGCACTCCCACCATGCTCCCCACGTCGAAAAGCACTTTCGGGCGTCGGAGACTGTGCGCGACGTCGTGATCGGCATGGCCGACGGCTTGACGGTGCCCTTTGCGCTGGCTGCCGGACTTTCCGCAGCTATGTCTGCGAGCGCCAGCGCCACGCGCGTGGTCGTCACGGCGGGCTTTGCGGAAATTGCGGCGGGCTCGATTGCCATGGGCCTGGGCGGTTATCTCGCCGCGCGCACAGATATTGAGCACTACGAGTCTGAGCTACAACGTGAGATTCGCGAGACGGTCGAGCTCCCTGAACATGAAACCGAGGAGGTCGAGGGCGTTTTCCGCGAGTACGGGCTCACGCCGGAGCAAATGAAGCCTGTGGTGCAAGCCATCGTTTCCGATCAGAAACGCTGGGTCGACTTTATGATGCGCTTCGAGTTGGGCCTGGAAGAGCCGAACCGCAATCGCGCCCGCCAGAGCGCGCTGACGATCGCGGTGTCATACATCGTCGGCGGGGTGATCCCGCTCTCGCCCTATCTCGTCACACCCAGCGTGTTGCTTGCGCTCTGGTACTCGGTGGCGATCACGGCCGTGGCGCTTGCGGCGTTTGGAGCGATCAAGGGCCGCTTCCTGGGTATCCCGCCGCTGCGCGGCGCGCTGCAAACGATCGTGACCGGCGGGCTGGCGGCCGCCGCAGCTTTCTTGATTGCCCGGCTGATTAGCTGACCGGCTTTCTTCTCATTTCACGATCGGAACTTCGAGCACGCTCGGGTGTTGGGCGTCATGGTAGAGCGTTATGTGCGCGGTGCGCGCGTCCTGCACCGTTTCATTTTCCACCGCGCCGCCGCTGTTGTAATTCTTTTCCGAGTCGGGTGAGTTCAGCGCTTCGACGACGATGCGCAGACGACTGCCTTTGGCGATTCTTCGCGAGAACCATGTAAAGCCGTCGAAGTCATAGCGCTCGATCTTGCCCGGCGTCACTAACTTCGCCTCCGTCAGCGACTCGCGATACCGCGCGCGCTTTACATCTCCCGTAAGCTGCACACTTCGGCCGTCCGGCAATATCTCGTACAGCCCGACGGCCAGATCGGTATCCGGCACATCCATGGAAATCCACAGGCTGAGCTTAACGAAGCCGGAGATCTCCGTTGCCTCGCTAAGCGCTTCGGTGTGATAGACGAGTCCCGCGCCGAAAAGATTGAGCGCGTCGGCCTGGCTCACCAAGCCGCCTACTTCGGTCTCGACCTCGCCCGGACGCGTATCGAGCGGGTCGTAAACAAAATGATCGGGCTCTGGAGACGTAGGCGCCTCCTCAAGCAGCGACCCGGAGTGAAAAACGTCGTTCGCGAAACCGTTGGAAGCAAGATACAGCGTGCGTTTGCCGGTCGCGATGCCGTCCAGCGTATCGGCATACTTCCACTCTTCGGCTCCGGTGACGTAATATGCCACGCGCTTCTTCAGGAATTCCGGCTTCGGGCCGCCCTGCATTGTCCAGCCATACCATTCCGTGTGCAGCTTGTTGAGGTCCAACATGCTCACTGGGCCAAAGTGCAGGCCGCCGACATCCGGATTCGGCGTGCGCGTTCCGGCATGATCCCACGGGCCGATAATCAGATAATGGTTGGAGATGGCGTCCTGTGAACCATCCTTCATGTGCCGGCGGTAGTAGGTCAACGCGCCGGCTTGATCGCCATCGTAATCGCCCGTAATCGTCAAAATCGGGATGCTGATCCGGTGATAGTCCGCTGCCGTCGGCACCATAGCGTTGAAGTATGCATCTGCCGTGGGATGCGCGAGCCACTTGTGAAAAACCGGCGAGGGGTTGCCCACGATACGATCAAGTTCGCTGAAGGCTAAATGCCCGCGGTAGATATCCATATCTTTCGAGTGCCAGAAGTTGCCCTCGCCGAAGAGGTGGTCGTTGCCCGTAAGCCCGCTCGTGAACGTGAGCCACTGCATCAGGTAGAGCGTCGGAATATTCTCGAACGCCGGAAAATCCACGCCGGGATGCGCCGCGGCGGCAGGCACGATGGTCGCCAAGTGCGGTGGAAATTCTTTCAGCGTAGACCATTGGTCAAATCCCGCATACGACCCGCCCCACATTGTCACTTTGCCGTTGCACCAGGGCTGCTTCGCGATCCACTCGACCACGTCATAACCGTCGCGGCCTTCGTTGGCGAAAGGCTCAAAGTCACCACCGGAGTTTCCGCGTCCTCGGACGTCCACCAGCAGAAACACGTAGCCATGTTGTGCGAAATACATAGCTCGCGGGTGGTAAGTGTCACCGATATAAGGGGTCAGCGTGAAAATCGCGGGCGACGGTGCGGCGTCATGTGGACGATAGAGCGTAGCGTTTAACTTTACGCCGTCGCGCAATGGAATCTTCTGCGCCCAGGTAATGTCCACCTCATGTTCTGCAGGTTTTTGATCTGGTGTTTGCGCGGCAGCGAATAGCGGCAGCAGCACTAGCGCCGCTCCGATGGCGATCGAGCGGAACAGCGGTCCGTAGAAACGCATCCATGCCTCCATCGCGCAAGTGCGCGAGCGCCGCCCTTCTATCACACCGTCTCTTATTTGCCTATGGGAAGCGTTTCAGGTCCTCGGAAGCGTAATAGGAATTCGCAGCTCAGTTTTCAGGGCTAGACAATGCCGTCGCGTGGCGTTCCGCGCGCAATCGCAACACTTTGCGCTGGTTCGCCTCGATCACGGAGAAAGTCAACCCATTGAAATCGATCTTTTCTCCCGGTTTGGGCACATGCCCGGCCAAATGATTGAGCAACCCCGCCACCGTCGTAGCAGATTCCACAGCATCCGAGCTAAATTCCATGCCAAAAAGATCTTGCAGCCGCTCGACGGAGAAGCTGCCGCGCAGAATCAGGCTGCCGTCGCTTTCGCGCAGCATGTCCGGCGCGAGCGGACGATCCTCTTCCCCGATTTCGCCGATGATTTCCTCAACTAGATCCTCCGCAGTCACCAGACCCGCTACGAGCCCATGCTCGTCTACGGCGATCGCCATTTGCTGGTTGAGGCGCTGCAATTCTTTCAGCAGTTCCGAGCCATGCTTCGATTCCGGTACAAAGAGTGCCGGTCGAATCAATTCGCGCACTTTCCGCTGGCGCGCTTCGTTATCGGGAATTTCGAGCAGGTCTCGTGCATACGCAATGCCCAGAATATCGTCGAGGGATTCGGAATAGACGGGAATGCGCGAGAATTTCTTCTCGACGACCAGCAGCCGCAGGTCTTCGAGAGACGCATCTCCGGAAATTGCTACCATGTCCGGCCGCGGCGTCATCACTTCGCTCACGCGCTTATCGCCGAATTCCACCACCTGTTCGATCATCTCAGCCTGATCGTCCTCCAAAATCCCCTCTTGCTGCGCAGCTTCCACCAAGGCCTCGATGCCCTCTTGCTCGGTCCGGCGCGTGCCCTGTTCGAGCGTCTCGTCCTCATCTGAGATGCGCGCGAGCGATCCCGCCATTTCGACCATGATGCGCAGGGGCCAAATAAACCAGAGCAATCCGCGCAAGACCGCAGTCAGAGGACGGAGCCAGCGGCCGGTCGTGCGCGCCACCAGCAGATCCGGCAGGAAGTGCATCGCCAACAGCACCTCCGCCACCAAGAACACCACCATTTCCGCAAAAGCGTTTACGCGCTCGGGTACAAAGTAGACGACGCCGCGTGCGGTCTCCACCGCCATCAGCACCAGCCACAACCGCGTCAGCAAAGAAAAACCGAGCGCGGCACGCCGCCGGGGCAGATGGAGGCGCGGCTCAATCTCCGCTTCAAAAATTTCCAGGTGCGCGTGTACGCGGCCGGTGGTCACGCGTCCCAATTCCCTATAGATCCGGTCCAGGTAGGAAAAAACCGTGAGGCAGGCGGCAATGAGCAGCACGCCGAGCGTATGCAGTGCTATCTGAACCATGGGCTAGGCCAACCCCAGCCGCCGGCGAACCCGGGCTTCCACGCGATCCATTTCGCCGTGATCGGCCTCGTGATCGTACCCCAGCAAGTGCAGAACGCCATGAACCATCAGGATTCGCAGCTCGTCATCGAGATCGCGTCCGTAGCGCCGCGCATTCGCGCGTGCCACAGTAGGCGAGATGGCAATGTCGCCCAGATAATTCGCCGCGTGCCGCAAGTCCCTGGCCACCTTCCGCTTGGCGCCATCCTCCTCCGCCGAGTATGCAGGAAACGAGAGCACATCCGTGGCCTTAGGTTTGCCACGAAACGTCTGGTTCAACTCCGCCATTTCAGCTTCTTTCACGAAGCAGATGGTGACGTCGCGGCGGCCCAGCTTCAGCTCGCTGCGAATCCGTGAAAGAAACCGCGAAAGGCTTGCGGATGGAATGGATATGCCGCGCTGTCGATTGAGAATCATTGCAGGAGGGCTACAGTCTAATGCGCAGCGTCTAGTTTGACGCTGTGCAGCGCTAATTTTGGCTGTGCCGCATCGTGCTCTTCGTAGGCACGAATGATCTGTTGCACCAGGTTGTGGCGCACGACGTCACGCTCCGTGAACGCTACGGTGCCAATATCCGTGATTTTCGCGATGATTTCCAGCGCCTCGACCAAGCCCGAGCGGCGGCTGGACGGCAAGTCGATTTGCGTGATGTCGCCCGTGATCACAGCCTTGGAGTTAAACCCCAACCGGGTGAGAAACATCTTCATCTGCTCGGACGTGGTGTTCTGCGCCTCGTCGAGAATTACGAACGAATCGTTGAGCGTACGCCCGCGCATGAATGCCAGCGGCGCAACCTCGATAATGCCCTTCTCCAGAAAACGCTCGAGCTTGTCGGCGTCCAGCATGTCGTATAGCGCGTCATACAGCGGACGCATGTACGGATCGACCTTTTCCTGCAGTGTGCCGGGCAAATATCCCAGGCGTTCTCCCGCTTCCACCGCGGGTCTCGCCAAAATGATCCGGTTCACGCGCTTAGACAATAGATCGGAAACCGCCATGGCCACGGCTAGATAGGTCTTGCCGGTGCCGCCGGGGCCGACCGCGAAAACCATATCGTGATGTTCGATCAATTCCAGGTAGCGGCGCTGGTTCGCGCTTCGCGGGGTCACGCTCTTCTTCGCCATGGTATGCCGTGACGCATTGCCCTTAGGCTCGAGCAACTCCTTCAGCGGCACATTTGGCTCTTCGGCAGCCAGACGCAAGAGTGACTTCACCTCGCCATCCCGAAAGCGCCGGCCCTCGCGGACGAGCTGGTTATACTCCTCCACGATGCGGCTGGCGCGCTCCACATTCTCGCGCTCGCCTTCGACAATAAGCTGGTCGTCATGCAGGTCAATCGTCACGTGCAGCGAGGACTCCAGAAACTTGAGGTTTTCATCCAGGGTACCGAAGAACGTTTCTACACCACTGGCTACCTGCAGGCTGCGTCGCATTCGAGGAAAGCCCGGCGGGGGTCTGCAAAGCCGGGCGGTTGGCCGTCTCCAACGGCCGAATTACGATAATACTGCGCAGAGATTATACCGCGGCGGCAGCTTTCGAAGCAAGATAACCACCAAGGTACTTGCTTTGATGAGGTTACAGTTGCCCGGCTGACCGGCCAGCGCGCCAGTATTTGTCCTCAAAGGCCCACACGTTTGACAAACCTAATCGGCTCAGCTACTTTAGCGGCTTCGCCTAATCATCGACAGGAGCAATGAATGCCAGCGGGAACAACCACCAAGGTTAAGAAACGTAAGAAGTCCGTTCTCAAGCGCGCCAAGCAGTCAATCGTCCGCGCGGAAAATAACCGTGCCAACCGCACTCGAGTGCGCACCATGATCAAGCGCATGCGCGCTGCGTTGGCGGCCGGCGACTCAAAAACCGCCGGTGAGATGTTGGCACCCACACTGGCCGCGCTCGATCGCGCCAACCGCAAAGGGATTCTGCCCCGGAATGCCGCGAACCGGCATAAGTCCCGGCTGCGGCTCGCGGTAAACCACATGAACTCCGCGAAAGCCGAAAAGAAAAGCTAGGTACCTCCCCTATTTTTTCGCTGCGGCTCGCGTTGCGCGCGTCCCCGTTAGCCGGGCCACCAGAAATTCCATCACCGCCTTGGGCGCCGCGCCGCCGGACTTGAGCCGATTATCCGTTTCGGAGAGCGCTGCCAAACCTTTTACCAGTTCCTCGCGCGGAATACGTTGCGCAGCGCGAATGGCAATCTCCGCCGTGTCCGGCCGCATGCCCAATTGCCGTGAGGCCTGCCACCCGTTGGCACCGCGCCCTAGCTCTTGCGCTTCGAGCAGCTTGCGATACATCCAGGCCATGGCGCCCACTATTGCGACGGGCTGCTCACCTTCATTGAGCAAGCTTTCCAAGAATGTGAGCGCGCGGCCGCGCTCTCCATTTGCCAGCATGTCGGAAAGCTGCCACACGGTATAGCGTTTTTCCGAAACCACCAATGCTTCCACGTCGCGGCGCGCGATCGCCTTGCGCTCTCCCGCGTAGGTTGCCAGCTTCTCAATTTCGGTGCGCATACGCGCGAGATCGGCGTTCGTGCTTTCGCTCAGGAGTTGCGCCGCCGCGCGTTCGATTGTGACGCCGCTTTCGCGCGCCATCTGGTCCGCCATGACCGTGGCTACGGATGCGCGCTCTTCCGGCTCGCCGCTTAGCTCGCAGGAAACGACCAGGGTATGCTCGCGGAGCACCTTAAAAACTCGCATGCGTTCATCGAGATGCGGCGCTTCGAAAACCAAAACGGTAAACGGGGCAGGATCGCCGAGATAGTTTTCTAAACGCTCGAGCATGGCATCGCGGGACTTTTCGCCGAGGCGCTCGAGCGCTTCGACGTCCGCCCATACCACTACCTGGCGGGGCGCAAGCATTGGCAGCGTTTGTGCCTGTCCGATCACACGGTCCGCGGGATCATGCTCCGCTGAGAAACGCGTCACCGACCAATCCCGCGTTCCCTCCTGGGTGTAAGTATCGATCAAGCGTGCGCGGCACAGATCGCGCAGGTAGCTTTCCGGGCCCAGCAAGGTCACTCCGGCAATCGGCTTTTGCGCGGAGATGCGTTCAAGAAACCGGTCGACATTGCTGGTCGCGCCAGTGGTGGGCATCAGAAATTCTCCAAAATGTCAGCGACCAGATGCGACGCAAAATCGTGGGCCATGCGGTCGAGCGCCGGATCTTGCTCATCGAAGAAACTCGGGACGTCCGTCGAGATCTGGTATTCCTGGCGAAAGAGATAATTGTCGTTGTGGAAGAGAATTTTCTTGGATTCGCGTTCTTCCAACCACACTTTGGCATGCATTTGCACCAGCATCGTTGTGGCATGGCCGGTGACGGGATCGAAGATTACCGCATTAGAATCCAGGCTGGTGATCTCGGAATGGAGCACTGCATCGGCTTGTGCTGGATCGGAAATGATGTGGTAAGAAGCGCGTGAAAGAAACTCGCGAATCACCGCCTGCGTCATGCGCTGTTCGATACGATACGCGTGGGTTTTATTGACGAATGCGGGCACGGCAATCGTCTGTATCGTGGCGGGCAAGGCGTTGGTGCGGCCCGCGACATGATAGCCACAGCCTGACCACCACGCCGCGCTTAAGACGATAGCCGCTAGGCCGGCCTGCAAGACTCGTTTCGGGCTTTTCCGCATTTCGCTATTCAAGTTGAAATGCCCACGGCGCGCTCCGAGATGGCCACTGCATTCGCCGCGGCGAGACGCATGTTGTCCACCGCTCCCCAAAGCCACAGACCATTGGGACGATTCGGGTCGCGCTCGGCGCGCGAAAGCAGCGGCGTCGCCTCCCCGCCGGCGCGTACGTTGGAAGGGCCAGGATCGCCCGGCTTAACAAACTGAAAGCCTGCCGCCGCTAGCCGCGATTCCACGGCCGCCCGATCGGGAGACTCGTCAAATTCGGCAAAAGCGCTGAAAGCATACGAGAAAAACGCCGGAGCCTGGATCACCTGTACTGCAGGCAGAGGGGCGCGGCCATCCAAATAGGTCTTCACGGCGAGCGCCAAGGCATCCCGCGCATCGGAAAGCCGCTCCGTGCTCGCTTCACCGTAACGGTCTAGCAGATTAAAAGCCACTTGCTCGTCGAACACCGGCTGCGCGATCGGCTGAAACGAAAGCAACTTGACGGTTTGTGCTTCCAGCTCCTCGATTCCTTCCGATCCGCGCTCGGAGACCGGCTGGAGGAACACAATGGTCAAACGGCAGTCGGGCCATTCGGCCAGAGCACCGGCAAGCGAACAGGCGACAATACCAGCCGCGCTGGGCGAAACATAAACCGCGCTCGCCTTTGGGCTCGCGGTCTCCACAGATCGGGGCAACACGGTTGCATCGAGCGCCGGAATCCATATGCGCGCATCCGGGCGGCTGACTAAGCCTCCGCTCATGTCTACCACTTTGGCACCGGCGCGTAGGGCGTCTTCCACGTGTGTAAACGCGAAATTTGCGCCGCCCGCAAAGATGACAAGCTGCGCGCGTTCGAAACTATCTTCATCTACCGCAAGAACTACCACAGGCTCGCCGCCCGCTTCGGTTAGCGCGCCGGCCACAATTTCCTCATCCAGCAGCCGCAGTTCGGCAGCTGCGAGTTTGCTCTGTTCCAGCGCCTCGACCAATTCCTTGCCGCGCAGTGAAGCGGCGCCGGCCACAACGATGCGTCCTACTTCGCTTGGGAGGGTCATGCCTGTACGTCGGCGGGAGGAGGGCGGCGCGTCCAGCGAACGATCTGCATCGTGATCCCGGCGAAAGTATAAAAGCCCGCGATAGCCAGCAGAACAACTTCGGAGTACACGACGACGCTCCAAGCTAATATTCCGATGGCTACGATAATTAAAGACGGCTGGCGTCGCGACCAATTGACGTTCTTAAAGCTCATGTAGCGGACGCGGCTCGTCATCAGCAACGCTAATGAGGTGACCAGAAGAAAAAACAATACTGACCAGTGCCAACTTTCGAGCGGGTACTTGAAGGCATGCACCGTCGCGGCGATCATTCCCGCCGCCGCCGGACAAGGCATGCCGATAAAGAAGCGCATCCCGCCGCCCATGCCCTGCACGTTGAACCGTGCCAACCGCCAAGCACAACAAATCGCGAAGAGCAGGCTGACGACCCAGGCAATTTCGATCACGTGTACCGCGGCGGCGGAATCGCGCGCGATCCCTCGCACCCCCCAGGCATAGGCTAACGAGGCGGGGGCAATTCCAAAGCTCACCATATCGGCAAGCGAGTCAAAATTCTTGCCGAACTCGCTGCCGGTTCCCGTGAGGCGTGCGACGAAACCATCCATCGAATCAAACAGAATCGCTACGCCGATGGCGCGCGCGGCATAATCCAATTGCAGGTCGCCGCCGGTGAGTACGGCGAGTACAGCGTAATACCCGCACAGGAGATTGCCCACCGTCAGGAAACTCGGGAGCAAGTAAATCCCGCGCCGGCGCCGGTGATTCAGCGGTTTCTGGCCGGGGAAAGAGAGCTCCTGCTGTTCGGCCGTTTCGGAGTCGTCTAAGAAGGCCATCGGGCTACAATACTCGATCCTCCGGCAACATGGTCACCGGGCTTCACCACAATTTGCGCTTCGGGGGGCAACCACAGATCGACGCGCGAGCCAAAGCGAACGATGCCCACGCGTTCCCCACGTCCTACCGTTTCGCCAGGCTTCTTCCACAGAATCACGCGCCGCGCCACCCAACCGGCAATCTGTTTGAATACGATCTCGCCGCGCGGAGTTTCCAGGTGAATCACGTTTTGTTCGTTTTGCGCGGACGCTTCGGAACGCATGGCCATGTGAAAGCGGCCCGGGCGGTACTGTACATCGGAAATGCGCCCGGCAACAGGCGCGCGGTTCACGTGTACATTCCAAATTGCCAGGAAAATGCTCATGCGCTGGCCGGGCCGGTCGGCAAGGTGTTCGGGTACGATTTCCAATACGCGTCCGTCCGCGGGAGCGACCACTGCTGAGGGATCGGCGGGAACCGTTCGCTCCGGGTCGCGGAAGAACCACGACACAAAGGCGCCCAGCAGCAAGAATACTATGCCTAGGACGACTAGGGGTGTTATGCGCCAGCCGAATATCAGCGACAGAACGCCGAGGATGATCGGCGCCGCGGCAAACTTGTACCCGTCAGAAACCACAGGCCCCCGCTCAGGGGCTCGCTAATTCCGGAGCCCCGGCGGCACATTGTAACCCGGATTCCGAAGTTCTCTTAACGCGAGGCCGCGGCCATGGTACCGGAATGCGGCGATTTGCGACGCATCTCGGCCCAAATCCGCTCCATTTGATCTTTCACTTGGAGCCTTAATTTCTTGAGTTCGATTTCTTGAATCAGGTCTTCGGCACTGAGGAAGGAAGAGCGGGTAATTTGATCGAGTTCAGCTTCATAACGGGAGTGCTCCTGCGCGAGCCTCTGGAATTCCGGGTTGCTAGCCAGAAGCTCTTCACGAATATCCCCTGGAGTGGACATTGTGGACTCCTTTGAGTTGGAGAAGCGGTCACATAACGAGGCCAAGCTAGCATAGTCCCGAGGCGACGCCAAGAGGATTTCACGGAAAAAACATCGGGAAGAAAACGTACGTTCATCGTCGGCTTGAGCCGGAGGAGTCCGATAGAACTCGAACAAACACCAATGCGTCATCCACCGGGCCGGAATAGTACTTGCTGCGGCGACCGATTTGGTCAAAACCCATCGCTCTATAGAAGGCGATCGCTGCGTCATTAGCTTCCCGAACTTCCAAATAAATCCGATGTAGGTCGCGATCGCGAACGTTCGCCACGGTCGCGTCAAGAAGCGTTCGCGCGATTCCCTGCCTCCGCGATTCCGGCAATACTGCCAAGTTTAGGATTTCCATTTCGTCGGCCGCACAACGAACGGCGATGAACCCGCGAAGCGATTCAGGGTTGGCGGGCGTGGCCGCGACCCAACCTTGCAGGAAGCCATCTTTTTGCATTGCGTATGCGGTCGCCGGCCAATGGGCCGAGAAAGCACAGGCGGCGTCCAATATCGCCACGCGTTCCGCGTCTTCGGATTGAAGTGGCCGGATTCGTAAGGCCATGCCCATCGCAGCTAAGACTGCTTCCAATACAGTTCGGCATCCGAGCGCCGAATGTAGTTCGCATCGAGAGATAAAGCATCCACCACGTCTCCGCGCTTAAATTGCTGAAAGCCCACTCGACCCACCCAAGGCGCCAGATCTTCCGAGGACCGCTCGATCTTTGCCGGGTGAAGTCCGGCCGCCAGGATATCTGGCAAGAATGTTTCCGGCGAAGGCGAGATCAAGGCGAGGGTCTCGCCTCCCGCGGAACGCATCGCCGCACCCGCAAATTCGGCGGGCGAACACAGCATTTCGTCGCTTTGCAGCACCAAGCTTCCCTCACGAAAGCTATACAGCGCACCAAAGACTTGTCCGCGGCGTGCGTCGGCGAGGGCCGCGATCAGCCCCGCACGAACCGTGCACTGCGCTGCGATTGCTTCCAGACCACTGACCGCGGCGATGGGCTTCAAATACAGTTCACCCCAAGCCTTGACGGCAGTGAGACCTACGCGAAGCCCAGTGAAAGTGCCGGGGCCCGCCGTCACCGCAAAAAGGTCAAAGTCACACGTTTTCCACTGGATACGGGAAAGCAGCGAGTCCAAATTGCGAAATAGCTTGGAGGAAAATTCTTCTACCGAGGGTTCGAATACATGGTCACGGACTAAATCGTCTTCGAGCGCGGCAACGCCCCCTGCCCTCGTACTCGTGTCCACGGAAAGGATTCGCACAGAACTGGATTGTAGCGGAAGAACGGCTAGGACTGGAAATAAGTACTAGCAATTCGAATGCCAATCGCTAAAGAAAATTCTGGTTAACTCCTTCATTTTGAAAGGAATATCTTGACTCCCTATTCCTGTAGCATTTACAATGTATATATCCTCAAGGGGGCCGGCATGGACTATAAGATTGGCGAGAAAGTAGTCTATCCGAATCACGGTGTAGGAGTAATAGAACAGATCCATTACGGGATGTTGAATGGCCGCAGCGAACGATATTATATGCTTAAGATTGTTTCGAGTGGCCTGAAGGTGATGGTTCCACAGACGAACGCTTTGGCCGTGGGGCTACGTTCCGTCATCCGCAACGCCGAAACCAGCAAAGTCCTGCAGTTCCTCGAAAAGGGCAAATTCAGCTCTCATCCGGATTGGAAGCATCGCTTCAAAGAAAACTCGGAGCGTATGCGCACGGGCTCGTTAATTGAAGTTGCGGCTGTGCTCAAGAGCCTGGTCGCGTTGAGCCGCACAAAGCCGCTTTCCTTCCGCGAAAAGAAGATGCTCGAACGCGCGAAGTACTTGCTCGTGAGCGAATTGGCCACCGCGCGCAACACCTCATCGGAAAATATTGAAGGCGCGCTGGTGAAATCGCTGGCCAAGGCCCATTTGGAAATGCCCGCCATGTCGGAAGCCGAGGCCGTAGAAGCGTAGCGCTCGGTTTCGAAATTTCGCATTCGAAAAGCCCGCACCGTCCGCGCCACCAAGCGCACCGTTGTGGGCCTTTTCTTTGGATTTAAGGAGTTGCACCCAGCGGAAGATTTGGAAAGGCGTTCAGTTCGTTCCCGGCACGCTCCCCATTCGAATACCGCGGAAAGGCCGCAGCGGCAATCATCGCCGCGTTATCGGTGCTCAGCTCCCGGCTGGGAAAGAAAAGCGCGAGGCCGCGACGCCGGGTTTCCATTTCGAAACGCTCGCGCAATTCGCGATTCGCAGCCACGCCACCGGATACGAGGACAGTGTCCAATTTAAACTCTTCGGCTGCGGCTAGCGTTCGGGTGATCAATTCCCCTACCACCGCATGTTGAAAGCTCGCCACTAAATCCAATGTTTGCTGGCTACAAAGGGGGCGAAGCTGTGCGGCTTTTCGAGCGCCGCCCGCCAGAGCTACTTTGCGGGCTACGATCTCGGGCTGAAGCTCGGGGTGCTCGCGCACGTAGTACAAAACCGCGGTCTTGATCCCACTAAAACTGAAATCGTATTGATTGCCTTTCATCTTGGCTGGGCTAAAGCGGATGGCCTGCGGGTTCCCTTTCATTCCGGCCAACGCCGCTGCCGGATCCGCCAAATTGTCGATCACCGGGCCGCCCGGATAGCCGAGCCCTAACAAGATTGCGACCTTGTCATAGGCCTCGCCCGCCGCGTCGTCTCTGGTGCCACCCAATCGGCGATAACGGAGACCGGAGCCCGCGCTGGCTGCGTCACCGCCGGCATGCACCCCGATTTCGAAAAGCAAGGTGTGTCCGCCAGAAACGATAAGGCACACGGCGGGCAAGCGAGGCTCAAGTCCGGAGCGCCGCGCTTCTAGAAGCACAGCATGAACGTGGCCCTCCAGGTGATTTACGGGAACAAGCGGTTTGCCCAGCGAGAGTGCGAGGGCCTTGGCGTATGTGAGACCTACTAGCAGCGAGCCAATAAGTCCAGGACCTTGCGTTACGCCCACGGCGTCCAGGTCGGCGAAGGTCAGGCCCGCGCGCTCCAGGGCTTCGCGCACCACCGGCACGATCTGGCGCAAGTGCTCGCGCGAGGCAAGCTCCGGCACGACGCCGCCATATTTACGGTGAATATCGACCTGCGACGCCACGACGCTCGACAGGATTTCGCGTCCATCCGCAACGACCGCAGCCGCTGTCTCGTCGCAGGAGGATTCAATTCCCAGAATGCGTACGGTCATTTGCTTAGTAACCTGCCGAAAGACGCGCGCCCTTTCGGGTCTGCTGCCGACTGTATGCTAGCATACGCGTTCGGATTGCCCGTTCGAGCGTTTCGAAACTGATTGTAGACTCGACTTCCCTGGGGGAATTTTTCGAATGGCCACTCATGCCCGCGTACGAAAAGCGGTGATCCCGGCGGCGGGACTCGGCACGCGATTCTTGCCCGCCACAAAAGCGCAGCCCAAAGAAATGCTGCCGGTTGTGGATAAGCCGCTGATCCAGTATGCCGTGGAAGAATGCGTCGCGTCAGGGATCGAGCACATCATTATCGTTAACGGAAAAGGCAAAAATTCCATCGAGGATCATTTCGATCTTTCGGATGATCTGGAACGGTTTCTACTCGAGAAAGGCAAGAAGGCTGAAGCAGCTCTGGTGCGCAATATCGGCGAGATGGCGCAAATCAGCTACACGCGGCAGAAGCAGCCGCTGGGACTAGGGCACGCCGTGCTCGTTACGCGCGAACTGGTGGGCGACGAACCTTTCGCCGTGTTGCTTGGCGACGTGATTTTCCCAGGCAAGCATCCGGCGACGCGCCAACTTATCGAAGTCTTTGAAGGGACGGGGATCGGAGCGATTGCCGTCGAAGAAGTGCCGCCCGAACAGACACAACTCTACGGCATTGCCGACACGAAGCCCGGGAACGATGCGCGTTGGGGAGAGCGCCTCTTGGCCATCCGAGACTTGGTGGAAAAGCCACAGCCTTCGGAGGCCCCTTCCAACTTAGCCGTGACCGGGCGTTACGTCCTTCCGCCGGAGATATTCGACCACCTAGAAAAGACCGAGGCAGGTCGTGGAGGTGAGATTCAGCTTACGGACGCCTTACGCGTGCTGGCTAAAGAGCGGGGCTTATGGGCTTACCTGTGCGAAGGCAAGACGTACGATGCCGGAGACAAACTGGGCTTCTTGAAGGCTACCGTCGAAATTGCATTGGAAAATGAGTCCCTCGGCGAACCCTTCCGCGCATATCTGAAAACATTGAAGCTCTAGCCCGTTATAGCCGACCGCGGGAAACGACGGCAAGAGACCTCTGTGGGTATGCCTATGGCACAAAGTGGCTAGAAATTGTCCCTAAATGCTCCGCGAGGACCTTTATTGCTAGCTTGCGCCATATCATGGACCGTTTGGCGAGTTATCCACCCTAATCCTGCCTGAGGGCCACAATTGGATCCACGCCCGCAGCCCTGCGAGCTGGTAAATAGATAGCCAGCGACGCTACGACCATGAGCAGTACACCGGCTAGCAGGACCGAGAAAGGATCCATCGGGTTGACCTGCGAGAGCTGGCTGGCCAGAACGCGCCCCAAGGCCCAGGCGGCTCCACAACCCAAGATCGAGGCCAGCAGACAAAGTTTCAGCCCTCCCTTGAGCATCAGGCGCAGGACATCCCGGCGTTCAGCCCCCAGCGCGATTCGAATTCCGATCTCGCGAATGCGTTCACTCACGGCAAACGAAAGGGTGCCGTAAATTCCCAAAGCCCCCAAGAACAAACCAAAGGCAGCCAACACGCTAATCGAGATCGAACTGAGACGCTCTTGGGAAAGGCTCTGCACGTAGTAGCTTTCCATAGCCGAAACGTCGAACACGGCCGGATTGCTGTCCACGCGGTGGACGCTTTCTTCGACCGGGGTTGTAATGCTGCGCGGATCTCCGCCCGCCTTTGCCATTACGTAGATCTCCTCCGCAGCGGTGGTTTCAGCGTTTTGCGAATATGGCAGGTACCAAGTCTCCCGAGGATGACCGGGATCGCCCGCGTCTTCCACGTCATTCACAACCCCAACGACGGAGAGCCACGGACGACCTGGGCGATTCACGCGCACACGTTTGCCGAGAGCATCCTGAGCAGGCCAATATTTGCGTGCCATCCGTTGGCTGATCACCGCGACACCCGGACTCGATTCCGTATCGTGTTCGTTGAAGATTCGTCCTTCGAGTAACTCGATTCCCATCGCGTCGAAGAGTCCTGGTGTCACCAAGCGATGATTGACGGAGTAAGTGTCCAGCGCCAGGCCGGTGTTCATACCCTCGATTGCGACAGGCGCAGTCCAGTCCCCTCCCCCGAGAGGATTGACGGTAGTGATTCCCGCAGCGGCTACACCGGGCGTCGCCTGTACTTCGCGCATCAAGCGAGCGGCCAGAAGGCGGCGCCCGCTGGCGCTGGCATAAATGGGTGCCGTGGTTGAGACCTTCATCGTGAGCAGATGCCGCGTGTCAATTCCGAGATCTCGATGCATCAGTCTTTGGAAATTTCGAATCATAAGGCCCGCCCCGGCGATCAACGCCAAAGCAAGCGTGAATTCGACAACCACAAACGCATCCATCAGCCTGCGCTCGCCGCGGCTCCGGCTGATGCGCGTACTTTGCCGTACAAGGCCTTCCGTTTGCACCGATGCGCTTCCGAATGCCGGTAGCAGCCCGGCGATGCCACCGGTCAAGAGACACAAGGCGAGGGTCACGATGAGTACCCGAACATCCGTGGTGCGCGCGGTAACACTCAATTGGCCGCCGAAGTTCGATGGCAGGAGCGCATTCGTTAGCGGCCCGGATTGCGCGACGAGGAACAGCCCAACCGCGCCACCGGCAAAAGCAAGCACTAACGTTTCGGTGATGCTGCGCCGGATCAGATCCGATCGTGTGGCTCCGAGGGCCGCGCGTAACTGAAGCTCTCGTCTGCGAGTGACGCTTCTGGCCAGCAATAGATTGGCGACATTGAAACTTGCCAGCAGCAAGAAGAACCCGCTGACTCCCAGCAGTGCGAGCGACGCGCCCTCGCGATTGCCAGCCAGGCTGCGGCGTATCGGCTCGGCCACAAATCCGAAACCGGGCGATGTCTCGGGATGTTCTCTCCGCACTTCCGCAGCGCTAAAGCGCAGCGCTGGCACGGTGGCCGTGATGCCTATATCGCCGGCGAGACGCGCGAAAATCGCGAAGTCTTCGGCCGGACGTGTTTTGGGTAGTGTAGGCACCCAAACTTCGGCATCGTAAGGAAATCGAAATCCTGCGGGCAGCACTCCGACAACGCTGTAAACGCGGCCGTCAAGTGAGAGGGTCTTTCCGAGCACATTCACGTCCTGAGCAAAGCGGCTCGCCCAAAGAGACGATGCGATAACCGCGACACCGCTGGATTCGCCGAGCTTCTGCTCTTGATTCGAGAACCAACGCCCCACGATCGGCTGCACTCCAAGGACGGCCTGCCAGTCATCGGCGCAACCGATCACTTGCACGCGCGCGGGCGTTCCTTGGCCGGTAAGGGTGCGACTTTGTCCGTTGAGCGCAAGCATCGCGGTGAAGGGCTGCCCTTGCCGGCGTTCTTTGAGAATTTCATAATCGGCGCCATGCGCGTTGAACATAATTTTTCCACCCGATGGATCGGAGGCGGACGCCAAAATGCGCACGAGTTGGCTGCTCTTTGGGAAAGGAAGCGGACGAAAGAAAATGGCGTTCGCAATGCTGAAAATCGCCGCGTTACCGCCAATGCCGAGCGCCAGCGTGAGAATAACCACAGCACTGAATGCCGGACTTTTCGAAAGAGAACGAACGGCATATTTCAAGTCAAGCCAGAATGCGGCCATGGGACCTCACCTCCAGGGCAACTGGACTTCGAGACAGCTCCGCTTGGCTTTGCTGGGTGCAAGAATGCTTCCTGAGTGGGGATTTGTAACGTATTCACTTTGCGGCGCTTACGCGAGACCATCGCTGTAAACCGACGACGCTCAGCCCATTTGTGGGAATCGCTCTGGCAGAATCGAACACCGGGAATACGGAGCGGTTGTGGGAAGGCGCTGCGTTTGGACAACTAAATACGGCGCAAACTAATCCTTCTTGCCTGCTTTGGCGGGGGCCTTCTCGGTCTTGGGCTCCTTCTTTTCGGACTTGCCTTTACTCTCGCCCTTATCACTTTTTTCGGACTTCTCAGACTTCTCGGTCTTCTCCGCCTTCTCGCCCGCTTTGTCGCTCTTCTCGCCATCAGAGGGCGTGGCGGAAGAATTCTTGCCGGCATAGTCGGTCACATACCAGCCGGAACCCTTGAACTGAATTGCGGGCGCTGCAGCCTGCCGCTCGCCTTTACCGCCGCACTTCGGACACTTGTGTGTCTCGGGCGCGCTGAACTTCTCGATGAGTTCGAACCGGTGATGGCACTTGTTGCACTCGTATTCGTAAAGGGGCACGTCAGATTCCTCGCGGTCTGATTCGTATGGATTTTAGCATGGTGGGGGCAGTACGTGCCGGTAGCCTGAATGGCACAGCGTGCTAGACTTGCGCCGCCATGACGATCGGTTCGATTCCTGTCCGCCGGCCCGGCGAACTTTATCTGGTGGCTACCCCCATCGGCAACCTAGAAGACATTACGTTGCGCGCATTGCGCACACTCAAGGAAGCCGACCTGATCGCCTGCGAAGATACGCGCCACACGCAAAAACTTCTCGCGCATTATGCGATCGAGAAACGGCTGGTGAGCTACCACGAGCACAACGAGAACACGCGCGCGCCGGAGTTGATCGAAAAGCTGAAAGAGGGCGCACAGATTGCGCTGGTCACCGATGCGGGCACGCCAGTGATATCCGATCCGGGCTATCGCTTGTCACGGCTCTGCATAGAGCACGGGGTCCGCGTGACGCCGATTCCGGGGCCTTCGGCGATCGTGACGGCCTTGGCGGCTTCAGGTCTGCCCGCCGGACAGTTTCTTTTCGCGGGGTTTCTGCCTGCACGCGCCGGCGAGAGGCGCCGCAAACTCACGGCATTGTCGGCGTTGACGGTGCAACCTGATCAGCCAATAACCTTGGTCCTGTACGAGGCGCCGCATCGCCTGGCCGCGACCCTCAATGATGCTGCACAGATATTCGGAGCGCGAAGTGCGGTGATCGCGCGCGAGTTGACGAAATTGCATGAAGAGTTTGTGCGTGGCACGTTGCCGGAGCTTGCGGCCAAATTTCGGGAAAAACCGGTCCGCGGCGAGGTCACTCTGCTCATCGGGCCTGCAGAGCAAAGTTCCGTGGCAGCAGGCACAGGCCCGGGCGGCGCGGCGGCGCTGCCGAAGCGCGTGGCGGAAATCATGCGCCAACAAGGCGTGGACCGCAAAGCCGCGCTAAAGCAAGCAGCACGGGAGTTGGGCTTGGCGAAGCGGGAAGCTTACAAGCTGCTATTGCTCGATCGTGAATAATCGACGCCATTTGACGCGAGGAGTCGCGAGAAAAAACCCTCTACGCGGGCCAACACCTCGGTGGGGGTGTGCGCGGTGTGGACTTGGCGGCGCAGTTCGCTGCCGTTGCGCACGCCGTGTGTGAAGGAGGTGGCGAACTGCTTCATTTTGCCGATGGCATCCGGTAGTTCCGCCGCGATCAGGTCGCGAAAATAGCCGGCCAGCAAATTATAGCGATCCAGTTCGGAAGGCTCGTCATACCTGCCCCTGGCGGTGAATTGCTCGATCTGGCGGAAAATCCAAGAATTTGTGGCCGCAGCGCGGCCGATCATCACGGCGTCACAGCCAGTCTCCCCTACCATGCGAAAGGCATCTTCGGGGCGCTGGATATCGCCATTGCCGATCACCGGGATTGTTACCGACTCGCGCACGGCGCGAATGATGCTCCAATCTGCGTGGCCGGCGTAGCCTTGCGTACGTGTGCGCGGGTGGACCGCAATGGCTTCCACTCCATTCGCTTCAGCCAAGCGCGCCACTTGCGTGGCGACGATATTATTTTCGTCCCAGCCGGCGCGAATCTTGATCGTAAGCGGAATGCGAATCGCAGCGCGCACGGCCTTGAGGATTTCCTCCAGGCCTTTCAAATCGCGAAGCAGCCCGGAACCGCCGCACTTGACAACTTTTTTGGCCGGGCAGCCTAGGTTGATATCCACGAAGTCGAAGCCGAGCTCTTCGCTAAGCGCGGCAGCAGAGGCCATCACGGCGGCATCGGCGCCGAAGATCTGCGCGGAAATGGGGTGTTCGTCTTCGTGAAAATACAAATAGCGAAGGGTGCGCGAAATCTGCCGCGTCAGACCTTCGGCGCTGGTGAACTCGGTCATGATGAGTCCACACCCGCCCAGGCCACGGATCACACGGCGAAAAATCGTGTCCGTGAGGCCCGCCATGGGCGCCAGGACAGTAGCTGGGCGCAGTTCGATATCGCGAACTTTATAGTTGGCGGGAAACATCTAAGGCCATTCACTTTCGGTCGCGTGACGTGACGCTTCGTTCCCACCAGCGAAATCGTCCTGCGTGGTTGACTCGCCGCGTAGAGGTTCCACGTTGCCACCGGAGTCCAGCGGCGTAACGTCGGGCGAGATGTGTCCGAGGTGCCGCGCGAGTTCCGCGCGCGAGCCGCCAAAAAAACCGGCCACGAGCCGTTCGACGGCGGTTTCTCTCGCCTCCTGCGGGCTCAAATGCGCGCTATAGAGATAGGCACGTCCCGACTTCCGGCGCACCACAATGCCCTTGTGGGCCAAGCGGTCGAGGATCGTCATGATCGTGGTGTAAGCGCGAGGGCGCTTGGGGACAAGCGATTGCTGCACTTCGCGCACGCTCGCTTCGCCGAGCGGCCACAACGCGTTCATACAATCAAGCTCAAGCGGCGCGAGATCGAGTATCGAGCGGCGGCGCTTGGCGTTGGGTACTTGCGGATTTTGCGGCGCGGAGCCCATCAGGACGCTCGCGGCGCAGAGCCCGAATTCGGCGCGGCCGGTGCGGAATTGGCGGACGAGGATTTTGATGGAATTGAACCGGCGGCGACGTTGGCCGTACAGCCCGCCGATTGCGCCGGAGCTGTAGCGTCCTGCGGGGTCGTAGGAATCAGAGGGATCTGCTCAACCGTTTGGCTGACGGTGACCGTCTGCTCCGTAGTCGTTACACGCACATACTTTTCCACGCGCAATAAGCGGCGGTCGAGCGCGCCGCTGCGATCGGTCCATTCCTGCTCTCCGCGATCCGAGCCGAGGATCGCGCGAATCGCGCCCATCTTCGAGTCGAGGTCATCCAGATAGTGCAGGATCACTGCTTCCCGAAACATGGGCAATTTCGGAGAGCCGAATTCATACTCGCCGTGATGGCTCAAGATCATGTGCTTAATGAGCGTTCCCAGCTCCACGGGAAACCCGGGAATGGCGTCAACCTTCTTGCCGATCATTTCCACGGCCATGACGATGTGGCCGAGAAGCTGGCCTTCGGTGGTGTAGCCGAGGCCACGGTCATACGAAAGCTCGTAAATCTTGGCGATGTCGTGCAACGCCGCACCAGTAATCAGAAGATCCAGGTCCGCCTCACGGTAGTGGCCAGCCACCGCGACGCACAAATCACACAGGCTGACCACGTGTTCCAGCAAGCCGCCCAGGTAGGCGTGATGCATGGTCTTCGCGGCCGGGGCACGGCGATAACGCGCTTCGATCTCCATGTCTTCCAGCACCGAGCCAAGCAACTGGCGGAGCCACGGATTGCGCACGCTTTCCGCATGGACGCTCAGACGCTGCCACAGGTCGTCCACATCGGCAGGCGTGTGCGGAAAAAAATCGGCTACATCGACCTCGTTGAGTTCCGCGCGCCGCACCCGGTCAACCATCAACTGCGGACGATTGCGATAGATCTCCACACGCGCTTGCACCTTCACAAAGTCATCGCGCGAGAAGCCGCCGGCGACATCCTCGAAGCCCGTCCACATGCGCGCCTCGACCGTTCCGGTACGGTCGCCAAGCTCCAGTCGAAGATAATGGCGGCCTTCGCGGGTGGCGCGGATTTCCTTTTCATGTACCACGAAAAAGGATGTGACCGGTTGGTCGGCTGCGAGGTTGGCGACGTAGCTTGATTTCATTTTGGGTTGCGGCAACTCGTTTTTAGAAAATCTTCAGAAACTTCTTTTTCTTTTGCGTATTTTGCGCGGAAGCTTGCTGCTCCTTCTTCGGAGCTTCCGGCGCTTCCTCAACGATGGCCGTGCTGGTCGCTACCGCGGCGCTATCCACATATCCGGGATGCACGATCACGTAGCTATCCTGCCGCAGGGTGTTGAGATACTCACGCACGCGCGGCTCCATCATTTGCGCCTGCAGGCGGTTCTCGATCTGCCCTTCCACTTTTTCGAGCGGCTGCAGCCCGGCCTCGTAGCGTTCCTGTACCTGCAAGATCACGAAGCCATCTGGGATGCGGATCACTGGGGTCATTTCGTTGCGGTTCAGCTTAAAGACCATGTCGTAAGCGTGATCAAGAGCACCCGGCTGGAAGGAACCGAGTTCGCCGCCCTCCTTCGCGGTGCTGCCATCCGAGAAATGCTTGGCCAATCCGCCGAAGTCATCGCCATTGACGGCAACACGTTGCCGCAAATCTTCGGCCTTCTGCTTGAGTTTGGCGACGTCTGCTTCGGGCTTGTCCTTGGTGCTCACAAAAATTTCACGCAGATAGACCATTTCCGGGGATTCGAACTCGGCTTTGTGCTGACTGTAGTATTCCACTACCTTCGCATGATCAAGGTTGATCTTGGACTGCACCTCGCGCCGAATAACTTCCTGCACGAGAATGTGGTCGCGGATCTTATTCTTGAAATCGTCATAGTTGATACCTTGCGACTCGATCTCCTTTTCCAGCGATTCGAGGTCAGGCAGACTGTTGTTCTTATTGTTCTCCTGGCGGATGCGGTCGAGTTCCTTTACGACGTCGGTCTCTACGGTGATACCGAGGTCCTTAGCACGCTGCACGAGCAGGGCTTGATCAATCAAATCGCGCAGGACATTCTTCTGCACTTCTGCCTTGGTAGCCGCTAGCTGCTCTGCGGAACAGCCTTGGCATTCGTCCTGCGCCTCCTGAGGTGCGTTGGCTAACGCTTCCTGATAGTCCACGGTGGTGACGATGTCGTCGTTTACGCGCGCGACGATATCCTCCACGACGGTGCCTTGAATCGGCGCCGCAGCCGGGGTGGCAGGCTTCGCGGTCGTCTGGCCGGGCGCGGTACTTTTTACCGGAGCGTGCGTAACCGGAGGAGTGGCCTGCGATTGCGAAGGCGGTGGCGTCTGGGCATAGACCGATGCGTTCGCACACAACACTGCCGCGCCAAACACCATCCAGCGAAATTTCATGATGATTCCCCCAGTCAAGAAATTGTAACGCTACGTTTGTAGTTGTTGCAATAGATTCGTGATCACCCTTGCCAGAGGCTCTTTTCCCCGTTCGACCGTAACCCACAGCAGGCCAGAGGGATCAAGCCGCAACCCTCGGCGTGACCTCAACAGAGTGACGAGCTTTTCGGGCGTTACCGGCGTCTGCGGGTGAAATTTCAGGCTCACTTGCGGCCCGCGCCGTTCAATCGCCGCCACAGCCATTTTTTCCGCTTGCGCCTTCAACAATGCGTAATCCAGCAGATTTCGGATTGCGGGCGGCGGCGGGCCGAAACGATCTTCGAGTTCTTTGAGCACCTCGTCCCGCTGCGCTTCGCCGGCGACCTCAGCAATGTGTTTGTACGTTCTCAGGCGAAGGTTTTCGCTCGGGATGTATGAGGGTGGGATGCGCAAATCCACACCCAGGTTGATCGTAGCGCGCAATTCGACGGGGGCCGCTTCACCCTTTATTTCAGAGACGGCGCGCTCCAGCATTTTCGAATAGAGGTCAAAACCGACGGCATTGATATGGCCGTGCTGCTGGCGGCCGAGCAGATTCCCCGCCCCCCGAAGTTCGAGATCGAGAGCGGCGATTCGGAACCCAGCGCCGAGGTCACTGAATTCTTTAAGTGCCGCGAGCCTACGCCGGGCGATCGGCGTGAGCGACCCGCCGGGAGCGACGAGCAGATAAGCGTATGCGCGCTGGTTGGAACGGCCAACGCGACCGCGCAACTGGTATAGCTCGCTCAAGCCGAAGCGATCCGCACGATTGATGATGATGGTGTTGGCGCGCGGAATATCGAGGCCGTTCTCGACAATGGTGGTGGAAACGAGCACATCCACTTCATCTCGTACAAATTTGAGCATCACCGCTTCGAGCTCGCTTTCGTGCATCTGGCCGTGGCCGACGACGATTCGCGCTTTGGGAACGAGCTTTTTGATGAGAGCGGCCACGGAGGCAATCGATTCCACGCGATTGTGGATGAAGAAAACTTGCCCCTTGCGGTCCATTTCTTCTTGCACGGCGCGGCGAATCAGATTTTCGTCAAACGGCGAAACTACAGTCTGAATGGCCAGCCGGTCTTTCGGCGGAGTTTCGATCACGCTCAAATCGCGGATCCCCGCTAGCGACATGTGCAGCGTGCGCGGTACCGGCGTTGCGGAGATGGTCAGCACGTGCACATCTTTGCGCAGTTCCTTAATGCGCTCCTTATGCGCGACGCCAAAGCGCTGCTCTTCGTCCACGATCAGCAGGCCCAAGTCATTGAACTTCACGTCCTTGGAAAGCAACCGGTGGGTGCCGATGACGATATCCGCTTGTCCGGCTTGAAGCCCGGCGAGCGAGCCCTTTTGTTGTTGCTGCGTGCGGAAACGGCTCAGCATCTCGACGCGTACGGGAAAAGCGGCGAAACGGCGCCGGAACGTTTCATAGTGTTGGAACACGAGCACGGTGGTAGGCGCGAGCACAGCTACCTGGCGCCCATCGCCGACGGCCTTAAATGCGGCGCGCATGGCGACCTCGGTCTTGCCGTAGCCGACGTCTCCGCACAGCAGCCGATCCATTGGGACGGCGCGCTCCATGTCCCGTTTGACGTCTGTGATCGCGGTGGATTGGTCGCGCGTCTCGTCAAATTCGAATGCGTCTTCGAATTCCTTCTGCCAGGGCGTATCCACCGGAAAGGCGTGCGCGCCGGTTAGCTTGCGCTCAGCATAGAGCCGCAAAAGCTGATCGGCCATTTCGGCCAGCGATTTCTTGACGCGCGCTTTCCGGGTGGCCCAGCCGGTCCCTCCTAGTTTATCGAGCTGCGGAGCGACGCCTTCGACAGCGCGGTAGCTTTGCACCAGGTCCATGCGTGCCAGCGGAACGTAGAGACGCGCATCGTCCGCGTAACGCAACAGCATGAATTCGCCCTGCGCGCCTTCGCTTTCGAGCTGGCGTAACCCGTCGAATTGGCCGATGCCGTGATCCACGTGCACGACGTAGTCGCCGGGCTTGAGTTCCGAAAAATCGCTAAAGAACGAGCCAGTCTTCGCGCGTGCCTTTGTAGGCGCTGCGGGCCGCACGTCGAAAACGTCAGACGTCCCGTAGATCGTCATGCGGCTATCGGGAAAGGCCACGCCTTCTTCGAGCGGCGTGCGCGCTAACAACAACGCGGGCACCGTTCCTGCGGTGGAATCCTCGGCCAGACGGGCGCCGGCGGCGCTCTCATCCACTTCGGCCAGGCGATAAGCCATTTCGTACTCATGGCAAAGATCGGCAAAGCGTTCGAGTTCGCCAAGCGTGGCCGCGGAAATCACGACCTGTTCGCCGGCAGAAATGCGCCCGCGCGCTTCGGCCATAAAGGCCTGAATGTTCCCGTGATACTTCTGCGTAACCTGGGTTCGAATGCTACGGAGCGGAAAGCCATCGGAGCCTTCAAGCGCGAGTTGCTCGATGCTCAGCCGCTGCTGTTTACGCAAGGCAGCTTGCCAAGTAGGTTCGTCCCAAAACCCGGCGGGCCCTTCGCCGGCGGCACGACCTTCTTCCTCGCTGGGTTCCGAGGACTGTGGCGCGGGGCTGACGTCGCGCAGCTTCTCGCGAATCTCTTCGGTTGCGGTTGCCAGGGCGCTGGGCTCATCCAGGATCACGAGCGGGCGATCCGCCAAGTCGAACAAGGTACCAAGTTCAGCATCCATGGAGGCGCCATCGTGATTATTTCCGTCGCGAGCAGTTCGCGGATTCTCGAGCAGGGGCGGGATCACGGCCCGCTCGACGGGGCGGACGGACCGTTGCGTATCCGGATCGAATTCGCGAAGCGATTCGATGGCGTCTCCCAACAGTTCAATGCGGAGAGGACGCGCCGCTTCGGGCGGGAAAATGTCGATGATGCCGCCGCGTTGCGCGTATTGCCCGGGCATCTCGACCATTTCTCCACGAATGTAGCCGGTAGATTCGAGATGCTCGATCAAATCGTCGAGCGCGAGATCCATATCCCGCTCTAGGCTGCGTGCCAGACCCGCATAGGCAGCGCGATGGCGGTACTTCGAGAGCGCAGCCGCCATGGGGACCACCAGCATCGCCGCTTCGCCGTTTACGAAATGCCATAGGGCCAAGGCGCGCGATTCGAGAATTTCAGGGTGCGGCGGAACGCGCGAACCGGGCTCGATCGGGGGCAATTCCAACACCTGGGAGGAAACGCTGCTGGATGCTCGGAGGAAATAGCGTAAGGGCTCGATTAACGCTTCAGCCCGGGCATCGGATTCCACGATAAGAATCGCGGGACGCCGAAAAATTGCCAGCAATTGGGATATTACGATGGCCTTTGCGGGGTCGGTGAGACCGCCGAGGCGCACTTCTGCCACGCCCCGCCGTAAATCGTCGAGGGTCGCGTCGACGGCCTCAAGCCGCAGTACGCGAGACAGCAATTCATCCACAGAGGAAAGAATCATCTACGCAAAAGTCGATCAAACGGTCTATCGACGGCCAATTTATCTTCGCTTCGGCAAATGGGCGACCTTCTCGAGGATCGCGGTGGTAGAAAATCCCGGCATAACGGGAATCGAGATCACGCGGCCACCCGCTGCCTCCACTTCCTCGCGACCCACGATCTGTCCTGGTCCCCAATCCGCGCCCTTCACGAGAACATCGGGCACAATCCTGGCAATCAGCTCCCGTGGGGTGGCATCGTCAAAGATCGTCACGTAATCCACACACTGCAGCGAAGCTAATAGCTCCGCCCGTTCCTCTTCCGGCGTCACCGGGCGGGACGGGCCCTTGTTGGCGCACACGCTGGCGTCGCTATTCACCGCGACAATTAATAAATCCCCGAACGATCGGGCCTCTTCCAAGCATCGAATATGGCCGGGATGAAGAAGGTCAAAACAGCCATTGGTAAAGACCAGGCGTTCGCCGTGGCCCTTGCGCGCGGCGGCCTGCAGAATCAACTCGTCTTGCCGGAGAATGATGCCCATCAAGGGGTCGCGGGAACTTCAATAGATAGAGCCCGTAAAGTTCATCTTAACACGCGAGGGAACCTACGGTGACACGTCGGACGGAAGTGATTCTGGCGATAGCCGGTGGGGTGCTGATGCTGGCGGGAGGTACGCTCACGCGCAAGAACCGCCTGCCGGTCCGCAGTATCACGCTAAATGACGTATGCCACACCCCGGCAACCATCATCGAGAGGAGAATCGACTGGATTCCCGAAGGCGCTTCGCTTTCTTACAACGCGATCGTGCTGCATGGCCTTTCTGCGAACCGGCGCGTGATGTATTCGGTGGGACAACGGCTCGCGGAGACCGGGATTCGCGTGTACCTGCTCGATTCCCCGGGCGAAGGCGATAGCAAAGAGCGGTTTTCTTTCCGCAATGCCGAACGATGCGCAGAGGAATCGATTGCATCGCTGGCCCGCTCCGGACAAATTGAAATGAACCGCACCGTTTTCGTGGGGCATTCGCTTGGCGGGGCGATCGCCGTACGGCTTGCGGATGAATTTCCGGATGCGGCGGGAACGATTGCGCTTTCACCTGCGCCTTTGGTATTGCCGCGGCGCATTCCAGCAAATCTGCTGATCGTTAGCGCACAATTTGATCCGCCGCAGCTCGTGTCCGCGGCAAAGCAACTTCTCTCGTCCGCCGCGGGCCCACGCACTGCGGACGCGGACTTCCAACAACGCCGCGCCGTGGGGTTTATACGCGTCCCCTGGGAGATGCACAGCAGCGTGCTACTGCAGTCGCGAGCGACTTCGGCGGCCACGGACTGGGCGATTCAGGCACTCGGCATTCCCGCGCGAGGCCCGGTGACGCGACACGAAGGCTTGGCCCTACTGGGCTGCGTGATCGCACTGGCCGGGTTGTTTTTACCTTTTCCGTTAGCGGCCACGCTGGTCTGCCGGGTGTTTGGGTCGCGTTCTGCTCGTGCACAGTCTGCCAATTCGACGGGCGAACGGTCCGCTGCGCTGCACGGTCATTTTGGCGCGGGCGCGATTTTGCTGCGTGGGCTGGTGGTCGCGATCGTCGCCGCCGGACTGCTTATTCCCGGCGTGCCGCTCCGCGCGTTACACCTCTACGGAGCGGATTATCTGACTTCGTTTCTCATTTTCGCCGGGCTGTTACTGCTCGCCTTGCTTCCGCGTGCGATTAGAGGCGACGCAGGTATGGGCACGGGAAACGTAATGGCGGGAGGGGCGCTGGGATTGCTCTCCGCAGTGATGCTCGGAGCGGCGTTGAATTGGCAAGTTTTTGACTTCTGGCCAAATGCGCCGAGGTGGTGGCGGTTCGCGCCGCTGGTGCTGGCGTGTTGGCCCTATTTTGCCGCCGAGGAATTGGCGCTCGGACCTCCGCGAAACGCCGGCAATTTCGGACGTTGGGGCGTGTTCCTGGGCCTGCGTATCGAGCTTTTCCTGGCGCTAGCGCTAGGCTACTTCGGTTTCCGCAGCGGACAGTTTCTCCCGTTGCTGCTGGCGCCGGCGTTGCTGATTCTTTCCATCGCGCAGCGATTTGGCGGTGACGCTTTGCGACGGCGGACCGGCTCCGCAGCGGCAGCGGCAACTTTTGATGCTATACTTGCAGCGTGGTTCCTCGCTACCGTGTTTCCTCTACAGTAGCGTTCGCGCATTAAGCGCGTTACATGCCCCAGGCCCGAGAAGTCGCCATCATCGGCGGAGGCCCCGCCGGCTCGATTTGCGCCGAGCGTCTTTCACGCTCCGGATTTGCCACAACCCTTTACGACGAACATCTCGCCTGGGAAAAGCCCTGCGGCGGCGGACTTACGCAAAAGGCGTTAGCGGCGTTTCCTTTTCTGCTCGCCGGTGCGCAACCCAAAAAGCCCGTGAACGATGTGGAATTGATCGCCTCTGACGGCGCGCGGGCGCGCTTTCATCTGGATTCGCCGATCGTAATCTTCGCGCGCACGGTCTTGAATGGTCTGCTCCTCGATCGCGCCGCGGCGGCCGGATGTGATGTGATTCGCGGGCGCGTAACGCGTCTGGAAACCGAGGGTGAGCGAGCGCGGCTCGAAACTGCTGGCGGATGGCGAGAGGCGGATTTCGTGGTGATCGCCGCAGGAGCTAGGAATTCCCTGCTTCCCTGCGCGCAGAACCTGCCTCCCGAAGATCTCGAGCTTACGCTTGGCTATTACATCCCCGCCGAGGAGAATCTTCTAAAGGTGAAATTTGTGAAGGGGCTGGAAGGTTACCTCTGGTCGTTTCCGAGGCTCGGTCATCTTTCCGTGGGGATTTGCGCGAGCATGCACAAGCACGGTTCGCGGCAATTGCGAGCGTTACTGGACGCATTTGTAAAGGACGAACGGCTCGATATGCGCGGCGCGCAGCTCTACAGCCATGTGCTGCCGTCCCCGAGACGCGAGACGCTTTGCCGCCGGCAAGTGGTAGGCCACAACTGGGCTCTGGCGGGCGACGCGGCCGCCTGGGTCGATCCCGTCACCGGCGAAGGCATCTATTACGCCATGCGTTCCGGCGAGATTCTGGCGGAAGCCCTCATTGCGAACGCACCGGAAGAATATCCGGCCCGCGTGCAGGCCGCCTTCCGGCACGAACTTGAACAGGCCGCCAAGCTTTCGCAGTTTTTCTATCACGGCAAGTTTCTCGGCGGGACCGTGACCTCGCGCATGATCGCGTTTGCCCGCCATAGCGCCACATTCCGGCAAATGCTGGCGGATGTGTTCGCGGGGTCGCAGAGCTATCGCACACTGAAGACACGCCTTTGGAGCCAATTAGGGATCACGCTGGTAGAAACTGCCGGAAGCCTGCTGCGGCCAGCCGCAAACGCCCCTGCCGAAGCGGAAGCGTAAGACTTCCTTCGTGAGTTCGAAACTCCCCTGGGAATCGATGAATCAGAGAGAGGGACGCCGGGCTACAACCTTGCGCGGCGGAGGCATGGGCGGCACGATCGTGGCCATCTTGCGGATCATGGCCAGAACGAGGCGTTTATCGCCATCGGAAAGCGTGGAGCTGTATTTCTTGATTTCGGAAAGAAAGCGGATCTCGTCTTCGGAAAGCTCACCCAGCATTTTCTGCGTTTCGCGGTCGCGCGGCGTTTCCGCTCCCGGGAAAAAGTCGGCCAGGGCCATGTCCATGGCTTCGGCAATCTTGGCAAGCGTCTCGAGCGATGGCACGGTGTGGCCATTTTCCACCCGGGAGAGATAGCATCGCAGCAAACCTGTGCGGCGTTCGATATCGCCCTGCGACAACCCTCGCTGGCCGCGATAAGAGCGAATCACTTCCCCGATATTTACCTTTGGTTTTTCTTTTGGCACTTTGTTCCCACGATTTGGATCGCGGGTATCTTACGGAGTCGCTCTAGCGCGCGCAAGCGGATTCTTGAATTCCTGCGTCCAAGGCGCGCCGAAAAGTTACCTCCTCGATCAACCGTCCCCTAAATCTAACGGGGGCCGGCGTGGGAAGGTTCGGTAACGAGCGGACGGTCCAGGTGGAATTCGAGGAGTGTTTCGCTCGGCACCTTCACCTGTTCGCCGCGAGTGGTGGCCTGCACCGTGGTGGCCGCGCCTGCTCCGACCCCGGCGCCAATGGCCGCTCCCTTACCGCCGCCCAGAATGGCCCCGAGGATCGCGCCGCCAGCCGTTGCTCCCCCAATGCGCTTGGCCGAGCTTTCGCCACGAGAGCTGCCCGCGAGCGAGTAGTCGCCGGTCACAACGGTGCGCAGCCGGTCGTTGATCGAAATGTCGGTGAGTTCGAGCCGCAACTCAGACTTCCCCTCGATATGTCCTGCGGATTCCGCGGTGGTCAGCCTGCCAAAAACGTCCGCGCCGCGCCGCGCGACAACCACGCCATTCACGACGAGGTCCGCGTCGAGGCTAGCGTGGAATTTGTCGCCCACTTGATTCTTCGAGGAATCGACGCTGTCGATCATCCGAATCAGGAGCGAAGTCCCGGTTGGCACCGTAATCTGATCGCCCGTCGTCGCCATTGGGGGATTCGCAGGAGGTGGCGATGATGGCGGAGGCGGTTCGTTGTGCGGTGGATTCGCCGGAGGCGCGTCCGCGGGGGGAGAAGTAGAAGGTGGAGTATCTGCGTCAGGGTCATTGGTAAAGGTGAGCGAAACAATTTGATCGAGTGGGTATTCTTGCACATCACCCTTCACCGAGAACCGAATGGTCGTCGCCGTGCCGCCTACATACCTACCGACGAGAAGCCGGCCATCTTTCAATTCAAGCGTGTGAGCGGAAACAGAAGCGGCGATCAGCAATATTCCGCACGCGAGCAGCAGGGTCCGGCACCAGAAACGCTCTCTCATGAAAAATCTCCTTCTTCCCCTTCATTTCGCAGCGGCAGGTTGCTGCGAACCCGAATAGACCGTTCGAGTAATTTCCGCCATTACGGCCGAACTCTTGTCCCGATCATTGATCCCCTTCACCAAAATCACGAGCACGAAGGGCCGCGGGACATAGACGATTGCCGCGTCGTGATGGGCGCCGGTGATTTCACCAGTCTTATGAGCCACCACCGTGCCGGAAGGAAGCCCTGCAGGAATGGCTTCGTTGAACGTTTGGCGCTCGAGGATTTCGCGCATTTGAAGGCACGATTCCGGATCGCCAGCGCGATTCTCCGCGATGGCCTTCAGCAAGATCACCAGGGCGCGCGCGGTGGTGGTATTGTTCATGCCTTTTTCGAAAGCTTTTTCATCCTCCACGCCGCGAAGCACTTGCATGCCATCAGCTCCCAAACTCTGAACGCGCGCGCGAACGTTATCCACCCCAAGTTTTTCGATGATGAGGTTCGTGGCAAGGTTGCTGCTGCGGGTGATCATGGCTTCGCAGAGATCCCGCAGCGTCCACTTGGAACCGATGGCCTTGTAGACTTCGGCGTCGGAGTCGTCGTTCACATCAAGGGAGTATGGGCTACCGTCAGCAAGACTCTTAAACTCGTTGTGGATCAGCAATGTATCCGCCAGGCTCAGCTTACCGTCATGCACCTGCGCGAAAAGCTCGATCATCACCGGCACCTTCATAGTGCTGGCCGCGTGGAAGGGTTGGTCTGCGTTCAGGAATAGCTCCTGGCTGCCGTCGAGCATCTGGAACGCAACCCCAACCTCCGCACCGCTCGTGTGGATCAACTCTTCTACCTTTCCACGCGCCGGCGATTCCTGTGCCGGGACCGTACTTGGCGCGATCATCGCCGTGGCCGCTACCAGCAGCACGAGCCATGCGGCCAGCCGTCTGAAATTGTTCATCCGTCCTCGCGAGATTACAGCTCAATCCTGGCCTTTAGCATAACCTGTAGCGCAAGCGGATGGCGACGCCACCAAGCGCAGAGGTATAAGAGCCGCGCGCCCTAGAGCAAAAGGCACGGTTCGCGTTCTTGCTCATCGTATACAATGCCGGAGCACGATCGCAGCACCAGACCCTCAATTCCTGAATGGAGGCATTCGGATGCAATCTTCCCGATCTACGCAGATGGCAATATTTTCCTCGCTGCTGGTTTTTGTTCTGGGGCTCGCGATTTCCGCAGGCGTTAAGGCCGCAGCCGCCGGTCCCTCCGGCTACATGCTCATTAAGACGGTCACGCTTGGGGGCGAAGGCGGATGGGATTATCTGGAAGTGGATGCGGCGACGCATCGCGTATTCATCTCCCGAGGCTCGCACGTGATGGTCACCGAGTCTGACGGACGCGTGGCCGGAGATATTCCTGACACGTCTGGCGTGCACGGCATCGCCATTGCGAATGAATTCAACCACGGCTTCACCAGTAACGGCGGCAGTAACGAGGTAACCGTGTTCGATTTGGGCACGCTCAAGCCAATCACGCAGGTGAAGGTAACGGGAACCGGGCCGGACGGGATACTTTACGACCCAGCGTCTAAGCGCGTATTCACCATGAATGGCCGCAGCGAGGATGCGACCGCGATTGACGCGAAGACGAACGAGGTAGTGGGTACGGTGAAGCTGGATGGCAGGCCGGAATCGGCTGCGTCGGATGAAAAGGGCCACATCTTCATCAACATTGAAAGCAAGAGCGAACTGGCCGAGGTCGATTCAAAGACATTACAAGTGTTGAACACTTGGCCTCTGGCTCCCTGCACTTCGCCTTCCGGCCTGGCCATGGACACGAAGCACGAGCGGCTGGTCGTCGGCTGCCACGACAACATGATGGCGTTTGTGGACGGCACGAACGGCAAGGTGGTGGGGACAGTCTCGATCGGCGCCGGTGTGGACGCGAATCGCTTTGACGAGCACCTCGGCTACGCATACGCCTCTTGTGGCGACGGCACGCTGACCATTGCCCACGAGGACTCCGCAGACAAATTTTCACTAGTCGAGAAAATCGAGACGCAACGAGGGGCGCGGACGATGGCGCTTGATCCGGTTACCGACAATGTGTACGTCGTGACCGCCGATTTCCCGCCACCATCGGCAATACCACCTGCTCCCGCAGGCGGCAGAACGCAACGCCCGCAGCCCGTCCCCGGAACGTTCCGGCTGCTGATCTATGCGCGTTCTTATCCACGCTAGCCCATTTAGCGCTTAGGGCTGCGGCTCTGCGGCAGTGGCACGCGGCTCGTGATGTTCGATGAGCGAGTAGAGCACCGGCATCACGAGCAGCGTGATAAACGTGGAAAGCAGCAGGCCGCCGATCACGGCAAGCGCCAGAGGCTTCTGCAATTCCGCTCCCGAACCCAATCCTAGCGCCAAAGGTAATAGACCAAAGAGCGTGGCGAGCGTGGTCATCAGGATCGGGCGGACGCGGATACGGCCGGCCGTTGCTAGGGCCTCGTCGAGCGGCATGTGTTCTTCTTCACGCAGCTTGGCAACATACTCAAACAGGATGATGCCATTCTTCACCACCAGGCCCAGCATCAAAATGATACCCATCAGCGACGATACGTTGAGCGGCGTGCCGGTGGCCACCAACATTCCGAAGACACCAATCAGTGAAAGTGGGGCGGCGGACAGAATAATCAAAGCGGGACGAAACGCGCGGAACTGGACGACCAGCACGGTAAATACGGCGGCCATGGCCAGCCCGAGAACTCCCAGCAACTGCTGGAACGATTGCTGCTGCGTTTCGTATTGCCCGCCGATCTCATAGGTCATTCCGGTGGGGAGATGAATCCCTCCCATCATCTTTTGTACGTCGGCTATGGCCCCGCCCAGATCACGATTCTCAAGGCGCGCCGTCAACGAAACCATCAAGCGCTGATTTTCCCGCAGCAGCGCGCTTTCACCCTGCACGTTTTCCACCGAGGCGACCGAGTCCAGCGGCACCACTTGCTTCGATGAAGTAACGACGGGAAACTGCGCAATGTCGTTGTAGTCGTAACGGAAGCTGTCCGGAAAGCGGACACGAATGTCGATCGTGCGATCGGACTGGCGGAGTGAGGTCTCCGTGACGCCCAAGAGCCCCGCCTTAACTTGCTGCGTGATCTGGTCCACGGTCGAACCGATGCGGCCGGCTTGCGTGGGATCGACGTGGAAGACGATCTCCGGGTTACCCTTTTGCACGCCCTTGAAATCGACGATGCCGAGGACCTTCTGGAGCTTCTCGCCCACCTCATCGGCCGTCGCCTCGAGCGCCGGCATGCTGTCCCCGAAGAGCTTCACTTCGACAGGTTCAGGCGTGCCCTGCAGATCGCCAAGCATGTCTTGCAGGATTTGTGTGAACTCGATTTCCACTCCGGGTGCGTCTTTCTCGACCTCTGGGCGTAGCTCGTCCATCACCTCTTCGGTACCCTTATCGCGGTCGGAGCGCGGTTTAAGCTTTACGAGGATGTCACCCTTATTTTGCTGCGTTGCGTAAAGACCCATCTCGGCGCCAGTGCGGCGGGAAAAAGCTTCGGTTTCCGGCATTTTGGCGATGCGCGCTTCCATCTTGCGGACGATGGCGTCCGTCTCATCGAGAGACGTTCCCGGCGGGGTAATGTAATCGAGCACGTAACCGCCCTCATCCATATCCGGCAGGAAATCCGATTCGAGTTGGTAGTACAAGAAAACTCCGCCGCCCACGGCGAGCAACGTTATGGCCGCAACCAGAACGCGGTGGCGCAACGCCCAATGCACGCTGCGTTCATAGGTGCGGTTGACCGGCTCGATGAAGCGGCCGGACGACGTCCGATAGGCCTTTGCGGAAAGGAAACGCTGAGAGAGTAACGGGATCAACGTCATGGCGAAGACCAGTGAAAGCGTCACGGAAATCGCCAGCGTCATGCACAACGAGCGGAAAAAATCACCGACAAAACCGGTAAGGAGTCCGAGTGGCAGAAAAACGACCAGAGTGGTCGCAGTTGAACCAACCACCGGACCGATCAGCTCCGCAGTACCGCGCTCGGCAGCCACATCCGGCGGCTCGCCAAGACCGAGATGCCGGTAAATGTTTTCGATGATTACGACGGCATCGTCAATAATCAAGCCAATGGCAATGGCAAGACCGCCGAGAGACATCAGGTTCAGCGTGCCGCCGAGCATCTTGACGAAGAAAAATGTGCCTACGACGCTCAGGGGAAGCGAAGTGGCGGCGATCAGCGTGGTGCGACCTTCGCGCAAGAACCCGTACAAAATGAGAACCGCCAGCACGGCCCCGATCAAAATCGCGTCGCGCACGCTGCCAATCGAATCGCGGACGAATTGCGCCAGATCGTAAACCAGCGAAATATGCAGGGTGTTGGGGATGGCATTACCCAGATTCGCGATCAGGCTGCGAATGTCCGTGCCGATCTGCAGGATGTTGGCTCCGATTTGGCGCGAGATATTGATCAGCGCAGCCGGCTTCCCGTTGCCGGTGACGAGAATCGTGCGGTCTTCCACTCCGTCACGCACTTCGGCGATGTCGCTCAAGTGAACCGGCGTGGTTCCCTGCGTGTCGATCACGGTGTTGCGAATCTGATCGAGCGTGGTGAATTGTCCGGTGGTCAAGACCAGGTATTGCAGATAGTTCTTCGGCAGCTTTCCCACCGAAGTGACTTCATTGGTGGCTTTGAGCCGATCCGCCACGTCCACGAGCGACAGCCGATGATCAACCAATTTCTGCGGATCAACAATGACCTGAACCTGCCGCGTGTCGGTGGCCTGCACTTCGATAATGCCCACCCCGGGAATGCGGCTAATCAATGGACGCAAAACGTAATAAGCTTGGTCGCGAAGATCGGAGCCGGGGACATCGCCGTTCAGGATCAAGCTCAGTACCGGAAAAACGGTCGGGCTGACCCGTTCGACTTGTAGATCGGTACCGTCGGGCAGATCGCCGCGTGCTTCATTGACGCTACCTTGGAGCAGCTGCAAGGAATATTGCATGTCCGCGTCGGGATTGAAGAGGACGGAGATTTCCGATGCCCCGCGGATCGTCTTGGAATCGACGCGGTGCACACCCTGCACTTGCATCGCCGCTTCCTCGAGCGGGCGCGTAACGGAAATCAGCATCGAATCCGGCGGCAGGTCGCCCGAATGCGCCAGAATCATGATCCGCGGAAAATTTACCTCTGGATAGATGTTGCTTGGCAGGTTGAAAACGGCCCAAAGCCCCGCGCCAAAAAGCAACGCGGTGATCAGATAGACGGCATAGCGGTTCTCGCGGCAAACGCGGACGACGTTCATGGTTACTCGGGATCCTTCTTATCGCTATCCTTGTCGTCCTTGGCGGCACCTTTGTCGTCCGGCTTCGCCGCGCCGGAGTCAGGCTGCGCGGCTTGCACGGAAATCTTGGCTTTGTCACCAAGACCGTAGCCGCCGGTAAGAATGATTTTCTCGCCTTCGGTCGCGCCGTCAGTGACTTCCACCTGATCAGGGGTCTCGATGCCGAGTTTGACGGGCTGTGCCGTGGCAGTATCACCGGCGGCCTGGAAGATTCGCGCTTGCCCTTGGTCGTCTTTGTAGATGGACTGCGCCGGCACGAGCAAGACGTTGTGATGCGTGTCGATCGGTATTTGGGCCGCGAGGAACATCCCCAGGCGCAATTCGGCCGAGGAGTTCGGTATGCGTATTCGCACGAGTCCAGCATTGCTCGCGGGATCGACGGCTTGCGAAATTGCGATCACGTGCCCGGTGTAAACACGGCCGGGCATCGCCTGGCTGGTGAGCTTCACGGGCTGCCCGACCTTCAGCCGTGCGAGATCCGCCGCCGGTATGTTTGCTTGAAGTTCCACTTCGGCGAGATTCGCCACCTCGACGATGGGCGTGGCGGCGGTGCCATCCACCTGCTCACCCACGCTAACCGAGCGCTTCACCACGGTGCCGGCAATGGGCGAGCGAACTTCCGTGCGCGAAAGCTGCAACTTCGCGATGCTGAGCGCGGCATTGGCCTGGCTCACGCCGGCTTGTGCCACGGCTTGCTGCATCTGCGAATCCTCCAAATCCTTGCGTGCCGAAATGCCGCGATTGAAAAGATCCTGATTGCGCGCGAAGTTGAGCTTGGCATTTTCGAGATTGGCCTGCGCCTGGGCTTGCGCCGCCTCGGCCTGCGTCAATTGATCGCGGTAAGAATGGTCGTCAATGCGGGCGAGCAATTCGCCTTGGGTTACGCGGTCGCCTTCGGCGACGGCGAGCGCCACGATGCGGCCGGGTACCAACGCGGTGACCTTCACATCGAGGTTGGGTGGTGCCGCGACGCTGCCGTTGAGTAGAAGAATTCGGCTGATGTCGCCGCGCGTGACCGTAGTGAGGGTGACCTGCGCGACGGGTTCTGGCGCCGCGGTTTCATCATCCCCGCCGCCTTTCTTCGAACAACCCCCCGCGAGTACGCCGGCCACGACCCCCACCGCGAGGCATAACCACGTGCGGCATTTCCCCACCGGAAAACGATTTTGCATAGGCACTCGCTGCATCAATCGAGATTTACTCCTACAATTTGTTCCAAATCGGCAAACGCTTGCTGCAAATCGAAAAGGCCTTGCAGGTAATCGTGCTCGTTTTGTTGGACGTCGCGTTGGGCGTCAATCACTTCGAGGATGCTGGTGCGGCCCGCCCGATAGCTCTCTTCGGCGAGCGACTCGAGCTTGCGGCCCGCGGGAATCAATTTATCCCGATAGAGCGCGACTTGCGTTTGCTTCGCCACCAGTTCGTAGTAGGCGACTTGCACATCGCCTGCCACGGACCGGCGCGTAGCTTCCGTTTCACCTTCCAGGGCGCGCAGATTCGCGTCGGACTGCGCGAGTTCGCCTTGATTGCGCGAGAAGATCGGAAGCCCCACGGTCAGTTGGCCGCGTCCGCCGGTTTGGAAATCAGGAGGCGAGTTGAAATCTGCTCCAGCCTCAACGGTTACCTCTGGGAAACGATCGGCACGGAGATGCCGGGCATT